>CAZDYJ010000001.1:0-50828 GCA_964509735.1 uncultured Gammaproteobacteria bacterium
GAAAATAAAAAAATCCTTCTTAAAAAAAGGATTTTTTTATTCTGCCTGCTTTGCGGCTTTATCTCAGCAGAGATCTGGCCGAAAGGAGCCTTCGCTCACAGGCATATCACTATTATAGCAGAAATATGGCAAAAATCAAGATATTTACCCCTCTCTTAATTGCTTAATACCAATAAAAAAGCTAAAATTAACATATAATCTATTAAACTGATTTTATGTTTAATCTCAAAAAAATTAAGTACTTAAATGTTTTTTTAATTTTTGTTCTTAGCTTTCTGCTATTTAGCAATCAATCTCTAGCCAGGGAAAATGTTTATAACTGGTATGTTAAAGATTTTAGTACGGAGATAAAAGTAAATCTCGATTCCAGTTTAGATATTACTGAAGTAATAGTTGCTGACTGTGGCAATCTGAGCGGTAAACATGGTATTTTTCGTGTTTTGCCAACTAAATATAAAACTGAAGACGGAAAATATATTTTACCAATTACTTTAAAGTCAATTACCGATGAAAATAATAAACCCTATAAATATTCCAAGGAAAAAGATTTAGATACGATAATATATAAAATTGGTGATGAGAATATAGAGCTTCGTGGTGAAAATATTTATATTATTAAATATAAAGTCGAAAACGCCCTTAGAACTGAGCGAAATTCCTATGATGAATTGTATTGGAATATTTTAGGAAATTTTTGGGACATGGAGATTGATAATTTTCGGGCGAAAATAATATTTCCTGAGGGGATAAATAGGGAAAATGTGAATATCGATTATTATGCGGGAGTTTTAGGATCTAAGAATAAGGCAGGCTTTCTTTATATTTGGTTAAATGATAATGAATTAGAATTTAGATCAAATAATACTATAGGAACAAGAACTGGCTTAACTATGTCCGCTACTTTTCCTAAAGATATAGTTAACCCCTATCAATATAGTTTTTTAGAAAAGTTTATTATAGCGATTAATAATACAATACTTAAATATATTATCGCTTTAATATTTTTAATGCTCGCTTTCTTTATTTGGTTTAAATTTGGTAGAAGTCCGAAAGTAAATAAACCGCTAATTGCCGAATATGAAGTGCCAGAGAATTTAAGTCCAATAGAAATTGGCTCAATATTAAACAGGGGTCGACGGACTAAAAATTCAATACCAGCAACAATAATTAATTTAGCGGTTAAAGGCTATTTGAAAATAGAAAAAATTGAAAAAAAGGGCATTTTTTCAAAAACTGATTATAAATTTATTAATACTGGCCAAGTTATTAAAGACTTATATAAAGCTGAAGAAAAATTATTTGATAATATTTTTAGTCATAATAAAAGTGAAGTTAAATTAAGCGAGTTAAAAAATCAAAATAAAATAGATTTGTCGGAAATATTTCATTACGTTTCAGGGGATTTAAAAAATAGAAAAATTATAGACAAAAAAGGTGTTTTTATTGGCATTGCGATGATTGTTTTTGCCATTGTTCTTTTTATTACTTTTATTGATATTAATATTTTAGTAGCTCTTTCCTCTTTTAGTTTTGCCATCTTCGGTGTTTTAATTTTTAATCACCTAACTCTTGAGGGGGCGGAACTAAAACATAAAATTAAAGGTTTTAAATTATACATGACAACGGCTGAAAAATATCGCTCTCGTTTTTATGAAAAAGAGGGAATTATGGAAAAGTTTTTGCCTTACGCTATAGTTTTTGGAATTACCAAGCAATGGTTAAATAGCATGAAAAATATTTACGGCGAAGATTATTTTAAAAATCATAATCTTAGCTTCATGGCTGGGGCAATATTAATTAGTGATTTTAATTCTTTAAACTCGGCGATAGGCAGTATTTCAAAAGATATCTCAAGCCATGTTAGCAGTACTTCAAGTGGCGCGGGTGGTTCTGGCTCTTCCGGTGGCGGTGGAGGTGGCGGAGGTGGTGGCGGTTGGTAAATTATAAAATGATAATTTAAGAAATTAAAAGACTCCAAAAGGAGTCTTTTAAAATGTAAAAATTATTTTATAGCCTTCTGGTGCATGGTTAAAACATAGTAAAAAACAAGATTTTTTCTATAAAAAGCTTCCTTTTTACTTATCCACAGGCTTAGCCCTTGCCTTTCGGTTTAGTTTCGGGTATAATAATATTATCAATAAATTATTAAGTAAATATGGCGATATTAACTAAAAAACAAAAAGAGGTTCTAGACTTTATTTCCGAATATGAAAAAGACTTTGGCTATGCGCCGTCTTTAAACGAAATAAAAGAAGCGGTTGGCAGCTCGGCTATTTCTACTATTCACGAACATATTTCTAATTTAATCTCTAAGGGTTTTTTAAAGAGAATAAAAGGTTCGGCTCGTAGCTTAGAACTTATAAAAGCGAAACTCGGCGCCTCTATGAAAATTCCTTTAGTTGGTAGTATTGCCTGCGGTGTACCCCTAGAAGCCTTAGAGGAGACTGGACGTGAAATTGAGATTGCTGAGGATAAAAGATTTAATATAAGTGATCTCTACGCCTTACGCGCTAAAGGAGATTCTATGATTGAAGAGGGAATCTTAGAAGACGATTTATTAATTATAAAAAAACAGTCTTGGGCTAGTAATGGCGATACGGTAGTAGCGATTATAGATGATAACGAAGCTACCTTAAAAAGATTTTATAAAGAAAAAGATAGAATTAGGCTGCAGCCCGCTAATCCTAATTACGAAGCGATTTTCCGGCGCGAAGTTGATGTGCGAGGAATAGTAATAAAAGTCGTTCGTGACTTAACTAGAATTTAATTTATTTAATAAAACCTAATTATTAATTTTAAAACATATGATTAATTCAATCTTCTCCAGTCAAAGAAAGCCAGTCTACGTTATTAGTCGAGATTCTTCTCGTGATCGTCGTTTACTTAGAGTAAAATACGATAAACTAATGCGTTCTAGACAGATTTTACTTTGGGCTAGATAAAAATTAAAAAAGAGTTTTTTAAAAACCAGATATCATGAAAATGTCTGGTTTTTATTTATTAAATTTTTTTCTCCTTGATTTTCGTCTCAATTTTTGATATAATAAGCTCATAATAACTAATAAAAATTCTATGAAAAAAGCTAGAAAAAAGCTTTTATATTTTGGTTTACCAGTTTTAATTTTAATTATAGTTTTAATTTGGTTAGGAGCCAGAAAACCTAAAGCTGAATATACTACCGTTAAAGCGACAACCGATTCTTTAACTCAAACGGTAAGTGAAACAGGAACTATTAAACCGGTTAAAGAAATTTCTTTAAATTTTCTTGGTGTTGGGAGAATAAAATCAACTGATGTAAAAATTGGTGATAGTGTTTTGGCCGGGGATCTCTTAGCTTCTTTAGACGATAGTTCTTTAGTTTTGCGTCGTATTGAAGCCGAGGCTGGTTTAAATATCGCTCAGGCTAATTTATCTAAATTACTGGCCGGAGTAGGAGGTGAAACTATTTTAGTTAGTCGTCGCTCTTTAGATCAGGCTAGAACTGCAGAAAATTCTGCCCGACTTGATTTAGAAAAAACTGAGAGAACTATTTTAGAAAATATCCGCCAAGCTGAAAAAACTTATAACGATCTTATTTCTAAAAGCCCAGATACACCAACGGCCGCTGAATCGGCTGTAAATAGTGCTGAAGTTGCTTTTGATAATGCTCAAAAAACAGCCCAGAAAACACTTGATAACGCCAAAAGTTCTTTACTTTTAGTTTTAGGCGATAAAATTTTAACAGTTAAAGTGGCCATGGACAGTGTTTTAAAAATATTTGACGATGAGGATGTGGAGCATATTTTAAGTGCTAAAAATGTTTCCTATAAAAGTCAGACCGAAAATGCTCGTTTAAAAGTTCTTGAGTCTTTGCCTGTTTTTGAATCTTTATATGCTAAAACCAGACAAAGTGGCACAAGAGAAGATTTATTATCAGCTGCTAATTCTTTATCAGATATTTTATATAAATCAGGTAAAGTCTTAGATTTAAGCTACTTAATGCTTGACGCAACCATTACCAGCGCTTCTTTTACTCAAAGCGAATTAGATGCTTATAAATCTTCGATGATTTCTCAAAGTGCTCAGATAAACGCCGCTGCCTCCGCTCTTGAAGCTTCAACCCAGGCTTATAGAAATGCAGTTTTAGCTTATGATACTAGCATTTCAACTGCTAAAAGCTCTTTAGATCAAGCAAAGAATGCCTTAGAGACCGCTATTTTAAATGCTTTTAATAATTTAAATAATGTAAAGTTAAATTCCGAACAGCAACATTTAAGTGCTAAAAGTCGTTTAGAGAGCGCGATTAGATCACGAGAATTAGCTGAAGCTCAATATAATAATACTATTGCTCCAGCTAGAAGTCAGGATATTTCTTTAGTCGAAGCTCAAGTTTCCCAAGCTCAAGCCGCTCTAGCTAATATCGACAAACAAATAGAAGACAGTCTTTTAGTAGCTCCACTTGACGGTGTTATTACGGCGGTAAATTATGAGGCCGGCGAACAATTTAGCGGTTCCATGCCTATGATTAAAATGTTAGTTGATAATAGTTTTAATATTGAAGTTGATATTTCTGAATCAAATATTACGAAACTAAAAGTCGGCGATCCTGTGGAGGTTACCCTTGATGCTTTTTCTGATGACTTTATTTTAGACGGTTTTGTTAGCTTTATTGAACCAGCTCAGACTTTAATCTCCGGTGTTGTTTATTATAAGGTAAAAATTGAATTCAATGATTTAAATAAAGTTTTAGAAGAAACACTTAGACGCGGACTGTCTTTAAAATCCGGTATGACTGCTAACGCGGTTATTACTACTGATAAAAGGGAAAATGTTATTAGTGTTCCAGCTCGAGCAATAATTGAAAGAGAAAATTTCCGCTCTGTTCGTTTACTTGTAAACGGAGAAGTGCAAGAAATGCCGGTTGAAACTGGACTCAGAGGTGATAATGGTCAAATTGAAATAATCAGCGGAGTTAAAGTCGGGGATGAAGTTATAACTTTCATTAAAAACGGTGAATAATATGGATAAAACAGAGAAAGCTTTAATTGAAGTAAAAAAATTAGGCCGAACTTATATTTCCGGTGAACTTGAAACTGAAGTTTTAAGAAATATTGATTTTAAAATAGAAGCGGGTGAATTCGTTTCTATTATGGGACCATCAGGTTCAGGAAAATCGACTTTAATGCATATTTTAGGTTTACTTGATAGACCAAGCGCTGGTCATTATTATTTTTCTGGGCGCGATATTACTAAATTAGATGACGAGGAGTTGGCCTCTTTGCGAAATGAAAAAATTGGTTTCGTTTTTCAAGCCTTTAATTTACTTGCTCGAACCAGTGTTTTAGATAATGTAAAATTACCTCTACTTTATTCTAAAAATAAAAAGAATATGGATGAGCGAGCGGCTAAGGTTTTAGATAGTGTTGGTTTATCTCACCGCTTAAATTATTTTACTAATCAAATTTCTGGCGGAGAAAAGCAGCGAGTAGCGATTGCGCGAGCTTTAGTAAATGAGCCATCAGTTATTTTTGCCGACGAACCAACGGGAAATCTTGATTCAAAATCAGGTACTCAAGTCATGTCTATTTTGCAATCTCTAAACGACAGAGGAGTAACAATTATTTTAGTTACTCACGAGACTTTTACCGCTGAACACGCTAAACGAATTATAAGAGTAAGAGATGGAAATTTAGTTAGCGATGAAAAGGTTAAAACTAGACGTTTTGCGAAAGAAAATGAATTACTTAAATAAATGTTAGAGGAATTTAAACAGCTTTTAAGCATTGTTGGCCGGGCTTTACTAAGTAATAAGACCCGGAGTTTTTTAACTATGCTGGGAATTGTCATTGGTGTTGGAGCGGTGGTTTTAATCATGTCGCTTGGTGCTGGAGCTCAGTCTTTAATTTTAGGGCAACTCGACTCTTTTGGTTCTGATTTAATTGGAATTTTATCAGGAGCATCGGACGAAAAAGGTCCGCCTGCTTCAGTGTTTGGCGTTGTTTCAACCAGCTTAAAACATGAAGACGTTTTAGCTTTTAGAGATAAAAAAAATGTACCTAATTTAAAATATGCCGTTTCTTTTTATGAATTAAACTCTGGCGTATCTTGGAAGGGAACGACTTATGATACATCTATTAGCGGTGTTAGTGGTGATTATTTCGAAATTGAAAAAACTGAATTAGCTGATGGTCGATTTTTTGGCGGCGATGAAATGAATTCAACCCTACGTTTAGCAGTTATAGGAAACACTATTGTCGAGGAAGTTTTTGGTGCTACTAACCCAATTGGTCAAAAAATGAAAATTGGCAATCAAACAGTTGAGATTATTGGTGTTTTGGAAAAAAAGAAAAAAGCCGGATTCTCAGACCCAAATGACATGGTTTTAGTGCCGCTTGGCTTCGCTCAAAAAGTCTTAGCTGGCGTAAATCATATTAGTTCTGCCAGGGTTAGAGTTGATGACATAGGAAATATTGATATTGCCATGGAAGATATAAAATTTACCTTAAGAGAAAGACACAATATTTATAATCCCGAAGACGATGATTTTTCAGTTCGTTCTTTTCGTGACGCCTTAGAATTAGTTACAACCATAACGGATTCTATTAAATATTTCTTGGCAGCGATGGCAGCTTTATCTTTAGTTGTTGGTGGAATTGGCATTATGAATATTATGTTAGTTAGTGTGACTGAGCGTACCAGGGAAATTGGCCTAAGAAAGGCGATTGGAGCTAAAAGTAGCCAGGTTCGTCAGCAATTTTTATTTGAGTCCATTGCTTTGACTTTACTGGGGGGCATAATTGGTTTGATTTTTGGTATATTTTTTGCTTGGCTTATTTCTTTAGCTGTTAAAGCCTTTGGATATGACTGGGATTTTGTGGTGTCATTTTCTGCCTTTGCTTTGGCGATTGGTATTTCTGCTTTAATTGGTATTATTTTTGGTCTTTATCCGGCCGCTAAAGCAGCTAGATTAGATCCGATTGAAGCCTTGCGTTACGAATAATATGAGATTTTTAATTGCCTTAAAATTAGCCCTTAAATCTTTACGCTTAAATCTTTTACGCACCAGCTTAACTGTTTTAGGTGTGGTTATTGGTGCTGCTTCAGTTATTATTGTTTTCTTTGCAGGTGACGCATTAAATAGTTTAATTGCCGGGGAGATTGATTCCTATGGGAGCGATATTATTCAAACGGAAATTAAAGTTCCGAGCACTGGAAACAGTGTTAAGGTTGGTGAAGTAACGACTTTAAAAATAGGCGACTTAGAGGAGATAAATAAACTTGAAAATGTTATTCAAAGTTATGGTGCTTCAATTGGTCAAAGTCGGGTTAGTTACGGTCAAGAAGGGAAAAGAACTTTTCTTTTTGGCGTTGGGCCGTCTTATGTAGATATTGATAAAAAAACTAAATTAGCTGAAGGGAGATTTTTTGATGAGAATGAGAATCGTTCTCAGGCAACGGTTGTTGTCTTAGGTGCGAAATTAAAAGAAATACTGTTTGCTGACCAGTCGGCGATTGATAAAATGGCCAGAATCGGTACGACTAATTATCGCGTTATTGGTGTTTTAGAGGAGCAGGGTTCAGCTTTTAGTTTTATGGATTTCAATGAAATGGCTTATCTTCCTGTTAATACTTTACAGAAGAGAGTACTCGGCGTTGATTATTTTATGTACTTTATTCATCAGCTTAATGATGTTAGTCGAGCGGAAGAAACGGCTGAGGAAATTCGTTATATTTTAAGAGAACGTCACGATATAAATGATCCCGTTCGAGATGATTTTCGAGTTTCGACTATGGAGGAGATTGTTGATACTTTAGGGGTTGTTACTTCGGCGGTTACTTTTTTATTACTCGCAATTGTTTTAATTTCTTTAACAGTGGGTGGGGTGGGGATTTTAAATATTATGTATGTAACAGTTACCGAGCGTACTCCAGAAATAGGCCTGCGTAAAGCTTTAGGAGCCAACGAAAAGGATATTACTTACCAATTTTTAATTGAATCAGTTTTAATTACTTTTTGGGGTTGGATTATGGGTATTTTTTTTGGCGTGGCTGGCTCTTTTCTTTTATATAAATTAGCTTTAACATATAATCTGAAGATAGCTTTTGTTTTTCCTTTTGAGGGAATTTTGATTTCTTTTGTGTTTTCGCTGGTTTGTGGTTTACTTTTCGGTTTTCGCCCGGCTAAGCGGGCTTCAAAACTTGATCCTGTTGAGGCTTTAAGGGCAGAGTAGTGGTTTAAGTATAAATTTTTAAACAGAGATAAGTAAAATATTTAAAAATAAAACAAACTGAGATTTTGAGAATAAAATAAAGGTATTCAAATAATTTTATAAATAATTTAAAAATATGAGAGAAAAAACTTATTTACGGATTTTGCAAGCTGGCGTGATTGCTTCGCTATTTATAGTTTTCTTTGTTTTTAAGGATTTACTTTTTCCTTATATCACATCAAAACAGATTAGCTTTAACATTTTAACTGAGCTAATGTTTGCTTTTTATCTAGTCTTTATTTTACGTTTTCCTAAATATCGACCGCGAAAAAACTGGATAACTTTCGGGCTCCTGGCTTTTTTAGCAGCGATTTCTCTGTCTTTAACAGTTAGCGTTGATAGAGCTTTAAGTTTTTGGGCTGACGCAGAAAGAATGCTTGGTATTTTTCATATTTTCCATTTCTTTCTTTTATACCTTATTATTTTGTCAGTTTTTCGTTCTTGGAAGGATTGGCAGGCCTTATTTATTTCTTCTGTGGTAGTGGCTACTATAGTTAGCTTGGGTGGAATTTTTGGAGAAAATACTTATAGTTATATTGGCAATACTGCTTATGTAAGTGGTTATTTAATTTTCAATATCTTTTTTGCGGCCATTTTATTTTTCAGAGAAGGGGATAGACTTTGGCGCTGGCTTTACGCTGTTCCAGTTTTAATTATGCTTTATGAGTTTTGGCTTTGTAGAACTTCGGGAGCGATTATTGGTTTATTTTTAAGTATACTTTTAGCCTTCTTTTTAATTGGCATACTTCATAATAATTTAAAAATTAGACGAGGAGCTCTAATCTCTTTTATTGTTGCCATTATAGCTGTTATTGCGATTTTTTCTCAAAGCCAATCTACCTGGTTTCAAAATAGTTTTTTAAAAAATTTAACTTCTCAGAAAATAACTTTCCAAACTCGTCTTGTTTCCTGGGAAGCAGCTCTTCAGGACTTTAAAAATCACCCAGTTTTAGGAACTGGTTTTGGTAATTATGCAATTATTTTTGATAAATATTTTGATTCCCGGTTTTTTAATTATACAACTTCTGAAACTTATTTTGACAGAGCTCATAATAATTTAATTGATATCGGCTCTACTACTGGCTTGGTTGGTTTACTGGCTTATCTTAGTATTTTTGTGGCGGCATTATTTTATTTATTTAGAGAAATGAAGGTTAATGGTTGGCGGGCTGGTGGCAAGGATTTAAAAGAGCGAAAGAATTTAGAAATCATAATAATTGTCTCCTTATTAGCTGCATATTTTATCCAAAACTTAGCTATTTTTGATTCCTATGTAACTTATATCGGTCTCATGATAATTTTAGCTTTCATTTCTTGGCTTCGCTTTGATCGTCTTAAATTTGAAGATGAGATAGAGGAAAAAAAGCCTTTAATAAGAAGTGCTAATTTAGAAATTATTTGTCTTATTCTATTTCTTTTAATTGCTTATATTTTCACAGCTAACTTTAATATTAAACCAAGAAAAACACTCCAAGGCGTAATTAAGGGGTATTCATTAGTTTTAAGTGGAGATTTTGACAATGGTTTAAATGAATTTAAAGGGGCTTTAAAAGACGGACCACTCGATCGTGACGGGCGAACAGTTGTTACTAATCTTTTTGTTTCTAATTTTAATAATATAAGCTCATTGCCGAAGGAAAAAGCCGAAGAGATAGTTGAATATGCTGTTTTAATGTCCGAGAAAAACTTAGCTCATAATTCCAAGGATAGTTTGGCTAATATGCAACAAGCTCAAGTTTTAGAGATGGCGGGTCGTTTCTATGACGCTCATGGCGATAGAGAGAAGGCTTTGGATTTTTCCAGTCGAGCCCTAGAGGCTATTAATCGTTCTATAGATTCAAGTCCTGGACGTGCACCTTTATATTTTACTAAAGCGCAAATGCTTATGGTCAGAGGCCAAAACGAAGAAGCCATAGCGGAGCTTGATTATGGAATTTCTTTAAACCCTAATTATTACGAAGGTTATTGTCGCGGGGCCCAGTTTTATGATTATTTAAAAAATGAGGAAAAACTCTATGAATCTTTAGACGCTTGCATTGACTTAGGAGGCATTAGTCTTTTAACTTCTAATAATTTTATCGGCTCAGTTATAAATCGTTACATAGAAGCGGCTGATTATGAGAAAGCAATTATTTTAGCTAAAAGATTGGTGGAACTCAATCCAAAAGAAGCGGAAATAAAATTAAGCCTCGCCAAGCTTTATTTAATTTCCGGACAAGACGCTTTATCTGAAGAGACTTTACAGGAAGCTTATAAATTAAATCCGCTTTTAGTAAATGATTGGCAAGATTTTTTAAGATCACTTATTGGAGCAGACATTATTCAAGAGATTGAATAATTAGAACCTAAATTAATTTTTATAGAAAAAGAAGCTGAAAAAAGCTTCTTTTTTGTTTGGGAAATATTTAAATTATCTTTAACTTTCTATCAGCCTCTTTTTGCTATAGTCATATAGCTTATTAATTTAATTTAAAATATATGCCTGAGAAAAAAAATGGGATATTTTTTTCTTGTTATAAGAAAATTATATCGGGTTTTGATTTTTTAAAAAATAAAATCTTTAAATTTAAAAGATTTTTAAGTCCGGAAAATAAAGAACGAAGATTAAGGAGAAGATTGTCTTGTTTTTTTATTTTTTTGCCTTTTTTGATTTTAATTATTTATTATTCTCTAGCTTTTTTATTAATTTCTAAAAGCGATGTTTGCCTTGCTGAGCTTAAAAGATCTTTTGAAGAAGATTTAATTTGTCGTGAAGCTTGTGCTTTAAATAGGCTGGAAAATAAAAAATGTTTAATTTCTGTTTTAAAAAATAATAAAAAATTGGAAAAAAAATTAAGTCAGCTGTTTTTAGATGAAAGTTTGAATTTAGAGTTTAGAAAGGAATTAATAAATATTTTTGCCTCTATTTATTCTTATGAACGAGCACCTGATTTTTTAAGTAATTATTTTTCAGAAGAGGGTGGAGATAAAAATTTAAAATTATCAATTCTTCGCTCTTTTAAAGAGGTTGAGGAAATAAGGGGTCAAACTTCTTTAATTGATTATTATTTTTCTGTTTTTAAAGATAATTTAGACCCATCTATCCAACAGGAAGCTTTAGTAAAAATATCAGCTTATCCTGAAAAATTTGTCGCTTTTACCAGCGAGCAAATTAATTTTATCAGAGAGCAGATTTTTTTAGAAAATCAGGACTCTCGTCTTAGACAATCGCTAGTTCTTTTATTATCTGATTATCATAAATTTTTTCCCGAGGAGGTAGAGTTTTTATGGCGAGATATTTTAGTGGCTAATTTTTATCAAGATAATATTAGCCGAGCTTTTGCAGCCGATTTTTTAGATGAAAATCCGCCGGAAGTTAGTCAGGCGGAATGGAATAATTATTATAAACGTTAATTAAAATCATAAAAATATGTTAAGAAAAAATATTTTATTAAAATCTCTGCTAATTTTATCTTTGTTTCTTTTGCCTAGTTTTTGTCGGGCTGCGCCCATGCCTCCGGGAACCTTGCTTTATCGTACGACCGATGAAGGGAAGATGTATGGCTATTCTAGCGATTCCCTAATAGAGGTTGAAAAGGGAATAATGAAATCTATAAACCCAGGCCACGTAGGAATTTATGTTGGCGAAGAAAATGGTCAAAAATATGTGGTTGAGGCTTTAGCTAACGGAGTTGTTAAGGTTCCTTTAGAGCATTTTATAAACGAAGCTTTGGGTGAGAAATTTATTGGCGCTAAAATACCAAAAAATTTAGACCCCATTAGTCAGTCCAAGGCAGTTTATTTAGCTAAGACTATTGCCGAGGCTAATATGGTTTATGATTTTGATTTTAAAAAACAGAAAGGACCTGGCTCGGGGGAGTGGACCTGCGTTGGCTTAGCTGAAAAAATTTATGAAAGTGCTGGGGCTATAAATCCTTTTAATTTAGAAAGCTTAGAATATGATGAAGAAAAATATGCCTTTAATATAACTCCGGATGGTTTTGATGATTATAGCGTTATTAATTCCGAGGGTGATTGTTTTTCTTCTGATAAGGAATTTTCTTTTATAAGTCCTCGCTCAGAAACAATTTTACCCTTTCCAGAAAAAATTGGCTTCAATGCTGGTTTAATTTATCAAGGGAAGCGTTATATTTTTTTACCTTATACTCAGTTTCTGCAAAGTAGTTTAGAAGACGTGGAGGTTACGGAAAAAATTAGCTCCTATTTTGAAGCCAGGGATATAAGGGGTGGCGTTAAAGCTGGCGGACTCTTAGCTCGCTGGAGTTTAATTAATAATCCTTTATCATCTTTAAAAATTTTAAGTGATAAGACGACGGGATTTATTAATAATTCTTTTAACTCAGTCCTTGCTTTTTTCTCAGGAGATAAAAACAAGGATATTTCTTTGCCGACTTTTGCAAACGAGCAAGATAATTATGGACCTCAAGAAAATATTTTAGATAGCACGCCTTCAAAAATTTCCGGCTTAAATGTAAATGTAAAAAGCACAGTTTCGGAAAAAGAATCTTTAGCTAAAACCGCCTCAAGCTCCTCTATTAAGGTAGATAATCCGAGTAAGGCAACATCAAGCTCCACAATTTCATCTTTAAATGTTTCAACAGCAACTCCCTCTAATTTAGGGGGTGATAAAACTGCCACCAGTTCTTCAAGCAATAATTCTTCTACTACTAATTCTAATAATACTAATACTAATATTTCCACTAATCCTTCCACTAATCCTAATAATTCACCGAGTACAAATCCTGTAAGCAATGCTCCTTTAAAAAATATTATCATTAGCAAGGTTTATGCTACCGAAAAAGATGATTTTATAGAGCTTTATAACCCTAATCAGGTCCAGGTTGATTTGGCTGCCTTAAATTATCGTTTAGAAAAAACAAAAAGTGCGGTCGATCCAACTTTAATATTTAGAATTGGTCACGAGTCCGATGGTACTTATCCTGGCGGAACTATTATTCCAGCGTTAGGTTATTATCTAATCGTTCGCTCAGAAGCTATAGATTACTATTTACAGCGAGCCGATGCTATTGTTAGTCGCAAAGAATTTGATTTAAGCCCAGCTGATCAGACTATTTATTTAGGGGTAGGGGCGATAAGTTCTTATAGCGATGAAGATATTGTTGATGTTTTAGGTTATGGTGATAACGCTACTTATTTTTTAGGATCGAAACCAGCGGTTAAAATAGAAGATTATCATTTTTTAAATCGTATATCAGATAAAAAAGATAATCGTTTAGATTTTTCTTTACTTTTATCATCCGAACCCTCAGCCTTAGCTGCTTGGCAAGCTCAAAATCAGAGTAGTTTAGACCAGGAAGAAAAAATACCTACCTCGACTCCGGAATTAATTTTTCCAGGCGAGCCAGCTGAACCAGAAGAACCAATTAATCCTGAAGATCCAGTTGAACCATCTGAACCCTCTGAGCCGGAAGAGTCAATTGATCCTGTTGAGCCTATTGAGCCGGAAGAGCCAATTGATCCTGTTGAGCCTATTGAGCCCCCTGAGCCAGAAGATCCGGAAGGCACGCAAGACCCTCCGGAAGTTTTTGAGCCTGAATTAAGCGAAGAAGATGAAGAAAGACTTCTTCAGGATGATTTAAGGTCAGTTTTATTTAATAAAGTAGGAGCTGAAGGTAATGATGATTTTATAGAATTATATAATCACAGTAATCGTGACATTGATTTAGCACTTTTTAATTTTCGTTTAGAAAAAAGTAAAACAGCCTTAGATCCTTCAATTTTATTAAGAATTGGCGACCTATCAGATGCTTACTATCCTGGTGGTACTATTATTCCAGCCAATGAAACTTATTTAATCGTTAGAGAATCGGCCCATGAAAATCTTTTAGCGATGGCTCATGCCATTGTTATTAGAAGTGATTTTAACTTACCTCAATCAGGTCAAAGTGTTTATTTAGGAATTGGTCCAATTAGCTCACCTAGCGACGAAGATATTATTGATTTAGTCGGTTATGGCTCAGAAGCTATTTATTTTTTAGGTTCTAACCCGGCCCCTAAAATAAACAATTCAAATATTTTAATTAGACATAATTATAGTCATGATAATTTGAATGATTTTATTGAGGAAAGATATGATACTTTTTTTCTAAAAAATAATGAACCAGAAAATGAAGATTTTAATCCCCAGACTTCTCAGTATAAAGAGGGAATTAAAAATCTCTGGCACTTTGACGATTGTTCGGCTGACGAGGGTGGCGTTGCCGCTCTTGGGAAGTGGGGGTGCGGAATAGAGATAGGTAATTATTATGGTAATTTAATGCATAATTTTCCAGATGATATTAATCTTGATAATTTTTCTTTGTCTTTTTATTATAAACCAGCCAAGGATTGGCCATCTTTATTTTTCTCTCTCAGTAATAATAGTGGAAATTTTTTATCATTTTCTTTGGAGATGGGACAAATATTTAGTAGTGGTATTTTCGGCACGGAAAATATATTCCTTGAGAACAGTAATCAGTTTTCTGACAATTGGCACCATTTTGTTTTTACAATTAATAAAAATGACTCTTATTTTTCTATTTATATTGATGGCGTAGAAGTTTTGCGGAGAAATTTTTTAATGTCTTTGCCGGATATCAATCGCCTTGTTTTAACTGGTGGCATTGGTTCGACTTTTTTTGATGAATTAGTTGTCTGGGAAAAAACTCTTTTGCACGAAGAAATAAATGAAATAATTTCAAATGATAAACCATTTTTTCCGATAGCAAAAAAAATGGAAAAGAAAAATCCAGAACTTCTTTTTCATTTTGATTTTAATGAAGGTTTGGGCGGACAATCTTTTGATAAAAGTGGTCAAGAGTTTATTAGTTTTAATTCTAGTCAATGGATGAGTATTTCTAGTGGTAATTACGCTTTAAAAGCTGAACCTTTTAATGATTTGATTATTAATTTTTCCGAGTATATTCAAGAGAGAGATTTAAGTTTATCTTTTTGGTGGAAGAATTTAGACTATCCGCAAAATGGTCAGGCTAAAATACTTTTATCAAATAAAGAAGGTTATAACGAAAGTGTAAAATTTGCTTTTTTTGGTGACGCATATCAGAGAGACTTTGTTTTTAATGATAGTTATAAATTTTTATCATATGGTTTAAATCAAGGATTTCCTTTCGACGATAGATGGCATCAAATAGTTTTAACTTTTGATTCTATTGATTTCATATTTAAGGTTTTTATAGATGGGGAGGAATTTTTATCAGACAGTATAGTGCCTTTTGCTAGTAATAGAAATGATGAAAATGTTAATTATTTGAAGATTTTTTCCGATTTTGGCTTAGCTGCTTTTGATAATTTAAAAATATTTTCAGGAATTTTAACTAATGATGAGGTGCGACTAATATTTTTTGAAGAATATATGCAGTAAATAAGATATTTTTTAATTAATTTTAGAAAAAAAATAAAAAACCACTTTTGCAAGAAGGTGGTTTTTTGCTTGATTTTTTTGATTTTTTATCTTAATATTAAAGAGCTATTGAGACGAGCGGGCGATCGCTCTTTTTCGTCTATTTTGCACGAAAAAGAGAGGAAAGTCCGGACTTCTTTATAAATAATAGTGGGTAATGCCCACCGCTTCGTTTCGACGAAGTAGGGAAAGTGCCACAGAGACAATACTATCTTTTGATTTATCAAAAGAGAAAGGTGAAAAGAATTTGGGTGTCCTCGGGCTACCAGATTCACTCCTCGGCAACGAGGATGTTGCGGTAAACCCTATTTGAAGCAAGAGCAAATTTATTCTTTTTAAGAGTAAAAAAAAGTGGCTCGCTTGAACCCCTTAGTAATATCGGGTCTTAGATAAATGATCGCTAGAACAGAATCCGGCTTACAGCTATCTCTTTAGCATTTATAAATTAATTATTAATATATGAAAAAGATTGAATCGTTTTTTTCGATTCTCCTTATCCCTTTGGATTTTATACTTTTAGTCTTAGCGGGAGTGTCTGCTTATTCTTTGCGTTTTTCTGCCTGGTGGCAAGGGATTAGACCTATTATTTTTGATTTGCCGTTTTCTGAATTTTTTACCTCTACTTTAATTGTGGCTGGTTTATGTATTATCGTTTTTATTTTGTCAGGACTTTATCAGATTAAAAATTCCAGACAACTCCCTCAGGAGCTAAGTAAAATATTTTCTTCAGTTTTAGCAGGACTAGCTCTTGTTTCGATAATTATTTTCTTACAACGTGATCTTTTTGATTCACGTTTTATTGTTTTAACTGCTTTTGTTTTTGCTGTTGTCTATGTTGGCTTAGGGCACATCTTTGTTCGCTGGCTACAACGCCGATTATTTAGATACGGTATTGGCGCTCATCGGGTTATTTTAGTTGGTAATTCAAAAAGTACTGATAATTTATTGACCGAGTTTTCTAGTAATAAGAGATTGGGCTTTGAAGTGATAAAAAGAATTCGCGATTTTTCTATTGAAACCGCTCAAGAATTATCAGAATTCATTTCTGGTCGTCAGGTTGACGAGATTATTCAAAGTGATCCAAACATGACGAAAGTAGAAACTCTGCGTCTTTATGATTTTGCTACTGAAAATCATATTACTTATAAATATGTTGCCGATTTACTAGAAGTAAAAGTTTTAAGAACGGAAGTTACAGAAATTATTGGTATACCAATAGTTGAAGTTAAGAGAACAACTTTAGAGGGTTGGGGCAGGGTTTTAAAAAGAATTTTTGATATTGTTGTTTCAGCTATTTTAATTATTATTTTTTCACCTCTTATTCTATTAACTATAATAGCAATTAGACTTGATTCAAGGGGGCCTGTTTTCTTTTCCAAGCGCGATGACGGAAGTCTTGTTACTAGAATAGGTGAAGGAGGGAAGCCTTTTCCTTACTTTAAGTTTAGATCAATGATTCCAAATACTGACAGCATGCGATATAAGGAATTGGCTGATAGAAATCTAAGAACTGACGGACCGATGGTAAAAATTAAGGACGACCCAAGAGTTACTAGGGTGGGAAAAATCATAAGACGCTGGTCTATTGATGAATTACCAGAACTGTTTTTAGTTTTTATTGGTCGCATGAGTCTCGTAGGGCCGCGCCCTCATTTACCAGAGGAAGTTGCGAAATATGAAAATTATCATCGTAAAGCTTTAACTGTTAAGCCGGGAATAACAGGTCTGGCTCAGGTTTCTGGACGAAGTGATTTGGCTTTTGAGGAAGAAGTAAAGTTAGATGTTTACTATATTGAAAATTGGAATTTAATGTTAGATATTTCTATTTTATTTAGAACACCTTTAGCGGTCTTTAAACATCGCGAAGCAGAATAAATATATTTTAATATGAAAATTGCTTTAATCCATGATCATTTAGCTCAAGACGGTGGAGCAGAAAAGGTTTTAAAAGTTTTTGCGGACATGTTTCCAGAAGCTCCTATTTTTACCTTGCTTTATGATAAAAAAAACGTGGAAAAACATTTCCATAATCGTAAAATAGAAAGCTCAGTTATTCAAAAATTACCTGGCGGCGTAAAACATTATCAATGGTATTTACCTTTTATGCCTATGGCAGTTGAGTTTTTTGATTTGCGAAATTATGATTTAGTTTTATCAGATACCAGTTCATTTGCTAAAGGAGTGATAACTTCTCCAGACACTTTACATGTTTGTTATTGTCACACGCCAACCAGATATCTTTGGAGTGATACCCATCAATACATAAACGAGCTCAAATTTAATAAATGGTTTAAGAAAATAATTGCCATGACCCTTAATCGTTTGCGTCTTTGGGATTTTTCAGCGGCAGCTCGAGTCGACTCTTTTATTGCTAATTCAAAAACTATTAAAAAGAGAATAGAAAAATATTATCGCCGTGATTCAGAGGTTATTTATCCACCCGTTGAAACTCATTTATTTTCCATTAAAGATAGAAGTGGTTTAAAAAATGAAGATAAATATTTTTTAGCTGGTTGTCGTTTAGCTCCTTATAAAAGGGTTGATATTTTAGTTGAGGCTTTTAAAAAATTAGGAACAGATTATCGTTTAAAAATTTTTGGTGATGGAGTGGATATGAAACGTCTTAAAAAAATGGCTGACGGAGCTTCTAATATTATTTTTCTTGGTCGAGTAGGCGAAGAGGAAAAAGCTGAGCTTTTTTCTGGCGCTGAGGCATTTTTAAATCCCCAAGAAGAAGATTTTGGTATTACCGTTGTTGAGTCAATGGCGGCTGGTCGCCCGGTTATCGCTTATCGCAAGGGCGGTGCCAGAGAAACCGTTGTAGAAGGTGAGACTGGTTTGTTTTTTGATACTCAAGATGCCTTTTCTGTTTATAAAGTTGTGAAAGATTTTAAATCAGAAAATTTTAATCCAGAGAAAATAAAAAATTACGCAGAACAGTTTTCGGTTGCCAATTTTAAAAAACAAATTCAAGAATTTATTGATAAAAATAAAAGATAAATTTATTTATGAGAATTGGGGTTGATGTTAGAGTATTAATGGATGAAAAGTATAGCGGTGTATCAGAGTATGCCGCTAATTTGTTATTGGCGATGCTTGACGAGGCGCCGCTTGATTATGAATTTATATTTTTTTATAACTCCCGAAAAGATATTTCTAAACGTTTAAAATTTTTAGAAAGAAAAAACACCAAAGTAATTGGCACTAGATATTCTAATAAATTATTTAATTATTTTTTGCAAAAGATATTTAGCTTTCCTAAAATCGATAAATTGCTAGGAGAGATTGATGTTTTCTGGTCACCACATTTTAATTTTTCTTCGTTTAGTAAGAATAAAAAATTTCCTAAAAAAGTTATTACAGTTCATGATTTATCATTTTTACGTTATCCAGAATTTTTTAATCTTCGACAAAATATTTGGCATCGTTTATTAAATGTTAAAAAAATATTAAAAGAAGCAGATAAAATAATTTCTGTTTCAGATAGCACCAGAGATGATTTGATTGAAATCCTAAATTTATCAGAAGAAAAAGTAGTAAGAGTTTACTCTGGTAATAATTTAAAAAAAAGAGAAATAAAAGAAGAAGAGATTAAAAGTGTATTTGAAAATAGAAATTTACCAAACATAAAAGATAAGCCTTTTATTCTATTTTTAGGCACAATTGAGCCGAGAAAAAATATCGCTAATTTAATTGAAGCTTATAATATTTTTCGAAAAAATATTCCAGATCAAGAGGTAAAATTACTACTCGCGGGGCGGAGAGGTTGGCGAATGAAAAAAATACTTCGAGCTTGGAAAAACTCAGACTTTAAAGATGATATAATTTTCTTAGATTATATTAGTCAGACCGAAAAAGAAGTTTTCTATAGTCAGGCAAAAATTTTTATTTACCCGTCTTTTTATGAGGGTTTTGGTTTTCCACCTCTTGAAGCGATGACTTATGGGCTGCCTAGTGTTATTTCTTATGTCTCAAGCCTTCCTGAGGTTGCTGGTGGGGCGTCTATTATGATAGACCCTAATAAACCTCAGGATATCGCCATGGCTTTAGAAGAGCTTTTTACTAACACAGATTTATATAGTCATTTGTCGGAGAAATCATTGCAGAGAGCGGCAGAATTTTCCTGGACTAAGGCCGCCGCTAAATATTTAGAAATTTTTAAAGAATTAAAATATGAAGAAAAATAATTCTCGTAAAAAAGTTTTAGTCGCTATGTCTGGCGGAGTAGATTCTTCAGTAGCCGTTTATTTACTTAAAAAAGCTGGCTATGAAGTGGCTGGAGTTTTTTTGCATTTTTGGAAGGACGATAAGGCACCGAAAAAAAGCGAGAATCGTTGTTGTTCCTTAGAATCCTTACTTGATGCTAAGGCTGTAGCAGCTAAATTAGAAGTCCCTTTATACACTTTTAATTATTCAGATTTATTTAAAAAAGAAATTGTTGATTATTTTTTGTCAGAATATGCCAGTGGTCGAACCCCTAACCCCTGCGTTGCTTGTAATAAAAAAGTTAAAATAGGCCAGCTTTTAAAGCAAACTAGAGCTCTTGGTTATGATTATTTAGCCACTGGACATTATTTAAACTTAGAAAAAAAAGGTCAGGAAATGATTGTTAAAAGAGCTCGGGATAATAAAAAAGATCAATCATACTTTTTATATACCTTCACTCAAGATGAGCTTAAGCATTTAATGTTTCCTCTGGGGAGGTATTTAAAACCTCAAGTGAGAAAAATTGCCCGCTCAGCTGATTTAATAGTTGCTTCTAAATCAGAGAGTCAGGATATTTGTTTTCTCTCAGGGGATCATAATGATTTTCTAAAGAGATATTTAAACCTTGTGCCGGGGGATATAATTTTTAAAGATGAGAATAAAAAAATTGGCAGACACCAAGGACTACCTCTTTATACAATAGGGCAACGACGCGGTTTAGTAGGTGGGATTGGGCCTTTTTATGTTTCCGGATTTGATTATGATAAAAATATTCTCTATGTCGTTAAAGAATGGAATCAGTTAAGTTTATATAGCTCAGAATTTATAGTTGAAAAGCTTAATTGGATATCAGAAAAATATCCTAAAAAAGATTTTAAATGTCAGGTGGTGATTCGTTATGGACATAAGCCAGTTACTTGTCTTTTAAGTCCTATTTCAAAAAATAAATATAAGGTTTTTTTTGCCAGGAAACAAAGAGCGGTCACGCCTGGTCAAAGCGCTGTTTTCTATGACGGAAAAAAGGTTTTAGGGGGTGGGATAATCGCTTAGTTTTTTAAAAATATTTTTTCTGTTATAATACTTCCCATAGACAATTTTTAAAAAATAAATAAAATAATTTTTATGTCCAAAAGTTTACCAGATGTTTTTAAACGCATTCAAGAGAGAAAGAAGGAAAGTCGAGAAATAAAGGCTGATTACCGAGATATGTTAGTAAATAGCGCTGCTTATCAGGAAGTAAAAGAAGAATTAGAAGCTTTAAAAATTAAAAAGAAAAAAATAGAGGCTGGTATAAAATCGGAGTTAAAAGAGGAATTTGATAAGTTAGAGGGTTTAAAATTAAACATCGCTGGGGACAATCAGCTTTTAAGTGATTTAGCTGTTAAAAATTTAGTCGAAGGTGAGTCAATAAAAATTATTGATGAAAATAAAGTTGAATATGAGCCAATTTTTAGTGTTCGCTTTAAAAAGATAAATTAATTGTATATGAAAATCGAGTACATACCCGGTTTACAAGCAGGAGGTAAAATTGATTTAGAAAAGTTTAAAAAACCGGAAAGACCGGAAACTTTTTTAGATGATTTAAAGAAAAGATTGGCTGAGAAGTCTAAGGATTTAAATGAAAAATATGGCTTTAATTTTGTAGACGAGGAAGGTCGTATTTTAGAAAGCGGAGAAGACGCTGAAAAAGATAAAGAACACTCTTTAGATTTAGAAAATAATTGGGCCAAGGAAAAAGGCATGAGTTTAGATGATTTTCGAAAAGATAAAGAGCGAGGCAGTGGAGTTATTGCTGAGCTAGCTATTACTTTAATGCTTGATAAAATTTTAGGAGATAGATTTATTGTCGCTCGAGCTTCAACGTATGACGATTATCACAATGGCATAGATAATGTGATTATTGATAAAGAAAGTGGGGCGGTTATTTGCGGCTTCGATGAGGTAGTAGATGATATGCAGGGTTATTATTCTGAAGCTAATAAAAAAGAAAAGATGAAAAAAATAGCTTCAGCTGGTGGTGCGAAAATAAAATATGGAGCAACTTTTGAAAATGGAAATTTAAAACCAGCTTCTTTTAAAAATGTTCCGACTTTTTACGTTTCTTTAGCGAGTCCTGAATTATCGCGCTTAGCTTCTGAGATAAAAAAAGACGATGAACTGCCAAGCGAATTAGAATTTAAAATATTTAAACGTTTAATTAATTCTTTAAACGAACAAGCTGCTAATTTAAAAATGAATAAAGATTTAAGCAGGGAGGCAGAAGATGCCATTTTACGCTTAACTGAGCTATCTAAATAACTATAAAATTTTATTTAAATACTTCATAAAAGAGTCAAGATTGATAAAAAATCTCAATTCTTGACTTTTTTGTATAAATATGTTATAATTAATCTGAGTATATTGGAACCTTGAAAACAAAAAAAAGATAATGGAAAGAAAAAATGAAGATAATTTTGATTCTAGGAGTCAAGATTATCAAGCTTTTTTACCAACTGATTCGTCAGTTAATGTGCCAACTGGGCCATATTTTTTTAAGAATTCCAGCCGATTCCCTGGGCAAGCCCTGGAAAGCTTTATTCTCAAGGATTCGGAAGTTTTTTTTTCATTTTTAAAGAGGATTCACAGGGAAAAAGACTCCTTAAACGATCACTTGGAATTCCTATTGAAGGCCAGTAATTATTGGGAAACAAAGTTTATTTGTCCAATTTGCCGAGAAAAACCGGTAAAATATTTCATTTTTTTAAATTTTAATTATCTGTCTAGCGATTTAACTTGTTGCGATAGTGAATATTGCAAGCATGAGCTTAGGAGTGGGCGGGAGAATTCAAGTTTTAGAAAGATAAACTTGAAAGGTTTTGCTTCTTTTAAAAGCGATAAAAATCGCAAACAAGCAGAGGTTTTGCTGAGAAAAGTTCTTGGACTTAAGAAAGATTTAAGTGCAGAAGAAGTATTTAGCTTTATTAAAGAAGGTTACGACAAACATCTTAAGCTTCTTTCACAAAAAAAAGCTGAAAAAGTAGAAAGCTCTGGTCCGCCAGAAATTTCCATTTCGGCAATCAGGGCTATTGTCAAAAAAACCAGAAAAGACGGACAGCTTTATTTATTTTAGGCTTTTCGATTACTTTTAAATGATTCAAGCCGCTTTATTTGATTAAAGCGGTTTTTTTATTTATTTTTTATGTTATAATTAAATTAACTGATAGTTTATTATCAGATTATATTTAAAAATATGAATCAATCACTAAGCTTAGAGGAGTCTAGAGTTAAGCTTCTTGATAAATTAGAAAAAGAAGAGGAGACGGAAAATAACTGAATTTGGATTTATGACACTCTTATTGATTTAGGAGTGGAAAAGTGCTTTTCGTCTTCAGTTGGCGAGAAAATAAAATTAGGCATGAAGACTTTAGCCAATGAATCAAGAGAGCATCGTTTACTCGTTGAAAGAATAAAAAGTAAATATAAAAATTAAAAACATGGAAGCATTAAAATGTAACATGAGCCAAGAAGGTATTTTAGGTAATTTAAGAAAGGGCCTTGATAATGAAAAGAGAGCTATTGTTATTTGTTCTGAGCTTTTAAATCTTGTTAGCGACGAAGAGGATATAGATGATTTAAATAAGATAATAAAAGATGAAACTAAACACATTAAGATTACTAATGAATTAATTGACTTGGTAAATAATGAATATCAGGCTTAATAATAAATATAAATTTATGAAAAAACAAAAAAATCTTTTAATCATTTTTATTTTTGCGGTTTTGGCCATTCTAATTTTTGTGATTTTAGTTCCTTATGCTAAAGATGTAAAGAATGTAAAAACAATAAGTCAAAACAATATTGATTTAATTGATAGCAATTTAAATGATAATGATATAATTGGTGAAACTGCCGCAATTATTGAAATAGATAGAGATTTGATTTCGCGAAGAGAAAAGTTTATTAATGAAAATATTAATGAAATTTCAACAGAACCAGCAGTTTTAGGGGGTACATTTTATGTTACTTTTATCGAATGGATTTCTAATGATTTAGCTAGTGTTATTTACGAAGATGGTCATATTGAAGTAAGAGCTCAAATCACCTTTAACCCAGAAGAAGAGAGTGTTCTTGATTTTAAAGTAAATCCTGTTCAGGAAATATTTATAAATGAAGAAATGACAGAGGAATCTTTTGTTGAGGAAAATTCTGTTATTGTTGAGTAATTAATATAAATCCCTGTTTAATTAAAAGTCCAATTTTTACTGATTTTTTCTATGGATAAGATTTTCTTATACAATACTTTGAGTCGAAAAAAAGAAGAGTTTAAGTCGATTATAAAGGAACAAGTTGGTATTTATACCTGTGGTCCAACTGTTTATGATTTTGCTCATATTGGTAATTTGCGAACATATCTCTTTGAGGATTTTTTAGTTAGAACCCTGCTTTATAATGGTTATAAAATAAAGAGAGTGATGAATATTACCGATGTTGGTCATTTAAGTGGCGATATGGATATGGGTGAAGATAAAATGGAGAAAGGAGCAGCTCGAGAAGGGAAGAATGCTTGGGAAATTGCTGATTTTTATACGGAATCTTTTAAAAATGATTTAAGATCTTTAAACATTTTAGAACCAAGTATTTGGTGCAAGGCAACTGACTCCATATCAGAACAAATTAATTTAATACAAGTTTTAGAAGAAAAAGGATTTACTTATAAAACCTCTGATGGACTTTATTTTAATACAGCGAAATTTAAAGATTATAATAAATTAAGTCACCTACCTCTAAAAGATTTAAAAGAGGGTGCTCGTGTAGAAAAAAACCCAGAAAAAATTAATCCGACAGATTTCGCTTTATGGAAATTTTCTCCGTCTAATTCAAATAGACAAATGGAATGGGAGTCACCTTGGGGGAAGGGTTTTCCTGGTTGGCATCTCGAATGTTCAGCTATGAGCTTGAAAGAGTTAGGAAAGCAGTTAGATATTCATTGTGGCGGCATTGATCATATAAATGTTCACCATACAAACGAAATTGCTCAAAGTGAAGCGGCAACGAACAATAAATTTTTTAATTATTGGCTACACGGTGCTTTTTTAAATATCTATGGCGGAAAAAAAATGGCCAAAAGTGATGGAAATTTTTTAACTCTTAAAAATGCCCTAATAGATAAAAACATAAATCCCTTAGCTTATCGCTTCGCTTCACTACAAGTTCATTATCGAAAACCCATGGAATATGCTGAAGATTTATTACTACAAGCCGATTTAGGTTTAGAAAGTTTAAATAAGCAAGTTTTATCTTTATTGGAAAATAATGACCAGAAAAAAACTGGAAAAGTTAATAAAGACTTAAGAAACTTATTTTTAAAAGCAATAAATGATGATTTAAATATGCCCCAGGCTTTGGCGGTTTTATTTTCTGTTTTTAAGGCCGACTTATCAGTCGCTGATAAGTTGACGACTATTTTTGATTTTGATAAGGTTTTAGGCCTTGGTCTTGATAAATTAAAAATAGATAAAGATTTTGATGTACCAAAAGAAGTAAACAATTTGATTTTAAGAAGGTTAACTGCTCGAGAAAACAAGGACTGGGCAATGTCCGATAAATTAAGAGAAGATATTGAAAGTGCTGGTTATCTCATTGAAGATATAAAAGACGGAGAAAAAATGTTTCGTTTAAAAAAGAAATGAAAAATAACTTTTGGAAAAAATTGAAAAAAGAGAACCGGCCCATCTTGGCATTAGCTCCTATGGCCGGTTTTTCGGATGCCCCTTTTAGACGCATTTGTAAAAAATTTGGCGCTGATGTTTTATATAGTGAGATGGCTTCGGCGACAGCCTTGTATTATGCCTCTCGAAGTAAGAAAAGTATTATTGATGAAGAAGTGGTTAAAACTTTAAAACTATTAAGTTTTGACAAGAAAAAAGAAAGTTTTTATGTTGTTCAGTTATTTGGTTCTAATCCGGAGCATTTTAAAGTAGCGACTAAAATTATAAGCGAGAAGATAAAGCCAGATGGTATTGATATTAATTTTGGCTGCCCAGTGCCAAAAATTAATAAACAAGGTGCAGGTTCGGCTTTGATGAGAGACTTAAAACAATCCCGTTTAGTTATAGAGGCGGTTTTAGCTAATACAAATCTTCCTGTTTCAATAAAAATTAGATTACAATCCGGCTCAGTCGATTTTAAAGAATTTTTACAAAATATCTCTGATTTAGAGGTGAGTACTTTAATGATTCACGGACGAACTTTAAAGCAGGGCTTCGCTGGTCCCGCTGATTTTAAAGCCATAAAAGAAGCTCGTCAGTATTTTAAAGGAATTATTTTAGCTAATGGTGGAATAAATAACTTAGCTGAGGCGAAAAGAGCTTTAGAGGAAAGTGGGGCTGACGGCTTAGGTTTGGCACGTGGAGTACTGGGAAGACCTTGGTTGTTTCAGGAGATTAAGAAAAATAAGAAAATAGAAAAGACTGAGAAAGAGCTTTATAAAATGATTTATAGTCACGCTTCCTTATTTTTAAAGTTAAAAGGCGATGGCGCGATTTTTGAATTAAGAAAAAATATTGTTTGGTATTTAAGTGGATTACCTGGGGCCGCAAAAAAGAGGAGTCTTTTAGTTAGTGCTTCGTCCCTTAAAGAGATAAAAGAAATTTTAAATTTATGATTCTTTTTATTGATACAACTGATAACAAAAAAATACAGGTTGCCCTTTATAAAAAAGAAGGCAAATTTTTTAAGTGTCTAAGTGTTTTAAAAGTTAATGCCTGGCGTAAGCAATCGGAAAAACTTTTACCAATTATTTCTAAAATTTTAACTGACAATAAATTTTCTTTTCAAGATTTAAAAATGATCGCTGTAAATAATTGTGGTGGCAGTTTTACATCTTTAAGGATTGGGGTCATTACAGCTAACGCTTTAGCCTATGCTTTAAAAATAAAAGCAGTAGCTGCTTACTTAGAAAATGAAAATTTAACTCTTGATAATAAAAGTTTGAAAAAATTTTCTAACTTTAATGTTGTTGAAGCTCTTTACGACAGAGAGCCAAACATTGGAAAGAGTAAAAAAATTGTTTAATATATTTTTTATAAAATAAAATATTTTTGATTATTTTTATAAGCACTTGTGGAAAAGTGCTTTTTATTTTATTTTTTAGCTTATTTTAGCTAAATGAATAGTGTTGACCGGCGGGCATAAGTGGTGTATAATTAAAGTCATAAGGTGATTTGTGGGGAATTAAGGTGAATCAAATTTATGTTCATCGGCGAGTATCGACACAATCTAGATGACAAAGGACGGTTAGCTATACCAGCTAAGTTTCGTTCTATTTTAAAAAAGGGAGCAGTTGTGACCAAGGGTCTTGATGGCTGCCTTTTTTTATATCCTAAAGAAGAGTTTTTAAAAATAGCTGCAAACTTAGCAAACTTACCGATTAGCCAAGCTAAAGCCAGAGCTTTTAGTCGTCACATGTTAGCTGGTGCCATGGACTTAGAATTTGATAATCAGGGCAGAATTACTTTACCAGAATATTTACGTCGTTTTTCGGATTTGAAAAAGGGAATAATTGTAGCTGGTCTTTATGATCATTTAGAAATCTGGGATGAAGGTTCTTGGAACGCCTATAAATCTGAGTCTGAAAAAAATAGCAATGAAATTGCTGAGGAGTTAGGTAATTTAGGAATTTAAATGGAAAAAGATTTGCAGAACATAAATAATGCTTACAGTCATATCCCGGTAATGATAGGAGAGGCTATTGAATTGCTGAATTTAAAGGAAGGTGGTAATTATATCGATTGTACTTTAGGCGGAGCTGGATATACAAGTAAAATAGCTGAAAAAATTGGCTCTAAGGGAAAAGTTTTAGCTCTTGATTTAGATGATTTAGCTCTTGAAAATGCCAAAAGAATTTTAAAGATAAGGAAAATAGATAATGTAATTTTAGTTAGAAGTAATTTTAAAAATTTAGATCAAGCAGTTCGGGAATTTTTTCCAGACAACTTTCTTTTTGATGGCATTGTTTTTGACCTTGGTTTATCATCAGCCCAGTTAGACGATGAAGCTCGCGGGTTTTCTTTTAAAGGTGATAGGCCACTTGATATGTCGTTTGGAGAAGATAATGATATTTCAACGGAAAAGATAGTTAATTACTATTCTTTGCCAGAACTAACTAGAATCTTCAGAGAATACGGAGAAGAGAGGCAGGCCTATAGTATCGCTAAGAAGATAGTTGAAGAGAGAAAAAAGAAGCGTCTAAAAAATACATCTGACTTAACCGCTATTATTGAAAAAGTTAAACCCTTTCGCTTTGGTTCAAAAATACACCCAGCTACTAAGATATTTCAAGCTTTAAGAATGGAAACTAATCAAGAATTTTCGGTCTTAGAAGAAGCTTTAGAAAAATCAGAGAAACTTTTAAAAAAAACAGGAAGGTTGGTGGTTGTTTCTTTCCATAGCGGTGAAGATAGAATTGTGAAAAATTTTTTAAGAGATAGAAAAAATCAAAGTTTTAAAATTTTAACTAAAAAACCGATTGCTTGTAGCCCGGAGGAGGCCAGTGTAAATCCAAGAGCCAGGAGTGCGAAAGTAAGAGCTGGTGAAAAAAATTAATTGATAATTTTCAATTTATATAAAATAAAAAAAGATAATAGTATGAGAAAAAGTAATAATTACGAATCAGGCAAGGAAAAATTTTTTAAGACTGAGAAGAAACATTCTTCTTTAGCTTGGAAATTTTTAAATTCCTTTCTTTTTATGACTGTTCTTTCTCTCGGGGTTCTTTATCTTTTTAATATTAATGAAATTGCTGTTCAGGGATTTGCTTTAAGTGAAATGAAGGCCGAGGCTGATTATTTAGCCGAGAAGAAAAGAGGCTTGGAAGAGAAAATAAGTTATGAGCAGTCATACTATAACTTTAATTCTCGCTTAGCATCTCTTAGAATGATAGAAGTTCAAGATGTTGAATATTTAAAAACTGAACAAGCTTCAGTTGCCAAAAAATAATGTGGCAGGGAAAAAGTAAAAACAAGGACAATCACTCCGAAAAGCCGAAGCTCGGAATCAGTCGCTGGCGCTTTATCGTGGCGATTGTTTTTTTATTTAGTTTTTCTCTTATTTATAAATTGTTTGCCCTGCAAGTAAATGAAGGTGATCTTTATAAAGCCAGAGCTGCCAGGCAACATGAATATTCTAGTCTTTTAAGCCCTGATCGCGGCAAAATATTTTTTGTCGAAAGAGCTGGTGGTAGTGAAAAACTTTTTGCTGTTGCAACTAGTAAAGACATGGCTACTGTTTATTCTATCCCCAAAGACGTAATAGATCCCAAGGAAATGTCGGAAAAGTTTTTTTTATTTTTTGAAAAAACGGAACTGGAGGCAAAATTTTTAGAAAATAATCCTAAGACCGATATCCCACAAGATTTAATCGCTACTTCTACCAAAGAAAATGCTATAGCAGCTTACATGAAGCGCTTTGATAAGCCCGGCGATGCTTATGAGCCTTTAAATAAAAGACTTGATATTGATAAATTATTAGAACTTTACAGTTTTTTACTCAAACCAAGTTATGAGTTAGAAGGAGAAATCATCGACAGTCCTTTAAGAGCTTATTTTTTTGATAAAAATAATTTAGAAAAAAATGGAGAAATTTTAGTTGCTAATTTAGAGTTTAAAAACGGTAAAATTTTTTACAACAAAGATGAAGAAAGTTTTGAATTGATAATTCCTGGACTAGCTTTTGATATGGGAAAATTTCGTTATTATCCAGAGAAGGAAATTGGCTCTCAATTACTTGGTTATGTTAGTTATGTTGATGGTGAGGGAAGTGGTCATTATGGTCTTGAGGAGTTTTTTAATACCGAGCTTTTTGGAACTTATGGATCTTTAAAATCAGAAAAAGGAGCTGGTAATTTAATGATTGTAAATGATAGAGAATATGTAGAACCAGTTTCAGGAGCTGACTTAGTTTTAACAATTGATAGGAATATAGAGTCGTTTGCTTGTAATAAACTAAAAGAGTCAGTAAAAAAACATGAGGCCAGTGGTGGCTCGGTGATAATTATTGAACCAAAAACAGGCTCTATAATTGCTATGTGTTCTGAGCCAAATTTTAATCCCAATGAATATACCAAAGTTGATGATTTAAGTTATTTTAGTAATCCGGCCGTTTTATATCAATATGAACCAGGTTCTGTTTTTAAAGTTATTACCATGGCGGCGGCTATTGATCAAAATAAAGTCAAACCATCAACTACTTATCATGACGACGGACAGATAATGATTACCGGTTGGTCCAAGCCAATTAGAAATTCAGATTTTTTAACAAAAGGAGCTCACGGTTTAGTTGATATGAATTATGTTTTAGATAATTCTTTAAATACTGGTGCTATTTGGGCGATGCGTCAAACAGGGGTGTCTGTTTTTGCTGACTATGTTAAAGATTTTGGTTTTGGGGAAAGAACTGGCGTTGAGCTGGGAGCTGAGGGCTTAGGCAGTATTGCTAATCTTTTACGTAATCGTGTTAGAGAAATTGACGCCGCAACAGCTTCTTTTGGGCAAGGAATTTCTACAACTCCGCTACAAATGGTTATGTCTTATCAGGCTATTGCTAATAAAGGTGTTTTAATGCAACCTCATGTGGTTAAAAAAATTATAAGAGGTGATAAAGAAGAAATTATAAATCCTAAAAAAGTACGTCAGGTTATTAAAGAAGATACAGCCGAGACAATGTTAGCCATGCTTGTAAATATAGTTGAAAAAGGTCATTCTCAAAAGGCTAAGATAGATGGTTATTATATTGGTGGTAAAACGGGAACAGCTCAAATTGCTACTGTTGGCGGTTATAAAAAAGGAGAATATATCCATACTTTTATTGGCGTTGCTCCAATTGAGAATCCAGCCTTCGTAATGCTAACAAAAATTGACAGTCCTAAAGATGTTCAGTATGCTGAAGGCTCAGCAGTTCCTTTGTGGCGAGATATCGCTGATTTCGTTTTAAAGTATTATCAAATCCCTAAAACAAGAAACTAGATATGAAAGCTTTATTGATGTTTAAATTAAATATTTTGACTCGCTTAATTCTCTGGCGCCAATCGCCGGTCGTTATTGGTATTACTGGTTCAGTTGGAAAAACTAGCACAAAAGCAGCTATTTGCTCAGTTCTTAAAACAAAATTTCGAGTTAGTGGTGGTTTAAAAAATTATAATAATGAAATAGGATTACCTTTGTCAGTTATTGGCTGTCTTTCGCCGGGAAAAAATATTTTAGCTTGGTTTAAGATCTTTTTAAAAGCTTGGCGCTTGGTTATTTTTAAAAGTAAAAATTATCCAGAAATTTTAGTTTTAGAGATGGGTGTTGATCGTCCCGGGGACATGGATTATTTAGTTAAAATGGTTAAACCAAAAATCGCCGTTGTAACAGCGGTTGGGCATTCTCATTTAGAATTCTTTGGTTCAATAGAAAAAATAAAAAAAGAAAAACAAGTTTTAGTAGAAAACCTACCTTCTCAAGGATTAGCGGTTTTAAATTGTGATAATAAATTTGTTTGTGAGATGAAAAATGCTTCTAAAAGCAAAGTAATAAAATATGGTTTTTCTAAGTCAGCTGACTTAATTGTTCAAGATTTAGTTTATAATTTAGAAAAAGGCAGCTATGATTTATCTGGTTTAAATTTTAAACTTAATTACAAAGGTTCTATTGTGCCATTTAAAATGGACAATGTAATCTCTAAAACAGCTGTTTATGCTGCTTCAGCTGCCGCGGCTGTTGGCGTTTATTTTGATTTTAATTTAATCGATATCGCTTCTTCTTTAAAGAGTTTTTCTTTGCCTGCTGGCCGAATGAGTGCTTTAAAAGGAATAAATGATTCTTTTATAATAGATGACACTTATAATGCATCACCGGAGTCATGTCGCATTGCTTTGGAGATTTTTGAATTATTGCAAGTTGGTAAAGATTCTTTTAAATATTTAGTTCTCGGTGATATGTTGGAAATAGGATCTAATTCAGCCGAAGAGCATCGAAAAATTGGTCATTTGGCCGGTTCTTCAGGGGTTGATTTTTTATTAACACTTGGTGAAAATTCCTTGAACTACATTGAAGGAATTAAAGAGACAGGCTTTAAAGATGATAAAATTTTTACATTCGATAACTCTTCGCAGGTTGGCAAATTTTTAGCAGAAAAACTTAAACCTGGCGATGCTGTTTTACTTAAAGCTTCAAGAGGAATAAAACTTGAAGAAGCTATTTTGGAAATATCTCCTGACTTTCAAAAAACATTTTAATTTAAATATATATGTCTATTTTAATTCTTGGCGGACAAAGCAGGCTCGGCTTTGAATTAATAAGAGCATTCTCTGATGATTATGACGTTTTTTCTTGGTCACAAAAAGAAGTGACCGAGATGGATAAAGACCTTTTAAGAGAAAAAATTTTGAAAATAAAACCACTTTTAATTGTAAATGCTATTTCTTTTGACGATATAGATAAATGTGAAAATTCTCATAATTTCCCTTTAGTATCTTATTTAAATGTGGAAATAACTGCTTTTTTAGCTGATATAGCCCTTAATTTAGGGGCTATTTTTATGCATTTTTCTACCGATCAGGTTTTTAATGGAACCAGTGATAAACCATTTTTTTTAGAGGATGAAACACCAAACCCTATAAATAGATACGGAGAAAGTAAGGCAAAGGCTGAAGAAGAAATTTTAAAAAGACGAAGATTTGGTTTGAATTTTTATTTAATTAGAACTTCTAAACTTTTTATTGGTAATTTAAGCGAATCTGAAGATGGGTTAGAAAATAAAACAGACTTTTTTGTTTCTTTGTTTAAAAAATATCAAGAAAAAAATGGAAACTTGTCAGCGGTTAATGAAGAATTATCCTGTTTTACTTATATGCCAGACTTAGCTCAGGCCAGTAAGAGACTTTGGGAGTTAAAAGTTCCTTTTGGTATTTTTCATTTGGTTAATGAAAGGGCGGTTACTTGGCATGAAGCTGCTTTAGAATATTTTCGTTTAAAGAAAATGCCAGTTAATTTAAGACCGATTAGAAGCGAAGACCTTTTTCAGGTTGCTCGTCGGCCAAAATTTTCTGTTTTGAAAAATGAAAAAGTCAAAAAATTAAGACCATGGAATCATGCCTTGGCTGAGTCTTTAAATGTTAGATTTTAATTTTTAAAACTTGTTATTTGCTTGATATTTGTTATTGAGATAAGATTTAAATATATTTTAATTTTTTATTATAAAATATGAGAGGAATTATATTATCAGGTGGCTCAGGTAGTCGACTTCGCCCTTTAACTAAAATAACTAGCAAACAGCTTTTACCTATTTATAATCGACCAATGATTTATTACCCCTTAAATACCTTAATAAAAGCGGGTATCAAAGAAATTTTAATTATAGTTGCCCCAGAAAGAGCAGGAGACTATCTAAACTTACTTGGTAGTGGTAAGGATTTTGGAGTCAAATTTACTTATGAAATTCAGGATAAGCCAGAAGGTTTGGCCCAGGCTTTTTTAATTGCAGAAAATTTTATTGACCAAGAAGATGTGGCTATGATTTTAGGTGATAATATTTTTGAAGATGATTTTTCTGAGGAAATAAGAAATTTTAAAGGTGGAGCAAAAATTTTTGCTAAAAAAGTTAAAGACCCGGAAAGATTTGGAGTTGTTAAATTTAACCCAGAAGGGAGGGCGGAGGAAATAGTTGAGAAACCAAAAGAGCATTTAAGTGATTACGCTGTTACTGGTTTCTATGTTTATGATAGTCAGGTTGTAGAAATTGCTAAAAATATAAAACCAAGCTCCAGGGGTGAATTGGAAATAAGTGATATTAACAATATTTATTTACAAAAAGGAGAATTGTCTGTTGCCGAGGTTAAGGGAGAGTGGTTGGACGCTGGAACTTTTGACAGTCTTTTGCGGGCACAAAATTTTGCTAAAGAGAAATTGGATAAAAATATGATTATTTAATATGAAATTAGCAGTTGGTTTTATAATGTATAATGAAAGTTCTTGGCCTTATTTGCCATACTTTTTGCCAAGCTTAAAAGAAGCAGTTTTAGAGGCGGTCTCTAGTAGTCATGTCGCATTCGCTTTTGATAATAGTTTTTCCGGCAAAAACGATGAAGCTAATTTTGCTGAAGAAAATTTAAAGCTCATTAACTCTTTTTCAGAAAATAATCCCGATTTAAATTTAAAGTATTTATCGCAAAATAGAAATTTGGGATTCTCCAAAGCTTATAACTTAATGATAGAAGAGGCTATAAGGTTAAAGGCCGAATATTTTTTAGTTATAAATCCCGACACCGTTCTTGATAAGGAGAGTTTAAAAGTTTTATTATCAAGTTTATCTCTTGATGCTTGCGCCGCCTCAGCAACTCCTAAGATAAAAGTTTGGGATTTTAAGAATAAAACTTTTAGCAATAAAATTGATTCTCTGGGAATAGTTTTAAGTCCTGGTTTAAAATTTAGAGATTGTAGGCAGGGGGACGATGATAGTGATGCGTTAAGGGAAGAGGTAATTGGGCCCAGTGGAGCAGCGGCTCTTTTTAGATTATCAAATTTAGAAAAAATTGCCGAAGAAAGAGATGGTAAAAAGCAGTATTTTGATGAGAGGTTTTTTATGTATAAAGAGGACTGCGATTTAGCTTATCGTCTATTTTTAGGAGGATTTTCCTCTGTTTTTTGTCCTAAGGCCCTGATTTATCACGATCGGACAGCTTTTTCTGATAAACCAGGATTTATAAATAAGGTTTTTAAGCGCTCAAAAAAAAGTCGACAGGTAAGGATTTGGTCGTTTAGAAACCAACATTTATTATATTTTAAGCATTTTTCTAAACAGGATTTAAGAGGAAAATGTCTTATTGTTTTACGTATTTTGTCTTTTTTATTATTTTCGCTAATATTTGAAAGATTTCTTCTGAAAGAATATAAAAAAGTTATCAATTTAAGCTTTTTTAGGGGAAAACTAAAGGAAAAATATCAGTAAAAAGGCTTAAAAAACTTTTCATTTTTTGTGTTTAATTGACTTGACCTGAAGAAGACTTGACTAATATAAAATTATGTGATAGAGTTTTGTTAATTAGAAAAGATTCTATTTTTTTATTTATATGGCAAAATTACTAGAAGCAATGATTAAAGAGGGAAAACTTGAAGATTTATCTAATCTTGACGCAGTTAAGATTGTTGAATCCTTGTTTTCTGATTTACTTGATCGGGAAAAAGATATTTTATCTCGTCGTTTTGGTTTAGGCGGAGGAAAAGGAGAGACTTTGGAAAAAATTGGCAGTTTGCATAATTTAACCAGAGAAAGAGTTCGCCAAATTGAATCGGCTAGTATCAAGAAGATCAAGAAAATGGATAATATTGAAGAATTTGTCGGCAATCTTAAAGAGACTGTTAAAAGTCTTTTAGATGAGCATGGCGGTTTAATTAGAAAAGATTTTTTACTTGATATTTTAACTGTTGTTTGTTTAGAGATAAATAATAATTTTAAAACAGATCATCCAGATTACGCGAAAAATCGCGAGCTTTACCACAATCATTTTAGTTTTTTAATATCTCAGTTAATAGGCGATGAACTGGAACAGGTTAATGTTTCCGGAGAATTTAATCCCTCTTTAAAATTAAAAGAAACTGAAATTGATTATTTCAAAGAATTAGCCGAAGATCTTTTGACTAAAATTGAAGTTTTAAAGAAAGCCTTAACAACCGAAGAGTTAATTGATTTGTTAAAACAGTTAGATTCTTACAATCGTCACCAAGAAAGAATTAATAAGATTTCTGGGGCAGATATTACTAGAATATTTAAGAGTAAGATTTTTCCTGATAAAGCAGAAATAATTAATGCTAATAAAATTTTATATTCTCTTATTCAAGCTGTTAAGAATTTAGAAATGAATAAATTTGGTCAATGGGGTTCTATTTTTTGGAGCGAAATTAAGCCAAAAACAGTTAATGATAAAATTTATTTAGTTTTAAAACATTACGGAAAACCTTTACATTTTACAGAGATTGCTGAAAAAATTAATGAAATTGCTTTTGACAAGAAAAAAGCTAATGCTGCCACTGTTCATAATGAATTAATTTTAGACGATAGGTATTATCTTGTTAGTCGCGGAACTTATGGTTTGCGTGAATGGCAAAGTTAAGAAATTTAAGACTCCAATTCAATATTTTTAAATTATAAAACCCAGATTCAATTCCGGGTTTTATTTTTTTGTATTTATATGTTAAAATATAGGTATAAGTAGGGAATTTATTTTTTGTTTTCATTTATTATAAATATGGAAATAGTTTTTGATTTGACCGTTTTTGAAAGATTTTTTAATCTACCTTCCGATCAAATGATGTGGAGATTTTTTGCGAATTTTGCTTGGCCTTTTTTAGGTTTTATTTTTGTTTTAGGTGTTAGAGATCTCTACCTCTATTGGCTTAGAGGAAAATGGTCACAGAATCATAAATTCATAATGTTAGCAATTGATATTCCTCGTGGTAATGAGCAGTCACCAAAAGCTGTTGAAAATATGTTTACCTATTTCGCCGGTGCTCATGGTTCAGTTAACTTTTTTGAAAAGTGGTTTGAAGGTTTATATCAAAAATCTTTTAGTTTTGAAATAGTAAGTATTGATGGGTATACGCAGTTTTTAATCAGAACACCTATTGAATGGAGAAATCTAGTTGAATCAGCTGTTTATTCTCAATATCCAGACGCAGAAATATCCGAAGTAGAGGATTATGTTAATGGAGTACCTCATAACGTCCCTGACGAGGAATATGATTTCTGGGGTGTAGAATTTATCCAAGGAGCACCAAGTGCTTATCCGATAAAATGCTATAAAGAATTTGAACATCAAATGGGTCCCAGTGAAACACAATTTAAAGACCCGATGGCTAGTTTAATGGATCTTTGTGGATCTCTTCGAGAAGGGGAGCAGCTTTGGTTTCAGATAGTTGTTATACCAACTGATTTTTCTTGGATAAAAGAGTCTGAAAAAGAGTTAAATAAAATTTTAGGCAGAAAGCCAAAGGTGAAAGAAGATATAGTAATGAAAGGGTTAAGTGCTCTAGGAGAGGCTAGTGAGGCTATTTATCCTATTTGGGGAGATGTTGAATCTGCGCCTAAAAAAGAGGATAAACCGAAAACAATGATGGACCTTTCTCCTTCGGAAAAAGAGAAGGTTGAGGCTATTTCCTTAAAAGCTGCAAAAATTGGCTTTGAGGCAAAAATTAGAGTTATTTACATGGCTAAAAAAGAGGTTATGAATAGGGGGAAAGTGGTGGCTGGTTTTGTTGGTTTTATCAAACAATTTATTTCTTTAAATTTAAATAATTTAAAACCAGAAATGAAAAAGACGGCGACAAAAACCGCTTATTTCATGAAAAAATCTCGTTTAATAACTAAGAAAAGAGTATTGTTAGATGCTTATATAAATCGTTCCGATGGTGTTGGTCCTAATCCAGGAGTTTTTAATATTGAAGAATTAGCTACTCTTTGGCATTTTCCAGTTGAAGCAAATGTAAAATCAGCCATGATTCAAAAAGCCCCAGGCAGAAAAGCTGACGCCCCATCCGCCTTGCCGGTTGAAAACCTCTCCGAGTATAGGAATAATGATTTTATGAGTTTGTTGAAATCTTCCGAGTCTTCTGATGTGAAAAAAAATGCTGAAGATGAGGAAGGAGAAGATGTTAATAATGAAGAGGATGTTAAAGACCGTGAAGTTTTAGAAAAAGAAAATCCCGATTTCTTTTATGAACCAAGTCAGGCCGAACCTAATACTTCTTATAAATCCGGTCCACCTAATAATTTGCCAACGATTTAAAAACTAAAAAAATGAGAATTGGTATAGATGCTCGTTTTTACGGTCCGACCGGAAAGGGTTTGGGTCGTTATACTCAAGAGCTAGTTGATAATATAATTTTACTTAACAAGCCGGAGAACGGACAGGTTTTTGATTATGTTGTTTTTTTATCACCCGATAATTTTGATGAACTAAAAATAAATAGCCAGAATCTTGAAAAAATAAAAATTTCTTGTCCTTGGTATTCATGGCAGGAGCAATTTTTAATGCCGAAATATTTAAAGAAAGCAAATTTAGATTTAGTGCATTTTCCTCATTTTAATGTGCCAATTTTTTATTTTAAACCCTTTATTGTAACTATTCATGATTTAATTTTAACCCATTTTCCTACTTTTAAGGCGACGACTAAAAGTCGTTTAACTTATTTTTTTAAAAACATAGCCTATCGCTTAACCATTTTTTCCGCTTTAAAAAGAGCGAAAAAAATTATTGCCGTTTCTGAATTTACTAAAAATGATATTATTTCCGAGTTTGGGATTTCTGAAAAGAAAATAATTGTTACTTATGAGGGAATTACTTTTTTAGATAACCGAGATGATTCTGCGTTTATAAAAAAATTAGACAACCATGAAAGCTTGCTTAATTCTTTTTGCTTAGAAAATTTTTTACTTTATGTTGGTAGCGCTTATCCGCATAAAAATCTGGAAAAATTATTGAACGTTTTTAAAAAATTAAAAGAAGAAAATAATGATTTATGTTTAGTTTTAGCTGGACGCCCAGACTACTTTAATAACCGATTAAAAGACAGGGCTAAAGAACTTGGTCTTTTAGATAATAAACCTAATGTTTTTTTTGTGGGTCATGTTTCTGATAAGGATTTGGCTAATTTGTATAGAAAAGCTAAGGCTTTTATCTTTCCCTCTTTTTACGAAGGCTTTGGCTTACCACCTCTTGAGGCGATGGCTAATTCTTGTCCAGTTTTAAGTTCAAATAGAGCTTCTTTGCCAGAAATTTTATCTTCTGCCGCTTTATATTTTAATCCTGATGATGAAAATGATATTTTAGAAAAGATAAAAATTTTAATAAATGATGAAAATTTAAAACAATCATTGATTACTAAGGGCTTGATTCATATTAAAAAATATAGCTGGCAGAATTGTGCTTCCTTGACAAGGGATATATATCTTTCCATTTTAAGCAGCAAGTAATAAAAATAAATGTTTAATAATCATAAAAACAAAGTTCTTGGACCAAATTTTCTTAAAGAGTCTAGTTTTGTTGTAGATTTAAGAAAGAATCAGAATTCTCAACCCGAGAATGTTTTTGTGAAAAACAAAAAAGAAGATGCTCCTAAAAAAAAGACCAAACTTGTTTTAGAGGAAAAAAATATTTTTCAATCATCTAAAAATTTAAATAAAATAAATTTTAAACCCAAACTTTTTTCTTTTTCAGAAAATACGAAAATAAAAAAAGAAAAGATTAAAATTGGTGTTATTTTGAAAGATTTTTGGCATAACAAGAAAAAACTTTTTAAAAAGCCAAAGTTAAATTTTTTTAAAGAACTAAAAGATGCTTTGTTTTTTTATAAAAAAAAGAAAAGCAGGCATCAAATATTAATTACTTATTTTCAAGAAAAAAGGAAAATTTTTTCTTTTTTGCCAAAAATAAAAACAAAAAAGACTAAATTTAGATGGCATATTCCAGTCGCTTATCATTTTTTAATTATTTTAGTTATTTTAATAGTACCCATAAAGATTTTATCTTCTTTTGGTTTTTTTAATTTTTCCAAATTAGAAAATTCAATCATGAATAAGTCAACCAGCGCTCTAAATAGTTTAATGGCAGCAGCTGATTCAGTTTCTAGTTTTGATTTTTTTACAGCTAATCAAGAATTTGGTAAAGCAAGTAGTGATTTTTTGGCAGCCGAAAATGAGCTGTCAAAAATTAGTGATTCTATTTTTACTTTAGCCTCTTTATCAAAAGATCCAAAATTACAATTAGCTTCTCAAGGTAGAAAATTTTTATCAGCCGGGGCTAGTGCATCTTCTCTGGGGGCAAATTTAATTTCTGCAACCGAACATCTTTTTAGTGGACGTGATAATTTTTCGGAATCTTTAGATGCTTTTTTAGAAAGCGGAAAAAAAGCCTCTAACGATGCTAAGGATTTAAAAAAAATATTAAACGAAATAGATGTAAATAGCTTACCTGTCGAATATCGGGATAAGTTTATATTCTTAAAAAAACAAGTAGCCCTTTTAGCTGATAATTTAGGAGGCTTAATTGATACTGGCAATAATTTAAAAGATTTATTGGGTTTAAGTCGTGATAAACGTTATTTACTGGTTTTTCAAAATAATGCCGAATTAAGAGCTAGTGGTGGATTTTTAGGTAGTTATGCCTTGGTTGATATTCGTGATGGAAAAGTTAGAAACTTGGAAGTTCCAGCCGGTGGCTCTTATGATTTAGAGGCTGGTTTAAAAGGTAAAAAAATTGTTTCGCCTGAGCCTCTTTGGCTTGTTAATCCTCATTGGAATTTTTGGGATGCTAATTGGTGGCCTGACTGGCCAAAAACAGCTAAGAATTTAATGTGGTTTTATGAAGAAAGCGGCGGGCCAACAGTTGATGGCGTAATTAGCTTAACCCCAAGTGTGGTGGAGAAAGTTTTGAAAATAACCGGACCAATAGATATGAGCGAGGAATACGGTTTAATTATTGATGCTGATAATTTCTGGGAAAGCGTTCAAGTAGCCGTTGAATATGACAATTTAAATCTCAGTCACCCCGAACTTATATCTGAATTTCCAGACATCAAAGAGAAGAAAGATATTGTTTTAGAAAGCGATTCTTTTTCACTTAAACAAGATTTAGAAAATAATCCTGATAATAAACCAAAAAAAATTATTGGTGATTTGATGGCTAAAATTTTAACAGTTTTACCAGAAAAATTAAGCAAGGAAAATTTGTATTTAGTTAGCACTTTATTTGAAGAAAGTGTTTCTGAAAAACATATTTTATTTTATTTTAAAGATGATAAATTTCAAAATGAAATTATAAATAGAGGTTTGGGCGGAGAAATAAAAAATAGTGATTATGATTATTTAATGATAGTTGACACAAATATTGCCGGACAAAAGACTAATAAGATTTTAGTTAGAGAGTCAGACTTAAAAACAGAAATAGATGAAGATGGTTATTTAATTAATACTCTTCATATAAAATATAGACATTATGGACAAAAAGGCCAGGCAATGACAGGCGTTAGAAATGTTAATTGGTTGCGTGTTTACGTGCCTTATGGCAGTCAGTTAATAGAAGCGTCTGGGTTTTCTGTTCCTGATATTTCTTTTTTTGAAGAACCGGAAGAAGGGGCGATTGAATTACCCGCCTTAGCTTTAGAAAAAACAGCTTTTGTTCATTCTGAAAGCGGTGTTAAGGTTTATGATGATTCTGGAAAAACAGTTTTTGCTAATTGGACAATGACTGATCCAGGACACGAAACAGATGTTTTTATTACTTATCGTCTGCCTTTTAATTTCTATGATTTAAGAGACAATACTACTAATAATAATTGGTTAAAAAAAATAAGCTTAAAATTAAATCCTGATCAGAAATTAGCCTTTCCTTACTCTTTATTAGTTCAAAAACAACCAGGTCTTAAACCTTTTGATTTTAAAGCTTCTTTTTATTCTGATAATGAGTTTGAGGTTTTTTGGAAACCAGAAAATGATAAGGAAAATTTTTTAGAAAACATAATTTGGGATTTTTCTGGCAAAATAGGTTCTGATAAATTTTTCCCTGTACTTGTAAAATAAAAATATAATTGAAATATATGTTAGACAAAAAAAAGGAAAAGAAAAAAATAAACACAGAAAAATCATATCAATCAGGATTGGCCTCTTTTGTGGAAAGACCTGTTCCAGGGGAAGAAGAATTAATTGATTTTGAAAGAGCGCTAAGACGCGAGGTTCGTGATCAAGAAATAGATTTGCATTTAAATGATGTCTATAGCGATAAAAAAGGAAGACGAGTTGACGTTGGTCGTTTAGAGAAAAAAAAGAGGCCAAATTTATTTCTAAAAATATTTAAATTTTTATTTTTTATACTTCTTGTGTCCTCGGCTGCTTATTATGCTTATGTTACTTATTTTCAAAACAATAACGATATTAGTTCTTTGCGGTTAGAAATTTCTGGACCAGAAAAAATTGGTATTGGTGAGGAATTTTCTTACGTTATCGAATATCACAATCCTAGTAAATATGTTTTTTCTGATATTAATTTAGAAATGCAATATCCGAAAAATTTTGTATTTTTATCAGCTTCTATATCTCCAGAAAACGGAAATTATAGTTTTTCCTTGCCAAATCTTGGTCCAGAAGAAAAAGCGAAACTGACAATTACTGGAAAAATAATTAATACTTTAGATTCGGTTAATTTAGCCATTGCTCGTTTAGAATATAAACCAAGCACATTTTCTAGTCGTTTTCAAAAAGAGGATTCAATTTCAACTTTGTCTGGTGGTTTAGGATTTTTTATTGATGTTGAAAGTTCTGGTATGATTTTTGTTGGACAGGACAATGAAATAAAAATAAATTTTTCCGAGAATAATAATGAAGAATTTTTTTCAGAGATGTCAGATTTTAATATTGTTTTTAGTTTTAAGGAGGGAAGTGGTGCGGAGATAAGTCAAAGCTCCAAAGAAGTGTCTCAGGATAAGAATGAAGATGTTTTAGAGGTTTCAAAAATGCCAACTTTAGAAAAGTTAACTTCTTATAGCTGGCAATTAAGTTCTCTTAATCGTGAAATACCAAGACATAGCCTATCTTTTAATTATAAGACTAAAAATAAAGTCGATGATTTTGAGATTAAAATATCTTTAGAGAAAAAAATAGCTGATAAAAATTTAGTTTTTTATGAAAAAACAATTAAGCCAGAACTTGTTTCTAGTGATTTGAGTTTGGCTCTGTTTTTAAATGCTTCAAAAAGTGATCAGCCTTTAGATTTTGGTGATGATTTAAATTATACTTTAAATTATTCAAATCTCGGCTCTAAATCTTATCAGGATGTGGTTGTTATGGCGGTTATAAACGGATCCTTAGTTGATTGGAACTCTTTATGGTTGGAAAAGGGTGGAGAGAAGAGAAGTTCTTCTATAATTTTTACTAAAAATGAAATACCAGAATTAGCAGAAATAAAGCCAGGTGAAAGCGGTGAAATAAATTTTCGTTTAAAATTGAAAAATTATCAAGATTCCTATTTGGGTCAAGATTTAAGTGTTTCTTCTTATGCTCAATACAATTTAGCTTCACAAACATCTTCTGAGGGGTCAAAAAGTAATTCAATAAATAGTCCGATAAATAGTGATTTTTCTTTTAGAGAAAAAGTTTTATATTTTAATGAAGATAATTTTCCAGTTGGCTCAGGTCCACTTCCTCCTGAAATTGGAGCGAAAACGGTTTTTCGGGTTTATTGGAAAATTGAAAATAATATTAATGAACTAAGAGATGCTAGAGCTTATTTTCAACTACCAGCTTATTTAAATTTTGAAGGACAGGCGGAAACCGAAGTAGGGCAAATTAATTTTGACAATCTTAGCCGTCAGGTTGTTTGGGAAATTGGTTTAATACCTTTATCAAGTAGATTTTTAGAAGCGTCCTTTAATATTAGTTTAATGCCAGAAGAAAAAGATAGAGACAAGATTTTGGTTTTGTCACCCGGCTCATTTGCTACAGCCGTTGACTCTATAACTAGAGATGATTTAAGTCGAAAAACTTCTGCTAAAACCACTCGCTTAGAAGATGATGAAATAGCTAATTTTAATAATTCTGGTCGAGTACAGTAGATCAAAAATAAGATATCTATGTTTAAAATAAAAAATTTAAGCCCGAAGGGTTTTCGTTTGGGTGAGCTTAAAACTTTTCACGGCAAAATCGAGACACCTTTTTTTATGCCGGACGCGACACGTGGCTTTATAAAGCTTTGCGATGGTGATGAAGTTTTAAAAACAGGTACAGAGGCTATGGTTGTAAATACTTTTCATCTTTATCTTCAGCCAGGTTTAAAATTAATTAAAAAAGCCGGCGGAATTCATAAGTTTATGAATTTTTCCGGACCATTATTATCTGATTCCGGAGGCTACCAGGTCTTTTCTCTTATTCATAGAAATAAGAAAATGGGAAAAATAAATGATGAAAAGGTTGTTTTTAAATCACCACTTGATGGCTCTTGGCATGATTTTAGCCCAGAAAAATCAATTCAAATTCAATTTGATTTAGGAGTTGATATGATGGTTTGTTTAGATGATTGCCCGCCTAATGATTTTTCAAGAGAAGAGTTATTAAAAGCAGTTAATCGAACAATTGCTTGGGCAAAAAGATGTAAAATAGAATATGATAAACAAATTAAAAAAAGAAAGCTAAGCGGCTTAAAAAGACCTCTTCTTTTTTCAGTTATTCAAGGTGGGGCTGAAATAGACCTAAGAGAATACTGCACTAAAGAATTAGTTAAAATTGGTTTTGATGGTTATGGTTTTGGGGCTCGGCCGGTGGACAAGGATGGTAATTTTTTATTTGAGGTTTTAGAAAAAACAGCTTCTTTTATTCCGGGGACAGCCTTGCGTTTTGCTCTTGGTATTGGTACGCCAGAAGATATAAAAATTTGTGCTAATTTGGGCTGGGATATGTTTGATTGTGTTATTCCGACTCGCGAAGGTAGACATGGTCGCTTATTTTACAAAACCGCTAAAAACTATAAAACTGTAAATATTAGCAACTCATCTTTTATTACCGACTTTACAGTTATAAATAAAAATAGTAAGATAGATGGGCTTAAAAAATACACTAAAGCTTACTTAAAACACCTCTTTCAACTAAAAGAACCACTGGGACAAAGACTAGCTGCTTTAAATAATTTAGAATTTTTTCAAAGCTGGGTAAAATCTTTAAGAGAAAAAAATAAGAAATAAATATAAAAATTATGAACACCAAAATCGTTGCGACTATCGGACCGAAAACCGAATCGCCAGAAAATCTAGAAAAACTGATTAAGGCCGGGGTAAGCTTAATTAGAGTAAATTTTTCCCATGCTACTTATGAGCAGTACTTAAGAATTAAAAAAATTATTGATTCTTATAATAAGAAGAATAAAGAAAATGTTAGAATTATGATGGATCTTCAAGGTCCACGTATTCGTATCGGTAAAATGCCTGAGGGAGGAATAGAGCTTTATGAAGGAGATAAAGTTTCTTTCGTTTTTAAGAAAGGCGGAGTTTATGAAAAAGGAATTATTCCTATTGATAACTCAGACCTTCATTTAGACATTCAAAAAGGAGAACCTTTGTATTTGGCTAATGGAGAATTAGAAGTTATGGTTAGTCAAATAAAAAATGGTTTTATTTCTGGCACAGTTGTAAAAGGCGGGCTTTTAACCTCTAATAAGGGGATAAATGTTCCTTATACTAATATTAAAAAAGGCGGCTTAACTCCTAAGGATGTAAAAGATGTAAAATTTGCTTTAAAGGCAGGAGTTGATTATATTGCTTTATCATTTGTCCAAACAAGAGCTGACGTTGAAAGATTAAGAGAAATAATTGGTAAAAAATCTAAAGTTAAAATTATTTCCAAGATTGAAAGAGCTATTGCTTTAAGAAATATTGATGAAATTATTCGAGCTTCTGATGTGGTTATGATTGCTCGTGGTGATTTAGGAATTGAAATTCCTATCGAGGAATTACCAATCGTACAGAAATATTTAGTTAAATTTTCTCATTGGCATGATAAACCAGCAATTATTGCGACACAAATTATGACCTCAATGGTTAAAAATTCTCATCCCACAAGAGCAGAAATTTGTGATATCGCTAATGCGGTTTTAGATGGCGGTGATATGGTTATGTTGTCAGATGAAACAACTATCGGTGATTATCCCTTTGAAGCGGTTCGTGTTTTAAAGAAAGTTGTTGAAAGAACTGAAAAATACATTGATAAGAAAAATATTATTGATTAAAAATAAAAGATATGAAAATTTCTCAAATAAAAGCTTTAGAGATTTTAGACTCTCGTGGTAATCCGACTGTCTTAGTTAAGGTTATTCTTGATAATGGCGTTTCTGGATCAGCTATGGTGCCAAGTGGCGCCTCAACTGGCTCTTACGAAGCTGTTGAGCTAAGAGATGGCAATAAGGCGAGATTTAATGGTCAAGGAGTTTTAGAAGCAATTAAGAATGTAGAGGAAAAAATTGCCCCGTTACTTATCGGTCTTGATCCGGAAAAACAGGTGGAAATAGACGATTTAATGATAAAAGCTGATAATACTGAGAATAAGGCTAATTTTGGTGCTAATGCGATTTTAGGTGTTTCTTTGGCTTTGGCTCGGGCCGCGGCTAATGGTTTAAATTTACCTCTTTATCGCTATTTAAGTCGTTTTAATCCGGACTTTAAAGATAGCTTTGTTTTGCCATTACCGATGATGAATATTTTAAATGGTGGTCGTCATGCTGACTGGGCTACTGATATTCAGGAATATATGATTATTCCAGTTGGAGCTAAGTCTATGAAAGAAGCGGTTCGTTTTTGCGCGGAGATTTATCAACATTTAAAAAAGCTTCTTAAAGCAAAATCATATAATATTACTGTCGGTGATGAGGGTGGTTTTGCGCCGGCTGTTAAAAGCAACGAAGAAGCTTTTGCTCTAATGTCTGAAGCTATTTCTTTAGCCGGTTATGAACTGGGAAAAGATATTATTTTCGGCATTGATGCAGCTGCTTCTGAATTTTATCGTGATGGATATTACGAGCTTCGAAAAGAAGGGAAGAATATGACAGGAGTAGAGTTAAGTGATTTTTATACATCTTTAATGGCAAAATATCCAATTCTATCATTAGAAGATGTTTTCGCCGAAGATGATTGGGATAATTTTCATAACTTTACAGTTAAAGGTGATAATTCCTATCAAGTAGTCGGTGACGATCTTTTTGTAACTAATGTTAGTCGTCTTCAAAAAGGCATTGAAGAAAAAAGTGCTAATTCGATTTTAATTAAATTAAATCAAATTGGAACTTTAACAGAAACAATTAAAACAGTTTTATTAGCCAGAGAAAATGGTTTAACATCAGTTATATCTCATCGAAGCGGTGAAACAGAAGACGCCTTTATTGCTGATTTAGCTGTTGCTCTTGGGACAGGTCAAATTAAAACTGGCGCCCCGGCTCGCGGCGAGAGAACTGCTAAATACAATCGCTTACTGGAAATAGAAAATGAATTAGGAGGTGACGCGGTCTTAGCAGAATTTCCTTTTAAGAAATAAATAAACTAAAGAATTAAGCTTAAACATATGATGCAATTTTTCTTCTTCGCTTTTTCAGCTTTAATTCTTTTAGGCGGTCATGCTCTAGCTTATTTCTTGATAGTTAGATTATTTGGAGTAGAGAGTTCCTCTTGGCGCTTGGGAATAATAATTGCTATTATATTTTTATTTTTAAGTGTTTTAGTTTCATCTTTTTTAATCCATAAATTAGATAATTTATTTACCAGATTTTATTATATCTTTTCCGGAGTTTGGATAGGCATCTTACTTAATCTCGGAGTAACTGCCGTTTTTGTTCTATTGCTTCGACCGATTTTAGGAGCCTTTGATTTAAGTTTGAGTCCAATTTATTTTAAATTAATTTTTTTAAGTGGCATCCTTCTTTTATCAGGGTTAGGTCTTTATCGAGCCTTTAATCCAGCTATTACTTTTTACGAGGTATATATTAAAGATTTGCCAGAGTACTGGGATAATAAAGTTGTAGCTCATATTTCTGATGTTCATTTAGGGCCAGTTTATCGAGAAAAATTTCTTCATAAAATAATTGATAAAACAAACAGTTTTAAGCCAGAAGCAGTTTTTATTACCGGAGATTTTTTTGATGGTATGGAGGGGGATTTTTCTTGGCTTAAAAGACCTCTAGAAAAATTTAAAACTCCAAGCGGAATTTATTACGGCTTCGGTAATCACGATTTATATCTTGGTTTTAATAAGGCAGTTGAACTTCTAAAGGATGAATCTTTAGTTATACTGGATAATAAATTAGTTGAAGTTGAAGGTTTGCAAATAATCGGCATTAGCTATTCTTTTAGCGTTGACGATGATTTAGAAAGTAGTATTTTAAAACAGGAAGCTTATGACAGGGAAAAGGCTAGTATACTTCTTTTTCATGTGCCACAAAATATTCCTTTAGCGAAAAGTGCGGGCATAGATTTACAACTTTCTGGTCATACCCATGACGGACAAATGTTTCCTTTTAACTTTCCAGCTAAATGGGCTCACAAAGGTTATGGTTATGGCTTATTTAAAGAAGGTGATTTTTCTTTAATAGTTAATGGTGGAGCGGGAACTTGGGGGCCGCCTTTTAGAACGACTTCAAGAGCAGAGATTGTAAAAATTACTTTAAAGAAGAAATAATAAAAATATGAACATAGAAAAATTATCAGAAATATTGAAAGAGCAGCCGAAGTTTCGCTTCAAGCAAGCAGAGCAAGCTCTTTATAAAGATTTTGTTTCTTCTTGGCAAGAAGTTTCAGGTTTTCCTAAAGACTTACGTCTAAAATTAGAAGAAGAATGCCCTTTAAACATAGAAGCTGAAGTATTTTCTGGCGGGCTTGGTAAGGGTGGTGATAAAGCTTTGATTTCTCTAATTGACGGAGAAACGGTTGAGACAGTTTTAATAAAACAAAAAAGTGGTTCCGATTTTCGTTATACTGTTTGTGTTTCTTCTCAGGTTGGTTGTGCTTTGGCTTGTACTTTTTGTGCCACTGGTGACTTTGGGTTTAGAAGAAATTTAAGTGCCAATGAAATTCTCGAACAAGTTATTTATTGGGCTAGAGTTTTAAAAGAAAAGGACGCAAAAATTGATAATATAGTTTTCATGGGCATGGGTGAGCCGTTTTTAAATTATCAAGAGTTTATTAAAGCGGTTAAGTTTTTAAATGATCCTGAGACCTTTAATATTGGAGCACGTCGTTTGTCAGTTTCAACTTGTGGCATAACGGAAGGTATAAAAAAACTAAGCGGTGAGAAACTTCAGGTTAATTTAGCTATATCTTTACATGCGGCTGACGATTCTTTAAGAGGAGATTTAATGCCTATTGCTAAAAAGTATAGTTTATATGAAATTTTTAAAGCAGTTGATAATTACATAAATAAAACTGGCAGACGGGTGATGTTTGAGTATTTAATGATTAGAGAAATAAATGATAGCGACAAAGAGGCTCTTAAGCTGGCTAAGCTTATGAATAAACCGCTTTATATGCTAAATCTTATCCCTTATAACTCGACCGGTCGCTTTGAAGCATCTTCAGAAAAAAGAATAGAAAAGTTTAAAAGTGTTTTAGAAAAAGAAGGTATTCCGGTAACTGTTAGACGTAGTTTTGGGGCAGAAATTGGGGCGGCTTGTGGGCAGTTAAAAGGGAAGAAGAGGGGGTAAATTATTTTGATTTTTTGATAAGAAAAAAAGGAAGCTTTAAGGGCTTCCTTTTGTGTAAGTTTTAATTTCTTCTAACCTTCTTTTTCTTTGCCTTGTGCTATGCGTGCAACACCACCACCAACAGGAATGGCAATCATAAAGAAGCACACTATGCCACCGATTTCGTCAGCCTGCGAAAAGTTCGCTCGTCCAGGCTTGGAGGTCGCTTGGCTTAAGTTTAAGAAGTAAGTGCAACACTTTAATGTAATTATATTACATACTTTAAATTCTTTTTGTATTTTTTCTGGTTAAAATTGATTTAATTTAAAATATTGTTACACAAAAACCCCTCGTCTTAAATTGAGAGGGGTTTTTTGTTTTTGGATAATATTAGTTATTTTGTCTAAATATTTATTATTTTTTCATTTAATATTTACTAAATCTTTGTTTTGTTTTCAGTTTAAATTTGTTATGTTTATAAAGCTTCGTGTATTTTTTTAAACAAAAAACCCGCGCGGATATTCCGCAAAGCGGAACAGGGCTGCAACGGGTGTTACTACGTGTAGTATATACTAATTAGGCATAGCGGTCAATGGTTGGTATAAAATAATAAGATTAAAATGGCTAAATACGAAAAAAAATTTTTCAATATATTAGAACAAGTCGAACTTCTAAAAAATAGAGGATTGGTTATTAGTGATGAAGGTAAATTAAAATTCTATTTAAGGTATATAAATTATTACCACCTATCAGCCTATTTTAAAACTTTTCAAGATCAAAATGATCTATTTAAAGATGATTCTAGCTTTGAAGATATTTTAAATATTTATAATTTTGATAAAAAATTAAGACTTATGCTTTTAGATGTTCTTGAAAAGATTGAAATGTCTTTTAAGTCTGTTTTGTCTCACGATTTTTCAAAAGAAAAAGATGATTTTTATTGGTATTTACCTGAAAAAAATAATTATATCAATGTTTCCTTAAAAATAGAACGTATAATAGAAAAAACAAAAAACAGTAAAGAGGTTTATATTCAACATTTTTTCAAAAAATATGATGAAGAAAAAAATCTTCCAGCGTGGATTTTCTTTGAAGGATTAACATTTGGCGACTGTAGCTTGATAGCGAGAAATTTAAGTGACATCGATAAGGGGATAATAGCTAATTTTTATAAATTACCAAAAAGAACAAGTATTCAAATGCTACACCACTTATCTATTTTGAGAAATTTATGTGCTCATCATGCCTGGGTATGGAATAGGAATTTTACTTTTAAAACACCAGTATATAAAAAATATAAACACCTATTTAATGATGTGAAAGATAAGACTCTTTTTTCTTTATTAATTTCCGCTCAAATATTTATTAGAAAAATTAGTCCAGCTTCGGATTGGCTTGATAAGTTAGAAGGTTTAATTAAAAATCATGGTATAGAAATTAGAAGAATGGGCTTTCCGGAAAATTGGAGGGAAAAATTAGAGTCTATAAGTGGTTAAATAAAAACATGCAAAGAGAGGGACTCTCTCGCTCACTTTTCGCCAACTTGCGAAAAGTTCGCTCGTCCAGACCGGCCGCTAAGCCCTACGCTAGCTCGGGCTTATCGTCGCTCGTTTAATCGCCGCGTCTTCCGACTCGGCTCATAACTCGCTCGCCGCTTGTTCAAGTCCCTAACTCAAACATGATAAATAAAAATACGGAACTTTTGTTCCGTATTTTTATTTATGTACCGCGAGAGGGACT
>CAZDYJ010000001.1:50928-53393 GCA_964509735.1 uncultured Gammaproteobacteria bacterium
ATAAAAATACGGAACTTTTGTTCCGTATTTTTATTTATGTACCGCGAGAGGGACTCTCTCGCTCACTTTTCGCCAACTTGCGAAAAGTTCGCTCGTCCAGACCGGCCGCTAAGCCCTACGCTAGCTCGGGCTTATCGTCGCTCGTTTAATCGCCGCGTCTTCCGACTCGGCTCATAACTCGCTCGCCGCTTGTTCAAGTCCCTAACTCAAACATGATAAATAAAAATACGGAACTTTTGTTCCGTATTTTTATTTATGTACCGCGAGAGGGACTTGAACCCTCATGGACTTTCGCCCGCACGATTTTGAGTCGTGTGCGTCTACCAGTTCCGCCATCGCGGCTTAAAATTAAGTATGAATTTATAATTCAATCTTAAAAAAATTATAAGTAATTTTTTACTCTTTGTCAAAGAGAGTGATTTATTAAACCAAGCTATAAAAACTTAAAGGATATTTCTGGGGTCTTAATTCAGACAGTCCAATTAATAATTTATTAACAAAGCATCCTTTAGTCCAATATAAGATGAGTTAAAATCATAATTGTCATAAGAACCTTTTTAATATATAATAAAAACAGCAAAGAATAAAAATTCTTTATTAGTTTTTATATGGGAAAAATCATATCTGTTGTTAATCAAAAAGGCGGGGTAGGGAAAACAACCACCTCGGTTAATTTAAGTGCTTATCTGGCTAATTTAGGCAAGAAAGTGCTTCTTGTTGATCTCGACCCTCAGGCTAATGCTACTTCCGGTTTAGGCTTAGATCACCGCTCTTTAGAGGCAGGTATTTATGAATCTTTAGTTTCCGATAAGCCGATTTTTGAAATTATAAAAAGAACTATTCAAGACGGACTTAAAATCGCTCCGGCGACTTTAAATTTAGCTGGGGCAGGAGTTGAATTAGTTGCTTTGCCAGACAGGGAATTTAGATTGTCTAAAGTTTTATCTGAAGTTAAAGATGATTTTGATTATATTATTATTGACGGCCCTCCTTCTTTAGGTCTTTTAACTATTAATAGCTTAGTAGCTTCTGACGAAGTTCTTATTCCGATTCAAAGCGAATATTATGCCTTAGAAGGTTTAAGTCAGTTACTTGAAACTATTAATTTAGTTAAAGAAAATCTTCAGCCGAAATTAAATATTATGGGAGCAGTAATTACGATGTTTGATAAACGTAATAAGTTATCAGAAGCGGTGATGGGCGAACTCTACCAGTATTTTCCTAATCGAATTTTTCGTTCTATAATTCCTCGCACAGTTCGCTTAGCCGAAGCTCCAAGTTATGGACGTTCAATTCTTCATTATGATCCGAAGTCTCGCGGCGGAAAGGCTTATGAGAGCTTAGCAAAAGAAGTTGTTAGTTTAGAAGATTAAGGTTAAAGATTGAAATAATTAATTTAAAAATATTTTAAATATATGCCACAAGGTTTAGGTCGAGGACTTGGTTCTCTTATTCCCAAAAAAACCGTCACTTACGGACAGAATCCTTTCGGCTCGGCTAAAGTAGAAGAGGAGAGTGTTACTATTTATGATCTTGATAGGATTTTAAAAGTAAAACCAGAAATGATTTCTGTTAATCCGCATCAACCGCGTCATGAATTTGCAGAAAATGCTTTAAATGATTTAGCTGAATCAATTAAAGAACACGGAATAATTTCTCCTTTAATCGTGACTAAAAAAGGCGACGGCTTTGAGCTTATCGCTGGTGAGCGTCGTTTAAGAGCTTCAAAAATAGTCGGCTTAAAAGAAGTTCCAGTTATTGTTCGAGAAGAAAAAGAGCAGAAAAAATTAGAAATAGCTTTAATTGAAAATTTGCAGCGAGAAAATCTAAACCCCTTAGAAAGTGCTTTAGCCTATAGACGTTTAATGGACGAATTTAATTTAACCCAGGAAGAGGCAGCAGCTAAACTAGGCAAGGCTCGCTCTAGTATCGCCAATACGCTTCGTTTGCTTAACCTATCACCTGAGGCTCAATCAGCTTTAGCTAGTGGAAAAATTTCTGAAGCTCATGCTAAGTATTTACTAGGCATAGAAAACGAAGCTAAACAGGTTAATATTTTAAAGAAAATTTTGCGTCATAATTTAAGCGTCATGGAAACGGATAAAGAGATAAAACGCTTAGGAGGCACAAAATTAGCCAGAGAGAAAGACAGTTTTGACAAGGCTCAAGAAGAAGATTTATCATCCTATTTAAACACCAGAGTTGAGCTTAAAAGAAAGAAAAAAGGCGGACAATTAATCATTGATTTTTATGGTGATGAGGATTTAGAGCAAATATTGACAAAAATTAAAAAATAGTGTATAATTAGGGGTTAATATTTTGTCGTACATTTAAAAAAAGGAGGTTATATGCTTAAATCAATTATCTTTTGGGTGATTAGATTTTTTGACTGCCTATTTAGTGCTTATTATTGGCAAAAAAAAATATGGCCCAGATTAAAAAATCTTTTTTCCTGGAAAACCTTG
>CAZDYJ010000001.1:53493-80754 GCA_964509735.1 uncultured Gammaproteobacteria bacterium
AGCTAAACCTTAAAAATAACAAAAGGCTCTTGTTAATCAGGGGTCTTTTTTATTAAATTTTAAATCCAAATTGTTTAAAATGTGTTTAAACTTATTAAGCCCCCGTCCTATATAGCGCTGTTACTTTATTAAATTTTCTGGTTTGCCAAAGGGGCTTTCTTGTATTAAGATATAATAAGATAAATGTTAAAAAATTATAAACTATAAATTATCATGTCATTTGTTCACCTCCATAATCATAGTCATTATTCACTGCTCGACGGCTTAACTAAGTTAGACGAGATGATTAATTTTGCTAAAGAACAAGGCTCTCCCGCCCTTGCCTTAACCGATCATGGAACTATGTATGGAGTGATTGAATTTTATCAAAAAGCCAAGAAAGCAGGAATTAAACCAATTATCGGCGTTGAAGCTTATTTAGCTCCTAATTCCCGGCATGATAAAAATACTCGCGAAGACGCCAGAAATCGCCACCTCGTCCTTTTAGCAAAAAACGAAACTGGTTATAAAAATTTAATAAAACTTACCTCAATTGCTCATTTAGAAGGTTTTTATTATAAACCCAGAATTGACTGGGAAGTTTTACAAGAACATCATGAAGGCTTAATCGCTTTATCAGCCTGTCTAGCTGGTGAAATTCCGCGTCTTATTAACGCTGGAAAAATGAAAGAGGCGGAAAAAAGAATTTTAGACTACCAGAATTTATTCGGAGAGGGAAATTATTATTTAGAAATTCAAGACCACCCGGAATTAGAAGGACAGGATAAAATTAATCAAGCTTTAATTAGCCTTTCTCATAAACTAAAAGTTCCTTTAGTGGCCACTAACGATGTTCATTACCTTAAAAAAGACGATGCCTTAGCTCAGGATATTTTGCTTTGTTTGCAAAATAAAAAGAAATTATCCGATAGCGATAGAATGACGATGATTGGCAAAGGTGATTATTCGATGAGATCAAACTCGGAAATGATAGAGGCTTTTAAAGATGTGCCAGAGGCTATTTCAAATACTTTAAAAATAGCCGAGATGTGTAGTTTGGATTTAAATCTTGGTCAAACAGAATTACCTATATTTGAAGTGCCAGCTGATTATGATGAAAATTCTTATCTTCGTAAATTATGTGAAAAAGGCTTGTTTGTTAAATATGCTTTAGTCAAAAAAGACGAAATTTGGACATCAGAGAATCCTAGTAAAATTCCTCAAGGACTTGAAATAGATAAAATAATTGAAAGATTGGATTATGAATTAGGGGTTATAATTAAAATGGGTTGGCCAGCCTACTTTTTAATTGTAGCTGACTTTGTTAATTGGGCAAAAGATAGAAAAATTGTTGTTGGACCGGGTCGTGGTAGTGCGGCTGGCTCTTTGGTTTGTTATTTAACCGGTATTACTAATTTAGACCCTCTACAATACGAATTACTTTTTGAAAGATTTTTAAATCCTGATCGTGTTTCTATGCCTGATATTGACCTTGATTTCGCTGATGCCAGAAGAGCTGAAGTTTTAGATTATGTGGCTGAAAAATATGGACATGATCACGTGGCTCAAATTATTACTTTTGGAACCATGGCGGCTCGCGCGGCTGTTCGTGATGTTGGTCGAGTTCTTGATGCACCTTATGAATACTGCGATCGAATTTCTAAAAGTATTCCGATGTTTAAAAAGTTAGATGAAGCTTTAAAAGAGGTTCCGGAGGTAAAAGATATTTATAAAGAAGACGAGGCAAAAAAAATAATTGATTTCGCAAAAAGATTAGAGGGCGTTGCTCGTCATTCTTCTACTCATGCTTGTGGTGTTTTAATTACCCCAAAACCATTAACCGAATATGTTCCAGTCCAATACGCCTCATCTTCCGATAAAACAATTATCTCACAGTATTCTTTACATCCCGTCGAAGATTTAGGACTTCTTAAAATGGATTTTTTGGGTTTAAAGAATTTAACTATTATTGAAGCCGCTTTAAAAATTATTAAAAATACTCGCGGTGTTGAGATAAATATTGATACTTTACCCTTAGATGACAAGAAGGCTTATAAACTTTTTCAAGAGGGGTTAACCACTGGTGTTTTTCAATTTGAATCCTCAGGCATGAAAAGATATTTAAGAGAACTTAAGCCGACGGAATTTGAAGATATAATTGCCATGGTTGCTCTATATCGACCTGGGCCGATGGAATGGATTCCTGATTACATTGCCGGTAAACATGCTAAGAAAAAAGTTTCTTTTTTACATAAAAAACTAGAGCCGATTTTGGCGAAAACTTATGGCGTAGCTATTTATCAAGAGCAAGTCATGCAAATTTCTCGAGCTTTAGCTGGTTTTACTCCTGGTGAGGCTGATGTTTTGCGTAAAGCCATGGGTAAAAAAATTCCTGCTCTTTTAGCTGAACAAAAAGAGAAATTTATTGATGGCTGTGTTAAAAATGGCATTTATAAAGAATTAGGAGAAAAAGTTTTTTCTTTTATTGAGCCTTTTGCTGGTTACGGATTCAATCGTAGTCATGCCGCTTGCTATGCTTTAATTGGTTATCAAACTGCTTATTTAAAAGCTCATTACCCGGTTGAGTTTATGGCTGCTTTATTAACCGCTGACCAGGGCGATACAGACAGAATTGCTATTGAAATTGAAGAATGTCGTAACATGGACATAAAAATAATGCCACCTGATATTAATGAATCTTTTGGTACTTTTACTGTTGTCTCAAGTGGTACTAAGGATAATAAACCAATTGATGACAAGGAAAAAATTGACACAATTCGTTTTGGTTTAAGGGCAGTCAAAAATGTTGGAGAGCATATAGTCGAAGAAGTAATTAAAGAAAGAAAAGCCAATGGTCCCTATAAAGACGTTTTTGATTTACTGGAAAGAGTAACGGACAAGGATTTAAATAAAAAATCTTTAGAGAGTTTAATAAAGTGCGGAGCTTTAGATGCTTATGGAGAAAGAGGTGTTTTGCTTTCTAATTTAGAAAGATTATTAAGTTATAATAAAGACTGGGTTAAGAATAAAGAAAGTAAGCAAAGTAGTCTTTTTGCTGATACTCCAAGCATTACTTTAAGCAAGATGACTTTAAATCCCGCTCCAGATGCTGACCAAAACGAAAAGTTAGCTTGGGAGAAAGAATTGCTTGGTCTCTATGTTAGCGAACACCCTTATAATAATTTTAGAAAATATCTTGCTTCTTATGCTACGCCACTTTCCTCTCTAAAAGGTCGTCGTGGTGAAAGTGCTACTGTTATTGCCGGTATTGTTTCTGGTCTTAAAAAAATATTAACCAAGAAAGGCGAGGCTATGCTTTTTGTTAAAATAGAAGATGCTACCCAGTCTATTGAAATTTTAGTATTTCCTCGAACCTACAAGGAGACAGCTGATTTGTGGCAAGTTGGACAGGCTTTAATTATGGATGGCAGTGTTTCAGAAAAAGATTCAGAAGTTAAGTTTCTAGTTGATAGAGTAAAACCGCTTGATTATAAAAACCCTTCGGCCTCGGTTGATGAATTTAAGAGAATGAGAATGGCAACAGCTGGTTCAAGTTTTAATCGTCGAAAATTTAACGGCAATGGTTCTTATGTAAAACCTGCTCAGTCGTCTAGCTCTTCAAAAAGAGAAGCGGTGCCAAGTGAAAGAAATCCCGAGCCAAAAGAAATAAAGCCTTTAGAGATTTTAGAAAAAAAAGAAGAATTGCCAAAGAGCGATAACCCACTTAAAATATCTTTAAACGGAGAATTGTCCGGAGAAGATTTAGATTTTTTAAAAAAAACTTTTGCTAATAATCTGGGAGCGGATGAAGTTTATTTTAAAATTATTGAAAACTCAAAAGCTAAAATTATTAAAAGTGCTTTTAGGGTAAAAAATGATCAAACGCTAAAAGATTTACTTAGAAAAGAAGCAATAAACTTATTTGAAATAATTGATTAAAAAAGTTTTATAATTTTTTAATTAAAGATTTGTCGCTTTGTTATTTTTTTGTTATACTTTATTAAGATAAGACAGCTTATTTTTTTATTTTTTTTTAAAATATTTTATTATGCCTCGCTCAAGTAAAGTAGAAAAAAAACCAAAAGCTTTAACTAAGAAGAAAAGCTCTTCTTCTGGAAAGAAAGCTTCTTTAGTTTCAGAAAAATCTGAAAAGAATGATGACAAAAAGAAAGCAATTAAAAAAGAATCAACAAAAAATATTAAAAGTTTAAAGCCAGAAAAAAAAGCTAAACCAGTTATCGTTGATATTATAAATGATGACGAAGAAGATACTTTAGATGTCTTTAGATCTTCAGCCCCAGTTGATATTTTTGCTGAAGAATTTAATGATGAAAATAGCGATGATAATGATTTAATCGCGGCTGCTGAAAAAATGTTTAAAGTAAATAATGAAACAATAAATGAAGATGAAATAGGAGTGGTTAGCAAAAAGGCCGAACTTAGATTACAGGAAGAAGAAATAGATAATCAGAAGAAATTTTTTCAAGAATTAAGCTTGGAAATAGAAAATAGAAAGAAAGAAGAGACAAAAAAAGATTTAGAAAGTAATTTTAATGAAGAAAATTTGGTAGATTTTTTTGCTGAAGATTTAGTTGATGATGATTTTGTAAAAAATAAAAAAGAAAAAAAAGGAAAGGAGCAGGGCATAAAGCAGAGAAGTATAGGTCTTTATAGTCGTTTCGTTTGGCGCTTCTTTTTAGTGGTGGGATTTTTAGCGGCTTTAGTTTTTTATTTATCATTTTCTAAATTAAATATAAAAATAACTCCGAAAAGCGAAACTTTAAATGAAAACATGTTACTTAAAGTCTCGGCTTTAGAAAATGAAAATGCTTTATCCGGATTACTTGATCCTCGAGAAAATTTATTTGGAGAAGTTCAGGATTTTTCTTTATCTTTTGAACAAGAATTTCCAGCCAGCGGGGAAGAATTTGTTGGCGAGGCAGTTAGTGGACGAGTAAAAATAATTAATAATTATAGTCGAGCACAAGCTTTAGTGGCTACAACTAGATTATTAAGTCCTGATAATAAATTATTTAGAATTAAGGATGCTGTTAATGTTCCAGCCGGAGGCGAAGTTTGGGTAGATGTTTATGTTGACAAGCCGAGTCGAAAATTCGCTATTAACCCAACGACCTTTACCATCCCTGGTCTTTGGGTTGGTTTACAGGATCAAATTTATGCTAAAAGCGAAGAAGCTTTTGTTTTTGAGCAAAAAAAAGAAAAATATATCCGAGCTAGTGATATAGCTGGCGCTAAAACAGTTATCTATGATGAATTTTTAAAAAGACTTGAAGCGGATATAGAGAAAAAAAAAGAAATTTTAAATTATAATGAAGAAGACTGGGGATCGGTTTACCTTTTAGATTCAAATATTAATATCCAAGAAGATTCAAAAGTTGATACTAAGGTTGAAAATTTTAAAGTGAGTATTTCCGGTCAAGCCAAGGTTGCATTTTTTAGAAAAAATGATTTAGCTAATTTAGCCCTGGGAAAACTTAATTTACTTATTCCCGATGATAAAGAACTAGTAGAGTTTAACTCTAGCCAAATTATTTTAAACTTTGAGACTTACGATGAAAAATCTAATACCGCCACAGTTAAAGCTTCTTTTTCTGGAAAAATGATTTTAAAAAGTGATGAAGAACCTGTAAAAAGAGAGAGCTTGATAAATCTTGATGAATCTCAAATAGTTACATACTTACAAAGTCAGCCAGAGGTAAAATCATTTGAGTTAAAATTTTATCCTGGTTTTGTGAAAAAAGCGCCTCGTTTAGTAGACAGAATAAACATTGAGTTAATAAAGGAATAAATTAATATTTTCTAAAAAAAAGACGATTTTTAAATCGTCTTTTTTGTATTTTAATAGTTGAAATTAAAATGAAAATTTGGCTTGATTATTTTTTAAATAATATGGCTGTCATTTTTTTATTTAATTCAGTGGCATCATTTAAACTTCTTTGGTGCAAGTTTCTGCCAATCGCTAGTCCGGCTGTGCCAATAGAAAGCTGTAGTTTTAAAAACTCTAATAAATCTTTTTCAGATCTCTTGCTACCACCAACGCAAATTATTTTAGTCTTTCCAGCCGCTAAAATAGCTTCTTTGAAATTTTCCGCGGCTTTTTTTCTATCCTTTAAATCATAAGGATATTTTGTTTTAACAAAGTCAGCCCCTAAGCAAGCAGCTACTCCAGCCCCGCCAGCGATAGTATGGATATTATCTTCATTTAACCCCTTTACCCTCGGATACATCCAGAGAACAAAAGCTAGGCCATTTTGATGTGCTTCAAAAATAGCCTGAGCAGCTTCTTTAAGCATTTCTGACTCATATTTATGTCCCAAAAAAACAGTATAACCTAAAGCCACTATTTTTAGACCGCTATCTTTTTTAAATTTTAAAACATCAGACACTGACCATAAAGGGCGGCTGGAGTTTTTTTCTTCGTTTGGTCCAATATTAGTTTTAGCATTTATTTTAACAATGTAAGGAATATTTTTATACTTTTCTCCATATCTAGCAATTAAACCTAAATTGGTGGCTAAAACACCACCGCCAGAGGCAGCGGTAATTTTAAAAAGGTGTTCCGGATTAGCATCTTCCTTGCTTATTCCAGGCCCAAAGAAGTCATCATTTAAATGTTCAATTTTTTGATCACCAGCGATTAATAAAAGATTACCGCTATTATTAGTTAAAATCTTGTAATTTTTTTCAAATTCTGATTTTTTTGATTTAGGCACATCTAAAGGAATTTCAATTTTAAACATATTTTTGTTTATAAAATTTAGTAATTATGTTATAATATTTTTGGAAATAATTTAAAATTTGTCGTATTTTTTTTATCGACAAGCTTATTTTTATTATAGCATTATATGGAAAAAAATGAAAAAAATATTAATAGTGAAAAACTAAACTCAGCTGATTTTTTGGATTTAGGCGATGGCTTTGCAGAAGATAAGGAAAATAGCGTCATGATTGATGGTCATGTTATAAGTGATCATAATAACAACGTTATACCAGGGGAGGATAAAGATCCTTTTAATCCTGATGAATTTTTAGACAAGAAAAGTTTTAAAAGAATGTCTTGGGGGCTTTGGTTGTCAGAAAATAGGAGAAATTTAACAAAAACCTTGGTGGTTGTTTTAATTATGATTTCAGCTGCCTTCTTCGTTTATTCTGTTTATAATTTGGTTATTTACTTTTATTACGGAGATCCAGCTAAAAATACAATCGAAAATAATTTATCAGTCGAGGGAAGGCAAGGTGCTAGTAATTTGGAAATATCTCCTATTAAAAGATTAATATCCGCCTCTAAAGATGATTTAGCTGTTCTAATTAAAAATCCAAATAATAATTTTTCCGCCGAATTTAGTTACTGTTTTTTACAAGGTGAAACAGAAATTTCTTGTGATAATAGTTTTATTATGCCTAGTGAAGAAAAATATATTTTATCCTTAGGACTAAACTCTTTGGCTGGCGGAGCTCCTTTAGGTTTTTCTATAAATAATATAAGTTGGCGTCGTTTAGACACAAAAAATATCCCAGATTTTTCTATTTATAGTCATGAGCGTTTAAATTTTATTATTTCTGATTTAGCTTTTTCGCCTGCGGCCGCAGGAATTTCCGATGTAATTGATTTAAATAGTTTAAAGTTTTCAATAAGCAACGAAACCCCTTATAGTTATTACGAAGTTCCACTTGTAATTTTAATTTATCGCAACGAAGAATTAAGTGGTGTAAATCGTTATGTTTTAAACAATTTTTGGAGTGGTGATAAAAAAGATATTAGTCTTGCTTGGTCAGGTGATTTACGTGGCAGTAGGAGAGTGGAGATTATTCCCGACTTAAACATTTTTGATAGTCAAGTATTTACACCTTATAAAGGACAATAAAATATGCTGACTAGATTAAAAATGTATTTTAAGAATTTTGATTGGGTGATATTTTTTGCCGTTCTTTTTTTAGTAGTTTTTGGTTTGATAGAAATATATAGTATTGCTTTAGGACAAGGAGAGCTTGATGCTTTAAATTTTAGAAAACAATTAATTTTTGCTGGACTGGGCTTCTTTTTCCTATTTTTATTTTCTTTTGTTGACTCATATTTTTTAAAAAGTTTAAGTAAATATTGGTATATTTTGGCCGTTTTAATTTTAGTAGCCGTTCTTCTTTTTGGGCAAGAGATAAGAGGTACAAAGGGTTGGTTTTCTATTTTGGGATTTGGTTTGCAACCGGTAGAACTGGTAAAAATAGCTCTTTTAATGGTTTTATCAACTTATTTTTCTAGTTTAGCCACAAAAGTTAAAAAGTTTCGTCATTTTTTCTTTTCAGGGATTATTACTTTTTTTCTTTTTAGCCTTGTCTTACTTCAACCAGACTTCGGTTCGGCGATGATGTTTGTTTTTCTGTGGTTGATAATGATGCTAGCAGCAGGGTTTAGAAAAAAATATTTTATTTCTCTATTTTTAATTGCGGCTATTTTATTTTCTGGCGCCTGGTTTTTGTTTTTTAAAGACTATCAAAAAAGCAGAATTATGACTTTATTTGATCCAGCTGCTAATTCTCTTGGAGTTGGTTATAATGCTAATCAAGCTATAATTGCTATCGGTTCCGGTGGTTTAATTGGTAAAGGGGTTGGTTTTGGTTCTCAGTCGCAATTAAAGTTTTTACCAGAAGCTCAAAATGATTTTATTTTTTCAGTTATTGCCGAAGAATTAGGATTTTTAGGAGTATCATTGGTCTTAATTTTCTACGCAGTTTTATTTTTTCGTTCATTTGTGATTTTGCCTAAAATTAAAGACGATTTCGGTGTTTATTTTATAATTGGTGCTCTTGGCTTGATTTTTGTGCAAATGTTTATTAATATTGGTATGAACCTTGGCATAGCGCCAATTGTAGGTTTATCCTTACCTTTTGTCAGTTATGGGGGAAGCGCCTTAATTTCCTTGTTGATAATGGTAGGTATTATGCAAAATATAATTATAAGATCAAAAATTAACTATTAAGTTTATGGAATTCAAATTAAATGCTCAATTAAGAGAAGATAATGAAAAATTATCAAAAGATTTTATGCCAGCCGTTGTTTACGGAAAAGGCTTTGAAAATCGTAATTTAAAAATTAGAAAAGCTGAATTTGAAAAAATCTTTGCTTCAGCTGGAGAATCTAATTTAATTGATTTAACTTTAGGTGGAGAAAGCTTTAAAGTTTTAGTAAAAGACATTCAAAGAGATGTTTTAAAACATAGCATTAGACATGCTGACTTATATCAAGTTAACATGAAGGAAAAGGTAAATGCTGAAATCCCTCTTCATTTTATTGGCGAATCAAAAGCGGTTAGAGAATTAGGAGGTATGTTAAGCAAAGATCTTGATGCAGTGGCCGTTTCTTGTTTGCCAAGTGATTTAGTAGACCACATAGAAGTAGATATTTCAGTTTTAGAAAGCTTTGACGAGGCAATTCGCTTAAGTGATTTAAAATTACCAAAGGGAATTGAGCTTGAAAGCGAAAACTTAGAAGAAATGGTTGCTAGCGTAAAAGAACCAAAGATAATAGAAGATGAACCGGTTGTTGTTGCTGAGCCTGCGGCTGATAAAAAAGCAGATGAGGCAAAAGCTTCCGAAGGAGAAAAGAAATAATTATTTAAAAAAATCCTCTTTTAAAGAGGATTTTTTGTAATTTTTAATTTAAGTTTTTTTGGCTTGTGGAAAAATAACTTGACATATCTTAAATTATATGATATAATTAAGCTATGAAGTTCAGATAAGTTATGTTATAATTAAATATATTTTAAAAAATTAAATTGTAATTTTATGAACAATGAAGAAATGATGGCAATTGCTGAAAAAATAAAAAATGGCACTGCCACCCAAGAAGAGTTAGTAGAATTTAGTAAGTCATTTTCTGATTTAATGAGTAGTCTTAAAAATGATTTAGTTGCTTAATTAAAAAGTTAATTTAATAAATATAAAAATATGAGTTTTTTAGAAAAAGTTTTTGGTAAAAATAATAATGCCGAAAAAAAAGAAAATGAAGAAATAAAAAAAGAGACTGGAACTGAACTTGAGCCAGAAAAATCTGAACTAAACCCAGACCAAGAATATTTAGCTGTTAAGCTAGAAGCAATTGCTGAAGATTATGCAGGAATTGATGCGGAAAAAGCAGCGGAGAATTTAGCAAAAAACGAAGAAGCTCAGCAAAAAATGAAAATCGCTATTGGCGTTTTGTTTACAGCCGGATTTCTTACTGGATCCGCTCTTGCTTTAACTGAATCATTTAACATTACAAACTTAACTGAATTACAACCAATCGTTAAAGAGGTAATTCTTACTCTAAGTACTTTTGCAGCTGCTATTTCTGGCGCCTTAACTCAAGGTGGTGTTGAAAAATTAAGATCTATGATTTTTAACAGAAAGAAGGCAGAAGCGGTAGAACAAAATGAAGCTAGCATTGCTAATGATAGCTCAAGTGAAGTAGCTGCTTAAAAATAATTATTAGAAAGTTTTCAATAAAAAAACATCGTTTAAATAGCGATGTTTTTTTTGTTATGAAAATATGATAAAATAAAGTTAATATTTATGTGAAATAAAAATAATACTATGAGAAAAATTCTATTACTTATTGTTCCTTTTATTGTTATAACTCTTCTTATATCAATAAATTTTGTTAAAGCTGATCTTGGTGTTTATAACTTAAGCTATGTGGCTGGAGAAAATGGTGCATTATCTTCCACTTCTAGCCCTTTGTCTTTTAATGATGAGGCTACAATGACGGACGTAACTGCTTATGCTGGACACGATGTAATAAATGATGAAATTTATGTTAGCGGTGGACTTGTTGGGGACTGGATTGATAGTGATTCTTTATCTATTTATAATCCAGCAAATGATTCCTGGAATAACGATTTGCCTTTAATGTCAATGACAAGAGGAACTCCTTTGTCCGTTAATTTTGATAACAAACTTTACGTTATTGGGGGTTGGGATAGTACATGGACGGCAACTTCAAGTGTAGAGTTTTACGACCCTGCGACAACAACTCCTTCTTGGAGTATGGCAGCTAGTATGAATGTTGCTAGAAATAGTTCTTTTGGTGGTGTTTATCAAGGAGAGATATATGTTTTTGGTGGGGAGGATGCATATTGGAGAAACGTGGTAAGTAGTGTGGAGATATATAATTTGGCTAGTAATACCTGGAGATTTGCTGAGCAAGAAATTGGACGAGTCGAAGCTTCGGCGGAAATTATTGGTGACACAATTTATGTTATGGGCGGAAGAGATGAAAATAACTATTATGATACAGTTTTTTCACTTGATTTAAGTAATCCCAGTTCTACTTGGCATACTTTAGCTAGTTTACCTGAAGCAAGATTTGAAGGAGGCACGGTGCATTATAATGGCTATATTTATTATTTTGGAGGAATGAATTCCGATTACGAGGCGACTGACTCTATTTTTGTTTACGATATTTTAAATAATAAGTGGTCACGACTAGGCAATCTTCCCGTCCATTTATCTGAACCGATGGTAAACATTGTTAACGGCGTGGTTTATATAAGCGGTGGTTTGGATTTTAATTATGATTTTTTAAATACAAACTACAGTATTTCTATAGAAGATTTAGAAAATAATATTCAAAAAGATGAGATTACCTTAACAGTCAACGAAGGTTATGACGCTGAGGCAATTTATGCAATACCAGATTATGGCTACCGCTTTCTTAATTGGTCAGATGGCAACACTTCTAATCCAAGGCAAGATTTAAATGTTACAGGCGATATTAATGTAACTGCTAATTTTGAAGTCGCTCCAACATATACAGCTATCTATAGTGCTGGAACAGGCGGAACTATAACTGGTAGTTCTACTCAGGTTATTTTTGAAGGAGAAGATTTTTCCAGTGTTGAGGCTGTTTCAAGTTTTGGTTACCGCTTTCTTAATTGGTCAGATGGTGAAACTTCTAACCCAAGACAGGATTTAAATGCCACGGGAGATATTAACATAACTGCTAATTTTGAGGAGGGCGGTATTTTGATATATACATGTCATGATTTACAAAACATGACTTCTTTAAATTATTATGAACTAGCAAATGATATTGATTGCTCAATGCTTAATCCAGAAAGTTCTAATTTTGATTCAGATGGTTATTGGTCAGATGGTAAAGGATTTAAGCCAATTGGAACAGGTAGTTATCCTTTTGAAGGTGTTTTAAATGGCAAAGGCTATACAATTAATGATTTTTATATAAATAGACCATTAGAAGATTATGTTGCTTTGTTTGCTTTTGTTGGTGATCGCAATCTAGACTCAGGATTTAAAAACATTAATTTTGGTAATCCAGAATTAGAAACGGGTGGGGTAAATATTACTGGTAATGAATTCGTGGCGACATTAGTCGCAAAATCATTTACTGAAATTTATTTTGATAACATAAATGTTTATGGAAATTTAGAATCTAGGGGTGATGTTTTTTTAGGGGGGCTTGGTGGATGGTGTGTTGCTTCAATAAATAATTCATCTTTTGTAGGCACAATTAATTCCAGTAGTGAATACGTTGGTGGTCTAATTGGGGCAAATCTTGCAGGATTTTATAATTATCAAATTTCTAATTCTTTTGTAGAAGCTGATATTACATCTAGTGCAAGCTCTGGATTTATTGGCGGTCTTAGTGGTCAATATAACGGCTCGGTTGATAACTCATCTTTTACTGGTACAATTAATTCCAGCGGATCTTATGTTGCTGGTCTAATTGGGGCGAATTTTTCAAACTCATTTCATTATCAAATTTCTAATTCTTTTGTAGAAGCTGATATTATTTCTAGTGCAAGCTCTGGATTTATTGGCGGTCTTAGTGGTCAATATAACGGCTCGGTTGATAACTCATCTTTTACTGGTACAATTAATTCCAGCGGATCTTATGTTGCTGGTCTAATTGGGGCGAATTTTTCAAACTCATTTCATTATCAAATTTCTAATTCTTTTGTAGAAGCTGATATTATTTCTAGCCCAACATCCGATTTTATCGGAGGAATTATTGGACGGGGATCACAAAGTCTAACAACCCTAAATAGTTATTTTATTGGTGACATTGAAAATGCCAGAAACTATGTTGGCGGTATTGTGGGATCTGATGGAATAGTTTATAATTCTTTTTCAAAGGGTAGTATTTCTGGGCTAGGTATTTTAGGTGGAATTTCTGGAATAATTGGCTATGTTTATGATAGCTATTCTTTAATGAATATTACTGTTTCTGGTTCTGGTGCTAATGACTTTGTTGGCGGCATTGTTGCTAGTTTAAATGGCGGAATTGTAAGCAATAGTTATTTTGCTGGAACTTTTATTGATATCTCTGAAAATGGAAATAATCTTATCTACGGTATATCTAATAATTTTGGTAGCCCGCCTGTTAATAGTTATTGGAATATTAACTCAGGGGCTATTAGTGGAACTCCGACGGGATTTGGAGAAGATGAGGTGCACGGGGTTTTACTAGAAGACTTTAAATCCCTAAACACCTTCACCGACTGGAGCATTGCTCCAATCCTAGATCATAGTGAAGAAACCTGGTACATCAACGAAGGTTATGATTACCCAAGATTATTTTGGGAAGATAAGGAATTTTATTTAGAATATAATTCCTCTGATAACGGTACTATCACTGGCTCAAGCACTCAAAAGGTTGTCGCTGGCGAATCAGGCAGTCTAATTCAAGCTATCCCAAATACTGGATATCAATTTACCTCCTGGAGTGATGGAAATTCTTCTGCTAGCAGAGTGGATACTAATGTAAGTTCTAATATTTTAGTGACCGCTAACTTCAAAAAAATTCCTAGCTCTGGCGCTTCTAACGCTGTTGCGGAAGCTTGCAGAAACGTTGAATATGGCCCTTGGCAAGATGTAAAAGACGGTTTCTCTCTTCAATTTAGAGGAGTTATTAGTCTTAGCCCCTCTGGTTGTTATTTAAGTGAAGAGCAAAGAAAGGGAATGGAAAGGGTAGTAATTCAAGAAACAAGCTCTGAAGAAATTATCCAAGAAAATAATAATGAGCAAATAGGAGTTAATATCAGAGAAGTAATGAAAAGAGAAAGAGAGATGTTTAAGAAATTAAATAAAGAATTATCTGAAAAACTTTCTGGCCGCATTCTACTTCAAGTTGAAGAAAAGGGAGAGGCTTGGTATCTTGAACCAATAAGCAAGGCAAAACATTTCATGGGTCGCCCTCATGACGCTTTTAATATGATGCGTAAGTTTGGTTTAGGCATTTCAGAAGCAGACTTTGCTAAGTTTGAGAAATCAGGCGTCCCAGCTCGTTTTTCTGGCCGAATACTTTTAAGAGCTCAAGCAAACGGCGAAGCCTATTACGTTAATCCGGTTGACATGAAAATGTATTATCTTGGTCGCCCAGCTGACGCCTTTAAGATTATGAGAGAATTAGCTCTTGGTATTTCTAATGAGAATTTAAGACAGATTAAAGTAGCGGAATAAAAACACTAGGGAAAAATAAAAAAACATCGTTTAAATAGCGATGTTTTTTTTGTTATGAAAAAGTTTTGCGAGAAAGTGCTCTCTTATTAACTCAAGACTTATATTCTAAAGTGAAAAAGCGCACACGGCCACTTAAATCTTTTTGAAATTTTAAATCCATTTCTTTGAGATTTTTTTTAGCCATGGTTTTTAATAATTCTTTTTGCTCCGGATTTATTTCTCCAATAAGATAAATGTTTTTAAATACCTTGGTTTTCATTAAATAAGTATTTATTTGTTTGAAAAGTCTTTGATAATGTTTTAAGCCAGATAAACCTGACTTAAGAGCGATTTTTGGTTCATGACTAATACTTTTTTCTGACTTTATTTGAGCCGAGCTTAAATAGGGAAGATTAGCACTTATAACTAAACTTTCTTTCTTGGTGCTTAGTAATTCTTTTTTTACAACTGAGAGTAGATTACTTCTTTTGAAAATAATTTCTTTATCAAGCTGATGATTTTTAGAATTTTTACTAGCCACCTTTAAAGCTTCTTTTGAAATATCTAGACCATAGTAAGTGTTTTCTTTTGTTTTTATTTTCTGTTTTTTAGATTCTAAAAGAAAAGAAATAATAATTGCTCCTGAGCCGGTGCCAACATCAATAAAAGTATAGGAATTATTTAAATACTTTGTTTTTTCTAAAATGTTTTCTAAGAGTATTTCTGTTTCAGGGCGGGGAACTAAAACTTTAGGAGAAACTTCAAAGCGATAACTGTAAAAATACTTTTCTCCTGTAAGATAAGCGATTGGCCAGTTTGCCAAACGTTTTTTTTCTAAAGATAAAAAACTTTTATAGATTTTCTTATCTATTTCAAGGTCAGGATGAGTTAATAAAAAAGCTCTATCTTTTTTTAATAAAAAAGACATAAGTAGATCAATTTCTTGACGAGGAATTTTGCTTTCTAAAACAAGCTCTTTTAGTTTAAGCATTTTTATTTGCTCTTAGGTCTTTATCGGCTTTTTTAAGAGCTTGGACTATTTCTTCTATTTCGCCGTCCATAACTCTATTTATACTATGCCAGGACATATTAATGCGATGGTCGGTAACTCTGTCCTGAGGTGGGTTATAAGTTCTTATTTTATCTGATCTATCGCCATCACCGACTTGAATTTGGCGGGCACTTGATTCAGCGGCTCTTCTTTCGTCTTCTTGCTTGGCTAGTAAACGAGAACGTAGAACTTGTAAGGCTTTTTCTTTGTTTTGGTGTTGAGATTTTTGGTCCTGGCAGGAAACCACTAATCCGCTGGGCATATGAGTAATACGAATAGCGGAATAAGTAGTATTAACGCTTTGTCCGCCTGGACCACTGGAACAGAAAGTATCAATTCTTATATCATTAGCTTTTATTTCAATATCAACTTCTTCAGCTTCTGGTAAAGCGACTACGGTCGCGGTCGAAGTATGAACTCGACCTTGCTTTTCTGTTTCCGGAACTCTTTGGACGCGATGGGTACCAGCTTCAAACTTTAATAAACCATAAGCACCTTCGCCTTTAACATTAAAAATTATTTCTTTATAACCACCAATTCCAATTACACTCGAATCAATTAATTCTAATTTCCAGGACTTTCTTTCACAAAATCTAGCATACATACGAAACAAGTCGCCAGCAAAAATAGCTGCCTCATCACCCCCAGCACCAGCTCTTATTTCAATAATGGCATTTTTTTTATCATTAGGGTTGGCCGGATTTACTTCTTCTTCGATATTTTCTTCAAGTTCTGCAATTTTTTTCTCTAAATCGCTTATTTCCATTTCTGCCATTTCTTTTAGTTCAGCGTCTTTTTCCTGGTTGATAATTTCTCTATTTTGCTCTAAATGAGAAACTGATTTTTCTAAATCGTTTATCATCTCCAAGGCTCTTTTTAAGGAGGCGTGTTCACGGGAAAGACGGATCATTTCAGCTTGATCTTTTTGAGCTTCTTCGCTCATTAGAGCTTGTTCTAAGGCGGCAAATTTTTCTTTTACATCTTCGTACATAGTTTTGATTATAATTTTTTTGGCAAAATATTTTAAGGGTAAACAAAAAAGCAATCGGCCTTTAGGTTTTAGAACCTATATAGTCATTTTAACATGAAAAACGACTAAGCGCGATTGCTTTTTTAATAAAGTATCTATTTTTTCTTTAAAGTCACTTGAGCGATCTTTTTGAAGTCTTTTTGTTTTACAACTACTTCTTTTTTTGCTCTTTCTTGAGCTCTAGCTTCACGTTTAACTTTTTTACCTTTCTTTTCTTTTGAAACAACATCAGAAGTTTTTACCTTAGTTTCAAATTTCTCAACTCGGCGAGCACTATCAACTAATTTTTGCTTTCCGGTGTAGAAAGGGTGGCAAGCAGAGCATAACTCAACTTTAATTTCTGGCACGGTTGATCCGGTTACGAAAGAATTACCGCAAACACAGGTAACCTGGCATTCCGGATAGTACTTTGGATGGATGTCTTTTTTCATATCTTGGCTTATTAGCAAACAAAAAGAAAATTTTATTATATTTAATAAAATCTCAACTGTTAATTATTTTTATTTTATGTTAATATAATGCTATCATAAGTTTTAAATTTAGGCAAGAGTGGGGATTTCTAAGAATTTCTTGACCGATTTTAAGAAAATTTGTTTTTATGAATAAAGTAGCTAGTATTGCCAAAAATACCTCTTATTTGACTTTGGCTTTAATTTTACAGAAAGTTATATCTTTCACTTATTTTACTCTTTTAGCCAGGTTTATCGGACCGGCTTTTTTAGGTAAATACTATTTAGCCATTTCTTTAACGACTATTTTTGCTATTTTTATTGACTTAGGATTATCTAATGTTTTAACCAGGGAAGTGGCAAAAGACAAAGAATCTTCCTCGACTTGGCTTGGTAGTATTTTAGCCTTAAAAATACCTTTAGCTATTTTAACTCTTTTAGCTTTAGTTATTTTAGTAAATGTTTTAGGCTATGACGTTTTAACTCGCGACTTAGTTTATGTTTCAGCAGTTTCTATGATTTTAGATTCTTTTACTAGTATATTTTTTGCCACTAGCCGCGGTTGTCATAATTTGAAATATGAGAGCTTTGCTTCAATCGCTTTTCAATTAATTGTTTTGTTCTTTGGTTATGGAGCGCTTCTTTTAGGTAAAGGTTTGATTTTTGCCATGATTGCTTTAGCCTTGGCTAGTATTTTTAATTTTTTCTTTTCCTGGTCGGTGGTTGTTTATAAACTTAAAATTGCGGTTAAACTTATTTGGAATAAAAAGTTTATTTATGAAGTTTTAAAAATAAGCTGGCCATTTGCAGTTTTTGCCATATTTCAGAGATTTTATACTTATTTTGATTCAGTTTTATTATCTGTTATATCTAGCGATGAACAGGTTGGTCTTTATCAAGTAGCTTTTAAAATAATTTTCGCCCTTCAGTTTTTACCCCTAGCTTTTACAGCTTCTCTTTATCCTGCTTTATCAACTTATTGGAAAAATAACAGGGAACAACTTTTAATAACTTTTCAACGGGCAATGAATTATTTAATAATTATTTCCTTGCCTATAGTTTTTGGTGTTTTTATATTAGCTGATAAAGTTGTCTTATTGTTTAAAGACGATTATAGTGCTGCTACCTGGCCTTTAAAGATTTCTATTATTTCTTTATTTTTTATATTCTTAAATTTTCCCATCGGTTCTTTATTAAATGCCTGCGATGCTCAAAAAAGAAATACCAGAAATATGATTATAGTTAGTGTTTCTAGTATTATTTTAAACATATTTTTAATTTCTAAGTGGCAGGCAGTTGGCGCTTCAATTACCGTCCTTTTAACTAATGCTTTAATGTTTTGTTTGGGGCTTAGGGAGAGTCGTAGAATTATTGGTTCTTTTGCTAAGAAAATTTGGCCGTTCTTTTGGAAGTCATTATTTTCTTCTATTTTAATGGCCGCTTTGATATTTTTTGCTAAGCCTTATGTAAATGTTTTCTTGTTGTCTATGTTTGGGGCTTTAATTTATTTTTTCTGTTTATTTGTTTTAGGAGGAGTTAGAAAGGCGGATATTTTAAGTATTGCTGCCTCATTTTCTAAAAAGAAAGTTTTATGAAGATATTACTTGTAACAAGTGAGTTTCCTCCTTTTAAAGGGGGTGTATCTAATTATTATTATAATTTAGCCTCGCATTTTCCTTATGATGATGATTTTAGTATTATTCATAATAATAACGGCGAATTAGATTCAAAATCATTTCCTTTTTCTTGGCTTAAATCTCTGGGAACTGTTTGGCGTCGTTTGAAAAAAAATAAGTTTGATTATGTTTTAGCTGGACAAATCTTACCCTTTGGAACAGTTTTGTATATTTTATCTTTTTTTAAGAAATTTAAATTTGGTGTTTTTTTACATGGCATGGATTTTTCTTTTGCCTTAAAAAGTCCGAGAAAAAGATTTTTATGTTCTTTGATTTTAAATAAGGCCGATAAAATAATTACCGCTAATTCTTATGTGGCTGAAGAAGTTATTAAAAAATTTCCTAAATTAGGTGATAAAATTATTATTATAAATCCTGGCTTACCTCAGGTGGCAACCTTTGCTTCTGAGCAAGAATTAAATGAATTAAGATTAAAATATAATTTAGAGGGTAAAGTTGTTTTATTTAGTCTTGGACGTTTAGTTAAAAGAAAGGGTTTTGATAGAGTGATTGAAAGTTTTAAAAATTTAAATTCTTTTGATCGAGAAAATTTAGTCTATATTATAGCCGGAAAAGGTCCTGATGAGGTTTATTTGCGTTCGCTTGTGCCAAATGATCTAAGAAATCAAATAATTTTTCTTGGGCTTATAGGTGAATCTGATAAATGGTCATGGCTTAATTTGTGTGATATATTCATTATGCCAGCTAGAAATATTGATGGTGATTATGAAGGCTTTGGTATAGTTTATTTAGAAGCTAATCTTTGTGCTAAACCCGTTATCGCTGGTTTATCAGGTGGCGTAGGCGATGCAGTTTCCCATAATTTAAATGGTTTACTTGTTGACCCAGAAGATATAAATTCGATATCTCAGGCTATTTTAAGCTTAAAAAATAATAAAGATTTAAGAGAAAAACTCGGTCAGCAGGGAAAAGAAAGAGCTGAAAAAGAATTTGCCTGGGAAAAATTAGCTCATGATTTACGCGACTTACTTGATTAAATTAAAAATAATATGATTTCTATAATAATTCCTGTTTATAATCAGGCTGATAAAATAACCGCTACTTTAAAAAGTATTGAAGCGCAAAGTTATCGAGATTACGAAGTTATAATTGTAAATGATGGCTCAACTGATGATGTTGATTTGGTTTTTGGTGAATTTGTAAAAAATAGTCAGGATCAAAATAGTTATCTTTTTATCAATCAAGAAAATAAAGGTGCTCCAGCGGCTAGAAATAAAGGCTTTGCTTCTTCTTCTGGCGAATATTTATTTTTCTGTGATGCTGATGCTGTTTTAGGTGCTAATGCTTTAGAGTTAATGCTTAAAACTCTAAATGATAATCCTGATGCGGCTTATGCTTACTCTTCTTTTTATTGGGGTGAGAAATTTTTTAAGATTGGTATTATTGATGCTAAAAAATTAGAAGCAGCTCCCTGTATTCACACCATGTCACTTATTAGACGCAGCGATTTTCCCGCCAAAGGCTGGGATGAGAGTATAAAAAAATTACAAGACTGGGATTTGTGGTTAACTATTTGGCAGGAAAAGGGAAAACTAGGAGTCTTCATTAAGAATCCTTTATTTAAAGTTAGTCCGGGTGGAACGATTAGTTCTTGGTTGCCGTCTTTTGCTTATAAATTTTTACCGTTTTTACCGAAAGTAAAAAAATATAAAAATGCTGTTAAAATAGTTAAAGATAAACATGGACTTTATTTTGAAAAATAAAAAATATTTAATATTTTTTTCTTTAATTTGTTTAATTTCCTTGCTTATAGTTTTTGTATTTTTGAAAAACATTAATACTGATCAGGAAAATAAAGAATTTTTAAAAGTACAAATAATTGACTCAGACAGCGGTTTTGTAAAAGGAGAATTAAGGGCAAAAATAGCTCTTAGCCCTGAAGAACATTATCAAGGTTTGTCTTTTGCTGAAAGTTTAGCCTATGACGAAGCTATGCTTTTTATTTTTGAAAATTATAGCGAACGGGAATTTGTTATGCGTAATATGAATTTTTCTTTAGATATTTTATTTTTCAATGATAATAAACTTTTAAATTTCTTTGAAAATTTAGAGCCAGAAGGACAATACCCGAGTAAAAAATATAAGAGCGATGGTTTGTCAAATATGGTCTTAGAGGTTTCTGCTGGATATAGCGCTGAAAGAGGAATTAAGATTGGTGACTATTTAAAAATTATAAATAATTAAGATATGAAAAAAATTGATTTACAAAAAACCTTAGCATTTTTATTTATTTTTTTAGCAGTAGAAATTTGGTCATATTTGGCTTTTTCAATTTCTTTTGTGGCTGGTCCGATTTTTATTTTTATTGCCGCAATCTTTTTTGCTTTAAGTCTTTACCGTCTTCAATTAGCACTATTTATTATATTTGCTGAATTAATTGTTGGCTCGATGGGACATCTTTTTTTTCTTAATTTAGGAGACTTTAGATTATCAATTAGAACCGTTTTTTGGTTAATTCTTATTTTGGTGTTTTTATTTAATTTTATTCGTCAAATTATAAAATCGGGCAAAGATAGTGTTTATTTAAAGAATCTTAGAAATTTTACCGCTTGGCCATATTTTTTCGCTTTAGCATTTTTTGTTTTAATTGGTCTTATTGCCCCCGTTTTAAAAGGCCTACCTATTTCTAGTATTTTTTCTGACTTTAATGCCTGGCTTTTCTTTTTGTTAATTTTTCCTTTAGCAGCTGTTTTTGATTGGCAAAATGAAAATTTTAGACGTAATTTAAAAATTACTCTTTTAGCCTCAATTGTTTGGTTGTTTTTTAAAACAATGTTTTTCTTGGCAATTTTTGCTCATGAGCTAAGCCTTGCTCCAAATACTTATAATTGGCTTCGAAAAACTTTAGTCGGGGAAATGACAGCCACTCTATCCGGTTGGCCGAGAATTTTTTTGCAAAGTCATATTTTCGCGGGAGTAGCTTATTTTTTATTTTTTTGGCTTAACAATTTTCTAAAAAATAGTGTTAAATTTTGGCGTAGTTTTTTTAAGGCAGATAATATTTGGTACTTTTTAGGGTCCGGAGCAGTTTTTAGTTTAGTAATAATTAGTTTTTCTCGTAGTTTCTGGACAGCTTTTGCTTTAACTTTATTTTTATCATTAATTCTTGTTTGGCGTTTGTATGGTTTTAAGATTTTTTGGCGTTCATCTCTTTATTCTTTTTTGTCTTTAATCATGGGTTTTGTTTTTATTTTATTAGTTGTTACTTTTCCATATTTTAATTTTTCTTCTAGCGACTTAAATGATTTTAACGAAAGTTTTAGTAATCGAGTTAATTTTGGCTCAGGGGAAGCGGCTTTAGTTTCTCGTTGGTCACTTTTACCAGTTTTATGGGGAGAAATAAAAAATGCTCCTTTGTTTGGTCAGGGTTTTGGAGCAACGGCCACTTATATTTCTAGTGATCCCAGGGTTTTAGAACGTAATCCCAATGGGGAGTATACAACCAGTGCTTTTGAGTGGGGTTATTTAGATATTTGGTTAAAAATAGGATTTTTTGGTTTAGCTAGTTATTTATTTTTAATCTTTATTTTATTGAAAAAATCTTTAAAACAAAATAAGTCTTTATTTTATGGTTTAGCCGCTGTTTTGATTTTTTTAGCAATTACTCATGCCTTTACGCCTTATCTAAATCATCCTTTAGGTATAGGTGTTTTACTTCTAAGCTCTTGTTTTATTTGTAAAAATAACATATAATCACATTAATAATTTAAAAATTTTTAAAACCTATGAATGACCAAATAATTTCCCAAGAAGGCTATAATAAATTAAAAGAAGAGTTAGATTTTTTAACAACTGTTAGACGTAAAGAAATCGCTGAAAGAATTGAGAGAGCTAAGGAATTAGGTGATTTAAGTGAAAACGCTGAGTATAGTGAGGCTAAAGACGCTCAGGCTTTAAATGAAGGTAAGGTTTTAGAGTTATCTAATTTACTTAAAAATGTTACAGTCGTAGAAGGTGGTGCTGGGGGAGATAAAGTGGCTATGGGTTCAAAGGTAACTGTTAAGTCGGAGAAGGGGGAAAAGGAATATACAATCGTAAGTTTTAATGAAGCCGATCCTTTAAACGGCAAGATATCCAATGAATCTCCTCTTGGCGTTGCTTTCTCGGGAAAGCAAAAAGGCGAAACCGTTGAAGTTGAAACTCCTCGGGGGACAGTGCAATATAAAATAATGAAAATTGAATAATTTATGTCAGTTGAAAACGCTTCACAAAATAATAAGACCAGCGAAAGAGAGGATCGTCTAGCTAAATTAAATGAGTTAAAGAGTACTGGCCTTAACCCTTATCCGGCTAAAGTTAAACGCGATCTATTGATCGCTGATTTTTTGTCTGACTTCGATAATTTAGTAGCGTCAGAAAAAGAAAATTATTTAGCCGGCAGATTAAGAGCTAAAAGAGAGCATGGAAATTTAGCCTTTACTAACTTAGAAGATGCTAGCGGAACCCTGCAACTCGCTTTTTCTAAAAAAGAAATTGGTGCTGAGGAATATAAAAAATTTATTAAACTTGTTGATGTGGCTGATTTTTTAGAAGTTAAGGGAACTGCGTTTTTAACTCATAAAGGTGAAAAAAGTTTAATGGTCAAGGAATTTAAAATAATTGGTAAAGCACTTCGACCGATTCCTGATTCTTGGTATGGCTTAAAAGATGAGGAGGATAGATTAAGGAAAAGATATTTAGATTTACTTTTAAATCCTGAGTTAAGAGAGATGTTTGAAAAGAAAGCGAAGTTTTGGGATGTGTCTCGTAATTTTATGAAAAGACACGGATTTTTTGAGGTTGAGACGCCGACTATTGAAACAACGACTGGCGGAGCAGAGGCTAATCCTTTTAAAACCTATCACCGCGATTATGACTTAGATGTTTATTTAAGAATTTCGGTCGGCGAGCTTTGGCAAAAAAGATTAATGGCGGCCGGTTATGAAAAGGTTTTTGAAATTGGTAGGGTTTATCGTAATGAAGGTTCAAGTCCCGACCATCTTCAGGAATTTACTAACCTAGAATTTTATTGGGCTTATTCTGACTACGAAAAGGGAATGATTTTAGTCCAAGAGTTATATCGTGAAATTGCGCAAGAAGTTTTTGGAAAAACTAAATTTAAGACAAAAGGTTTTGAATATGATTTAGCAAGCGAATGGAAAAAAATTGATTATCGGAGCGAGGTTTTAGAAAGAACCGGGATTGATGTTTTAAAATCAAGCGAGGAAGAGATGAAGACTAAGCTTGATGAACTTGGTGTAAAATATGAGGGGGATAACCGAGAAAGATTAACTGACACTCTTTGGAAGTATTGTCGGAAAAATATTGCTGGCCCAGCTTTTTTAATAAATCATCCGAAATTAGTTTCTCCGCTAGCGAAAGCTAAAGAAGATAATCCGGAATTAACTGAAAGATTTCAAGTTATTATCGCTGGCTCAGAAATTGGTAACGGTTTTTCCGAATTAAACGACCCAATCGACCAGGCGGAGCGTTTTAATTTACAGCAGGAATTAATCGAAAGGGGTGACGAAGAGGCTATGATGCCTGATTTTGAGTTCGTGGAGATGCTTGAACACGGCATGCCTCCGACTTGCGGTTTTGGTTTTGGGGAAAGATTATTTGCCTTTTTAATGGATAAACCGGTTCGAGAAACGACCTTATTCCCGCTTATGAAACCGAAGTTTGAGGATCCCGCGGAATAAGATTTAGGGAATTATTTTTGAATTTTTTAAAAATGGGCTTTATGGTCCATTTTTTAAATAGTTAATATTTTAGATATAAGCATTTTTTGGTAAATCGAGAATTGTAAGTTAAGGTTTAAGAAGTTCTTGTTTTATTTAGCTAATATTTAATAAAAAATATCTAAATATTTGCAAAAAATTAAAATATATGGTATAATGTATTTATAGTAGCTTAATAAATAGTCTAAAAATATGAATTTTTTAAAAAAAATGTTTGGCGAGAAAGCAGATATTCCCGAAGTGTGACCTGATTTTTTATCAGAAAAAGAAAATCAAGATAATAACGAAAATAAAGAAGAAATGAAGAAGAGAACAAAAGAAGAAGCACAAGCCGAGCTTATCGAAAAGTTTGGTATGCGTAAAACTTCTGATTTTCAAGTTGCCCTTAGACAAGGGGAAATTGAAAAAGCAGAAGAGTGGTTAACTTATATTGTCGAAAACAGAGAAAGTTTTCCTCAATATGAAGCTACCTGGAATTCCTGGTATGCTGATAGATTAGCTGAGATAAAATTATACAGCGGTCTAAAAGCTGAGGGCAACTTGGAAAAAGTTAGTCCTAGAACCAAGGAAGAAGCCCAAGCTGAATTATTGGAGACTTTTGGTTTCAGAGATACGGCTGGTTTCCGCGCTACTTTATCGGCCGGGGAAATAAAAAAGGCTGAAGATTGGCTTGACTACATAGTTGCCAATAAATTCTCATTTCCTCAGTACTTATCAACTTGGGATAATTGGTTGGCTGATCGAAAAAGGGAACTTGAAGAAGCTAAGGCTTAAGTTTTAAATTCATATTCAAAGCGGGTTGTAATGATCAGCTTTTTTATTTTATAAAAGGGGTAAGTGATTATTAGTTAAAGTTTTTGCTGTATTTTTTTTCTTGAAATTTTTTGTTTAAAGTGCTATAAATAAAGCCAGTGGGAGACTTGTTTTTCTACTTAGACCCCTTTGACGATTTTAAAGGGGTTTATTCGGGGATCGTCTAATGGTAGGACTCCAGGTTCTGGTCCTGGCTATCTGGGTTCAAATCCTAGTCCCCGAGCATAACAAAATAACCAACACATAGTGTTGGTTATTTTGTTATACGCCTCGAAGAGGCGAAGGATTTGAACAAGCGGCGAGCGAGTCTTGAGCCGAGTCGGAAGACGAGGCGAAAAGGGGAGCGACGATAAGCCCGAGCTAGCGTAGGGCTTAGCGGCCGGTCTGGACAACTGAGCTTTTCGCATGATGGCGAAAAGCGAAGGCGAGAATCCTAGTCCCCGAGAAATTTTGTAAAACAGCACTTTTTATGTTATTTTTATTATATAAAATGATTTATATGGAATTTACAAACAAAACCTATAACAAAGAAATATTTCAAAAAATTATTCACCAAAAAAAAGATTTAAAGGATAAAGAATATTTAAATTGTGTTTTTAAAAAATGTAGTTTTAATGATTGTGATTTTTCGGCCTCAATTTTTATTGATTGTCAGTTTTTAGATTGTAATTTATCAAACATAAAAATTAGTAACTGTAGTTTTCAAGGAGTTATTTTTGAAAAATGCAAAATATTAGGAATAAGATTTTCAACAATCGACACACTTTTAATTGATTGGATTTTTAAAGAATGTCTTATTATAATTTGTGATTTTGGTGATTTAGATATTAAAGAGAGTAAATTTTTAAATTCTAAGATGAAAGAGGTTGATTTCATAAATACCAATTTAATGAGAGCAGATTTTTCGGGGTCAGATCTAGAAATGTGTAAATTTTATAATTCTAATCTTGAAGGTGTTAATTTTATTGGTGCTTTTAATTATTCTATAAATCCTTTAGATAACAAATTAAAAAAAGCTAAATTTTCTTATCCAGAAGTATTATCACTTCTTGACACATTCGAGATAAAGCTTGAATTTTGAGTTAAAAAATAATTAATAATTAACATATAAATTTTATAAGTTTCTTGAGTATGAAAAAAATAATTTTAATTTCATTTATAACATTAATTTTTGGTCTTATATTTTATATTTTTCCTGATAAATTTAATTTTTTATGGGGTTTTCAAATACTTTTAATACCTTTAATAGTAGGAATATTTTTAGTTTTAGTTCAAAAAGAAGATAAAAGTTACAATTTTTTACCAAAATTAATAATTGCTTCACTTTTAACAAGTTTTACTTTTAGTGCTTTACTTCAATTTGTTGAATGTTTTAATTATAATTATGGCCCACATTGTCATGCGCCAAGTTTGCTGAGTATTAGCCAATTTTCCTTATTTTTATCAACTATTTTTATCTTTGGTGGTCTGATTGGAATTATTATTAGAGGAACAACTTTATTGTTGAGTAATAAAAATAAACAAACCGTTAATATGAAAAAAATTAAATAAAAAAATAAAGACATTTCTTTAAGAATGGCTTTTTTCTTTTCAAAAACTTGCTATAAAACTTTCCCAAAATATCAATATAAACCTAAACCTGTTATAATAATTAAATAATAAATTAATTAAAAATATATGAAAGGATTTTTTACAAACATAGAAAAAGAAACCTTAGAAAACAATAATTTTCGCAAAGTTCTCTATACTGGTCGAAACAGTCAACTAGTTTTAATGAGTATAAAACCGGGTGACGAAATAGGTTCTGAAGTTCATACTGAAAATGATCAATTTTTTCGTTTTGAACAAGGAAAAGGGAAGTGTATTATAAATGGTCACGAATATTTAGTAGAAGACGGCTCAGCGATTATCGTTCCAGCCGGAGCTGAGCATAATATAATAAATATTTCCCAATCAGAAGATTTACGACTTTATACCATATACTCACCAGCTCATCACAAAGACCAAATTATTAGATTAACTAAAGAAGAAGCGGAAGCAAACGACGAAGAATTTGACGGTCAAACTA
>CAZDYJ010000002.1:0-64786 GCA_964509735.1 uncultured Gammaproteobacteria bacterium
ACCCCGATAGCCAGGACCAAAACCTGGAGTCCTACCGTTAGACGACCCCCGAATATTTATTTTTCACCTATCTATCTTATAATAATTAGCAAAAAAGTCAACTATTAAATTTTATTCTAAAATTAGAATAAATGCTTATTAAAAAATCAAAGCCCTTGAGCCCTTGAGCCCCTTTAAACTTTAGCGTAACGCCTAACCGCAAACAAACTAGCCACCAAATTAATAAGTAAAACAACTAAAAACTGAGAACCAAAAACAAAAATAAAATTATCAATAAAATAATTAAGAATGTTAATGTTGTAACCTGTAAAGAAAATCTCTAAATAAGGTTGCAGTAAAGTAAGAATTGGGAAAAAGGCAGAAATAATTATCAGCATGCTAAATAATGTGTAAACAAAAGAGGAAAACACATAAGGCATGTAAATAAAGAAATTTGACGCCCCAACGAGTCGCATGATTTCTATTTCTTGACGATGAGTATAAATTGCTACTCGAATAGCATTATAAACTACTAATAAACTAGTTAAAGCAAAAATAAGAATAATGAAAAAACCAACTTCTTTAATGCGGCGAGTAATGTTGCTAATTTTTTCTAAAACAGTTGAGTTATCAGAAAAGTCACGCGACTCTATAATTGGGCTATCTAAAACTCTTAACTCATTAATGAGTAAATTAGATTCCTCTAAATTACTCGGCGCAATAATTAAACTCGGAGACAAAGGATTTTTACCTAATTCTTTAAGAGCTGTTAAAACTTCTTGATTGTTTTGATATTTCAAACGAAAATCTTCCAAAGCTTGGGCGCGGGAAATATATGAAACTTCTTTAATTCTTGAATTTGCCTCTAAACTTTCTTTTAAGGCAATGATATCTCTGTCCGGTGTTTCCGCTTTAATGTATAAGCTGATATCAATTTTTTCTCTGATGGCAGAAATTGCACTATCACTTATAACTTGAACTGTGATTAAGGTATTGATAGAAAAAAGAGCTAAAAGCAAAATCGTAATCGTGACTATGCTCAGCCAAGCATTGCGAAAAATATCCTGTAAGCTAAATTTTATAATGCGATATAATGAAAGCATATCTTAATGATTATATTTAAAAAATTAAAGAAGATATTTTCCCTTTTCCTTATCACTAACAACTCTTCCTCCGTCCATGGTAACCACTCGACGATTTAAGCGATTAACAATTTCCTTGTTATGAGTAACAAGAACAACAGTTGTGCCGAAACGATTAATTCTTAAAAGTAATTCGATAATTTCATCAGCATTAATAGCGTCTAAATTTCCAGTCGGCTCATCGGCTAAAAGAATTTTTGGCTGATGAACTAAAGCACGAGCTATAGCCGCTCTTTGTCTTTCACCGCCAGATACTTCATTTGGATAACGACCGCCTTTTCCCTCAAGACCAACAATTTTTAAAACACTAGGTACTATTTTTCTAATTTTTTCTCTTGAACCACCAGAAACTTCTAAAGCAAAGGAAATATTTTCCTCTAAAGTCTTTTTTGGTAAAAGTTTAAAGTCTTGAAAAATAACGCCAATTTGACGACGCAAAAAAGGCACCTCGCGACGAGATAATTTGGTTATATCCCAGTCACCAACTATAACCTTTCCTTCGCCAACTCTTTCCTCGCCAATAAGTAAGCGAACTAAAGTAGTTTTTCCAGCTCCTGATTGTCCGACAATAGAAACAAATTCTCCAGCCCGAATAGATAAATTAACTTCATCTAAAATTTTATTCTTGCCGTAAAATTTTGAAGCATTTTGAATGGAAATCATATAATAAAATTAACTTAGAGATTTAAAAATTTTAATCCGTATCTAACTAATTTTTCATTTTCCGCGTCTCGATCAGCTTTAGTTTTTGAATTTAAATTAACAACAATTAAATTTCCCTGTGGGCTTTCTACTTTTGTCATCAAACAATAACCCGCCTCATGCAGATAGCCAGTTTTTGAACCGGTTATTTTATAAGTATCTTTAACTAATAAATTATTAGTGTTTTTTAAATTATGAACTGACTGAGCGTTAATTGTTGTAAAAGAATAACTTGGTGTCGCACTTACTTTCATAAGTAAATCATCTTTTAATATTTCTCTGGCTATTATAGCATAGTCAGCCGGAGAACTCACATTATCAGGAGACAAACCAGTTGGCTCAACGAAGCGAGTATTTTTAGCTCCTAATTTAGTCGCATATTCATTCATGCGTTTAATAAACTCATCACGACTTAAGCCACTATTTCTCACTAAAGTTTCAACAGCATTATTAGCAGAGGCCATAACCGCGCTATAAAATAAATCACCAATTGTCATTGTGTCCCCTTCTTTAACTCTTAGCCTGGCTGATTCCCATGGTTCGCAATGTTCGTAATTATAAGCCTCGTCTTGGTATTTATAAGTCACCACTTTTTTAAAATCTGGTTTTAAATCTAAAAAAACTTTAGCAAAAACTATCTTTGATAAACTAGCAATCGGCAAAACCTTTTCCGCCTCTTTAGAGAAAACTACACTACCATCTTTTTCGTTAATAATTATAGCGGCGCTAGCAGTTATTTCTGGTTTTAATTCTAAGTTAACTGCTTGAGCTGGCGCTTGACTTAAAGTATTTAAAGCTTCAACTCGAACATTTATAATTCCCGCCGAAGGAGAAGCTAGTTTTTCAAAAGCAACATAGTCTAAATCTATTACTCTGTCTGGATGAATTTTTCTATCTGGTCCATAATCATTTACAACCACATCAACAGACTTCCCGTTTGCTAAATTATAGACACGCAAAGTTGTTCCTTTAGGATAATCCGGTGAAGCCGCAAATAAACCATTTTTATATTTATACCAACTAGCTTTACCGGTACTCATTTTTCCCGGCTCGCTTAACAAAATTAATTTTCCAGAAACAGAATTACTTTTAAAAGATAAATATCCTTCTTTAGCATTTTGAGTAGTATCTACCTGTGTCCAGGTTTTAGACGAAGCGTTAAAAGAAAAAACTTTTTTTAAATCATGATTATCACTTGGATAATAAACTCTTAACTCAAGAGGAAAGGCTGGATCATATAAACCATTCGTTGCAAAAGAATAACTAAAAACCGGACTTAAAGCTTCTAATTGCCAAGGTAAATTCTCAGCCTTATCTTCTAAATCAATATTTAAAATAGCATTAGCTGTAAATGCTCTGCTATCTCTTTCTATTTTTAAAGACGACTTATTAACTAAATTATTTAAATTTTTAAGTTCCCCGCTTTTTTCTTCTGACTTAGTATTTTTTTCTAAGCTAACAGTCGGAGCAGAAGAAATTCTAATTCCGTATAAAGAGCCACCTTCTTTTTTTACAACCCGAAAATATTTTATCTGATCCGGAGAGGGAATTTTTTCTATTTTTTGTTCTACTTTAGGGGCTTGAGCAATTCTAATTCCATATAAAGTTCCACCCTCTTGTTTTACAACCCTGAAATATTTTATCTGATCAGCTGAGGGAATTTTTTCTATTGTCGCGGCTTTAACGGGAAGTGTTTGAAAAAATAAAAAGCCTACTAAGATCAGGCTAAATAATAATTTTTTGTTTAATTTATGTTTTTGCATTTTAATTGACTTTATTTTTGTATTGGTTTTATAATTTAAGGGAAAGGCCCTCTTAGCTCAATTGGTAGAGCAACGGTATCGTAAATCGTAGGTTGCCGGTTCAATTCCGGCAGAGGGCTCATATTTTTAAAACTAAACTTATATTTTTAAAACTAAACTCGTATTTTAAACTGGAATCATGTTTTAAGTTAAGCTCATATTTTAAGATCATTAATCTTCTTAAATTCGCCAGCTTATATTTCAAACATCACTGAGTTAACATTTTAAAAAAACTTCCATTTCTCCATCTTTCTAATTAAAAAAATAGTTCAACCATTTTTTAATATTCTTTTCATTTTTTAAATCAGTGTTTTTGCTTTCTAAGTCGCTAGTTTTATTAATCGTTTCAATAACAACTACGCCCTCGCCTGGTTTTTTCATATTTAAACTTAAACGAGCTTGCTCCTCGGCTGCCTCAGGAGAAGAAAGATAATTTAAAAAGTCCTGAAGCTCATTGCTTTCTTTTTCATATTCGGCAATTTTATTTTTCATTTCCGCAATTTCTTTTTCCACCACTAAACGTCGGCTATAAGATTTAGCCAAAGGAAAAAATAATAAAATCAAAATACCCAAAGCGATAAGCGCGATGAATTTTTGATTTGAAAAAAGGCGGATAAAAAAATTTTCCGACTCATCTACACCCAAAGGCAAAGAACGGGTGCCATGTAGGACATCTTTCTTTTTCATTTTTTTATTATAGCACAATTTTAAAAGACTATTCAATTTATCTTTGTCTTAAAAAATAATTAAAATGCTAGATTTTTTAGCGCGATTTTGGAGTTACCCAGAACCCCATATATTTTCCAAACATTAAACGAATTTGTGCTTCTAAACAAGGAATAGAACCAAAAACAACAATCGTTATTGGAATAGCTACCCAGGAAAGAGTAAGCCATAGCTTTTTAAATGGTTTGTTCTTCGGTTTTCTTGGCATTAGAAAATAAGAGATAACGGCTGACAAAACTAAACCAATCATGGCGATACTCATCAATCTTTGAGTAATAAAAGGTAAATTACCTGATAAAACAGTAGCATTAAAACGATCACCACCTAAAAGCATGGGCAGCCAACCAATCACACCAATAATCAAAGCATTTGTCGCCCAAGCATGAAAACCATAAACTTGAATAAAAATGTGTTCTAATATTTTTCCCTTAGCTAAATTTTTATTTTTCCAGCGCTTACTAGCGTTAAAAATTAAATAAGGAATATTTTCTCCGCCCCAAGCCCAGCGTCTTTGTTGTTTATAAAGATTTAAAGCTGTTCTCCAAAAACCTTTATCACTGGTTACATCCATAGACACCTTAAAATAAATCGGTTCAACGCGGTAATGACCATCATAATGCATAAAGCAATGCCAAAAAATTCTCGAATCTTCAGACACATTTTTTGTCCCCCAAAAACCAATCTCATTTAGAGCTTTAAAAGTCATAGAATGAGAAGAATAGGTAACTAAACTCTCATGACGAGTCTGCATAATCATTTGCCAGAAAGTATTAGAAGAAGCGGCAATAACTGCAAAAAAAGGTGAGTCCCAGATGTTGTTATGATAAACCGGCACCGGCTGATAACTACAGCGATAAGGGTCTTCGACTGTTAAAAATTTATAAGTTAAGGCCCAAAAATAACCAGGATCAACTACTGTATCAATATCAAAAACGCTAACTAATATTTTATCATAATCTAAATTATGAGCATCAATAACTTCTTTTTTTATTTGAGCGGCACACCAAGCCTGATTAGCTCCCTTGCCTTTTAATTCACCAGAAATACCATCCGGATGGAAAGTGCTAAAAAAATAACCAAAACGATGAGCGTATCTTTGAGAAATTACTTCCGCCTTTCTTCTTACCTCAGCTAAGCCCGCTCTTTCCTCATAAGCTAAGCCGATAATCATTTTCTCTGGCGGAAAACCGTCCTTTAAAATAGATTCTAAACATTCAGAAATTATCTCTTCACTCTCTTGATAATTCGGTAAAATAATTAAATGATAAAGATCTGAGTGTTTAAGATTTTGACGACATAAAGCGGTTTCAGGCATTTTCTTATCAAATGAAGCTTTTTCTAAATTAAAACACTCTTCCTGCCAGTTAATTCTTGAGCCTTGCTTAAGGCGAAAAAAAGAATTTATTAAAAAAATAGCCAAATAAATAACTAAAAGAAGCCAATAAACACTAAAAGCAATGATAATATAAGCTACTAAAGTCGGCTTAAAATATGACCAAACAACTAATAAAACTAGAGTTAAAATAGAAAAAGCACCTGGTAAAACCTCTAAGAAACGATAAAAACGCCGATCTTTGCCCTCTAAATCGGTCGCTTTGCCTATTTTTAAGTAATTTAATTCACTCATAAAAGAAATAGTTATCTATATCACGTTCTTTCTTTTTAAAGCAAAAAAGCATTTAGCGCAAGCCTTTACATCAACTAAGGCATCATGGGCATCTTCAAAGTCAATTGCAAAAAGACATTTATGAAGCTCTGATAAATTAGGCCATTTATAAGTTCCTCGGGCATTTCTTATTTTACAAAAATTAGCCGAGCTTTTCATGGTGCAAATTTTTTCCATATTCTGCATTTCTTCTAAATCATTTTTAAGTCCTAATCTTAAAAATTCTGAACCAATAATTTTTTCATCGAAATTTATATTATGAGCCACTAAAGTAGCGGAAGTTTTTAGGTCTTCAGAAAATTTAGCCAAAGCCTCTTCTAAAGGAATGCCTTCAGCCTCGGCTCTTTCCTGGCTAACACGATGGATTTTAGCGACTTCCTCGGGAATAGTAAAACCATTTGGTTTAATTATAAACGTTTTTGAACCCCAGTGATTTCCCTCAGCGTCAAATAATGACCAAGCAATTTGAACTAAACGCGGCCAATTTAAAAAATCATCAAGTGGTGCTTGATAATTTTTTGGCAAGCCAGTAGTTTCTGTGTCAAAAAATAAATACATAATAATTTAATTATCAAAAGAAACTTCCTCACCTTCAGACAGCTTTTTTTCTCCTGCTCCAGAAGAAGAATTGCTAAACTGATTATTGCTTTGGTTATCTTTAGGGTTATTAAAAGTTTTTGTATTACTCGGACGCCCCTTAAAATCAACCGGTGATAAATTTTTTAAATCTGACAGAGATATCCAAGGACCTTCATCATTTTTTTCCAAACTAGCATCATTTCCGCCAAGATATTCTTTTTCTTTAATAATCGTGTTTAATTCCTGTTGTTTCTGAGTTTTTCTTTGCTCTTGTTCTAAACGTTTTTCCTCTCTTTTTTTACTTAAACAATCTTTGCAGAAAACCGGCCTAATACCATCTGGCACAAAAACAGTTCGCGTTATTTGTCCGCAAGAAGAGCACTGTGTTTCGTGTCCAGATTTTTCTTCAGAAAAAGATGGGGTTTTTATTTTAGGAGCCGGACTTTCTTGTCTTATCTGACTTTCTTGTCTTACCTGTCTTTTTTGTCTTAGCGGGTTTTCTTGTCTTACCTGTCTTTCTTGACCTCCTTGACTTTCTTTTTCTGTCCGATTTACTTGGTTTACTTGGCTTCCTTGGCTTATCTGGTTATCTGCGGAAAAACTATTTACAGGTTTCTGGTTATATTCTTCTTTAGAAAAATTATTAGGCTGCCTTTCTTGATATTCTTCTTTTTTGGTAAAAGAATTTACTTTATTATAAGGAGCTGTCGGCCTAAAACCCTCTTGTTTATAATTTTTAGTAGAAACATTATTAGCAATAAAAGTTGTTTCTCTTTGTGTTAGAACTTCATCATCGTCTGCATTTTCATGCCATTTCATAATTCTTTCTTCAACTGAATTTTTTTCACTAGCATACTGCTCTCTAGAATAATCAACTACCTGACTAACATTATCAGTTTTTTCGTCTTCACGTAAAGGTGCCAAACCTTTAGCGGAAAATGGAGCAGAAGAAATACCGTCAATCATTAACTTTAAATACATTTCGTACTTAGGTAAATTAACAATATCTTCTTCGGTAAAAGTCGGAGTAAATTCTTTAACTAATTCCTCTGCGTCAGCAGCCCCAACGCGAAACACAACCATAGTGCCAACGTTACCAAAAACAGCTGGCTTAACTTTTTCGCTAAGCTGCTCTATGTATTGATGAGCTAGAATTAAATTTAATCGGTACTTTCTGGCTTCTGATAAAATATTAGCAAAGGAGTCGGTCGAGAAATTTTGAAACTCATCGATATATAAATAAAAATCTTTTCTATCTTTTTCTAAAATATCAACTCGACTCATAGCCGCTAACTGAATTTTAGTAATCATCATCGCTCCTAACAATGCCGAATTATCCTCACCAATTCTACCCTTAGAAAGATTCATGATTAAAATTTTACCACTATCCATTACTTCGCGAAGGTCAATCGAAGATTTAACTTGACCAATAATATTACGCATTAAGGAACTTGATAAAAATTGTCCTACCTTATTTTGAATCGGTGAAACAGCCTCAGAAGCAAATTTATCAGCATAACCAGCAAACTCTTTCTCCCAAAAAGCTTTAACAACTGGGTCTTTAATATTAGCTACCACTCTTTTGCGATAATTTTTATCAGACAACATTCTAACCACGCCTAAAATAGTTGATCCGGGAAAATCAAGAATAGCTAAAATAGCATTACGTAAAATATATTCCAAACGAGGCCCCCAAGAATCAGCCCAAAGTTTTTGAAAAACCCCAATTAAACCAGAAGCGACTAAATGTCTTAAATGTGGTTCAACTTGTTCAACAATATTAAAAGCAATCGGATAGTCCATATCCGAAGGATTAAAATAAATAACATCTTTTATTCTCTCGGTAGGAACGTATTCAATAATTTTCTCAGCTAAGTCGCCATGAGGGTCAACAACGGCCACGCCATAACCAGCTCTAATATCGTTTACAATCATGTTTTCTAAAACCGTGGACTTACCCATACCGGTTTTTCCAATCAGATACATATGACGACGTCTATCGTCGGTTTTTATGCCGAAACGACGAGCTTCATTACGAAAAGTTGTTTGTGCAAAGACAGCAATCTCTCCCATGTTTTTAAAAATTAATAAGCTTATCTAAAATTATTTCTCTGCTCGACTATTTGATTAACTTGGTCCTGATAAACGCTAATCGTATCTTGCAGATAATCAAAAACAAAGTTAAAAGATAAAAAGCCAAGAATAACTATTAAAATAAAAAATGTCCATTTAATAGCCGCAAAAATTCGACGCATTTTTACATACCTTTGAACGTAAGAGCTTAGTTTTTTTATTTCCAGGCTTAATTCTAAATTCTGTTTTTGTAAATTCAAAATCTCCCGAGATATAGCTAATATTTTTTCAGGATTTTTCTTTTCTTCATCGTTCCTTTTTTGAGAAGAATTTTCTATCGAAGATAATAAAAAATCCGCTGAAGATGTTTTTGTTTTTTTCAAATCTTCTTTTTTTTGAAAAATTTCAGCCTCTTTTTTATCTTTCATATTCTTAAAATTATAAAACCATTAATCACCTCTTAATTCGCATAAATCAACATAAGCCGAGGCAATTTTTACAAACTCCTGCATTTCCTCTCTGGTAAAAGCTTTTTTACCGCCAAATTTAGGGTCGACTAAATTAGTATCCGACTTAAAAAATTGCAAATACCATTTACTTGCTCCTTTTATAAATTCTCCCATGGCTTTAAAATCGGACTTTTCTAGTAAACCTGGTACAACTGTAGTTCTAAACTCATAAGGGAGTCCACTTGATTTTATAATTTTAACACTTTTCTTTAAATTATTAAAGCTTGTCTTTACTCCGACCACCTCTTCGTATTTTTCTAAAGAGGCTTTTATATCCATAGCAATATAATCGATTAATTTTTCATCGATTAATTCTTGAAGCATTTTTGGATTTGTTCCATTAGAATCTAACTTTACCTTATAACCAATTTTTTTTATCTGCCTAATAAAGTCAGGTAAGTCGGCGTGCAAAGTTGGTTCTCCACCAGTTATAACCACTCCTTCTAATTTGCCGAAACGTTCTTTTAAGAATAAAAGAAGGTCTTCGTCTTTAAGACCAAGACCTTCTTTATTTTCCACGCCCGCACCCTGATTGGGCCAGACAAGCAAAGGGTTATAGCAAAAGTGGCAACGAAAATTACAACCGGAAGTAAATATAATTGCTGCCAAATGGTCGGGATAATCAATTAAGCTAAGTTTTTCTAAGCCACCAATAATCATAAATATCTGCCGCTAAACGACCACTATTTCAAACTAACAATTTTTAATTTCAAAAGTTTTTCTGTCCTGATATTCTGAAGCCTTGCCAGGATTATAATTTTTTACTGGAGTTAACCAGCCAACAACGCGGCTGTAAACAATGCATTCCTGTCTTTGAATTTTTACTGGGCTCATATATTTTTTGTAAATAAATAGATTTTTAATTGATATAAAAATTATTTTTTAAGTCAAATTAAAGTCTATCTAAATTAATTATAAAACAAAATTATTTAAAATACAAACAAGGCAAAAATACCTTTATTCCCCTTGGTTAGCCTCTCTTATTTCAGTAACATCAGAATAACCAATCTCCTCATCACATTTCGGACAGAACTTATGCTCTCCTGATAAATAGCCGTGCTTAGGGCAAATTGAGAAAGTTGGGGTTATGGTAAAATAAGGCAAACGATAATTATTAACAATTTTTTGCACTAATTTTTTAGCAGTTTCTCCGTTAGGTAATTTTTCACCGATATAACCGTGTAAAACTGTGCCGCCGGTATATTTTGTTTGCAAGTCGTCTTGTAAATCAAGGGCACTAAAAATATCGTTAGTGTGACTGACGTGAAGATGAGTTGAGTTTGTGTAATATGGGTTTGCTCCAGCAGTTTTTACCGCTTCAGTATTAGCACAAATAATTCCTGGGTATAGTTGTTGATCTTTCTTAGCAAAACGATAGGTACAACCTTCTCCTGGAGTAGCTTCTAAGTTATAAAGATTATTGGTTTCATTTTGAAAGTCCATCAATTTCTCACGCATGAAATCAAGAATTTCACCAGCAAAAGCTTTTCCTTCCGGACTAGCAATATCTTTGCCCATTAAATTTAAAGCTGCCTCATTCATTCCGTTTATCCCAATGGTTGAAAAATGATTTTGCCAATAAGTGCCGAATCTTTCACGTATATCACTCAAATAATACATCGAATAAGGGTAAAGTCTGTCTTCGGTAAACTTTTCTACTATTTTTCTTTTAATTTCTAAACTGTCTTTAGCTAAGTCCATTAACTCAACTAATTTTTCTTTAAATTCTTCTTTTGATTTTGAAAGATAACCTAGACGAGGTAGGTTAATTGTTACCACGCCAAGTGAACCAGTTAAAGGATTAGCACCAAATAAACCGCCACCACGCTTTCTAAGTTCACGATTATCAAGTCTTAAACGACAACACATAGAACGAGCATCATCGCGATTCATGTCAGAGTTAACAAAATTAGAAAAGTAAGGAATACCATATTTAGCGGTCATCTCCCAGGCTGGTTTTAAACATTCTCTGTCCCAGTCAAAATCTTTATCAACATTATAGGTTGGGATAGGAAAGCCAAAAACACGACCAGTTGAATCTCCTTCAAGCATAACTTCCGCAAAAGCCTGATTAAACATATCCATTTCTGCCTGAAAGTCTTTATATTTTTCAGTTTTTAAATCTCCGCCAATAATAACATTTTCCTCGCCAATCATAGGTGATGGTACAACGTCTAAAGTAATATTAGTAAATGGTGTTTGAAAGCCAACACGAGTAGGAACATTAATATTAAACATAAACTCCTGCAAACCTTGTTTAACATCTTTATAGCTTAATTTATCATAACGAATAAATGGGGCTAAATAAGTATCGAAATTAGCAAAAGCTTGGGCCCCAGCGGCTTCGCCTTGCATAGTGTAGAAAAAATTAACAATTTGACCCAAAGCACTGCGAAAATGTTTTGGTGGTTTACTTTGAACTTTCTCGCTAACACCAGAAAAACCTTTAATAAGTAAGTCTTTTAAGTCCCAGCCACAACAATAAGGAGCTAGTAAGCCTAAATCATGGATATGAAAATCGCCATTTACATGAGCATTTCTAATATTTTCTGGGTATAATTTATTTAACCAATAACGAGCTGAGATAGCAGAGGCGATATAGTTATTTAAACCTTGAACTGAGAAGCTCATGTTACTGTTTTCGTTAAGACGCCAGTCAGCTCTACCTAAATAATCTTCCATTAATTTTTCTTCAACTGTATTCTGGTTTATGTCGCGTAGCTGACGGTGCTGGTCGCGATAAATAATAAAATTTTTAGCAATTTTAATTAATTTATTTTCAATTAAAACTTCTTCAACAATATCTTGAATTTCTTCAACAGCAGGAATACTATTTTTATGAAATTTAGCGTTAATTTTTAAAACAACCTGAGCGGTTAATTTGTCGGCTAAAACCTTATCATCTAAATCAACCGATAAAGCGGACTTATAAATAGCATTAGAGATTTTTTCCGGATTAAAATCAACGATTTCTCCCGATCTCTTTCTTAATTTAGAAATAGTTTCAACACTTCCTGTGTTTGACTGGTTTTTTTCAGGCATAGTTTTAATTCTTATCTTTCTTATCTTTTATAAGTTTATTTAATTCTTTTTTAAATTCACTAGCGTCTTTAAATGATTCGTAAACTGAGGCGTATCTGATATAGGCTATTTGATCTATTTTCTTTAAATTCTTCATGACCGCTAAGCCGATTTGTTTTGAAGTTATTTCATTTTTCTTTAATCTCTGCAAATCTCTTTCAATGGCGTGAATTAGGCGTTTAAATCTATCTTCGGTAATTGGTCTTTTTTCACAAGATTTTTTTAAACCACCAACTAACTTTTCCCGGCTATAAGCCTCTCTTCGTCCATCTCTTTTTACAATAATTAACTCAAGTAGTTCAATTTCCTCATAAGTCGAGAAACGAAAACTGCATTTTAAACATTCACGACGCCTGCGAATAGATAAGCCATCAGAAGCAACACGCGAGTCAACGACTTTTGTGTCGTCAAAATAGCAAATCGGGCATTTCATAGTTTTTAAAATTAGAAAAATAAGGGAAAAACCTACATTTTGTGGACTTTTTATACTTTAACCACTAAATATTGTGTCCTAATGATATTTTAGCAAATTTTAAAAGCTTGGTCAATTCAGCTAATTTTAATGAAAATTTGCTAAAGAGTTGAAGTTATCCACAGTTAAATTTTATTTATTGTGAAATTGTATTAAAAACCTACCTCCTAATCTCGCACTCCCACTTCGCGATTTACCAAGAAATATTCATACGGGGCTTCTTGGTTATATAAAAAAGAAGTGCTGATTCCGTAGCACTTCTTTTTATAATTTCTCAATGTCTAACGTAGTCTGAATTATTTTATAATTATAGCTTTTTATTTAATTAAGGGCAAGTGGTTTATTATCAAATACTTTGTTTATCACTATTTAAATTAACAAAAGCTAAAAGAGCTGCCGGAATAAAATAAATGCCTTTTTCGTGTTTTAAAACATTCTTAGTAATAATAATTTTTTGATTAACATTACTATATCGCTCAACAAAATTTTTCATAATAACTGGCACACTTATTTTGTTACGATACTTTACCTCGCACAACATTAACTGATTATTTTTAGATTCAATAACAAAATCAATCTCCGCCCCGCCATTAGTGCGATAAAAATGAATATATTCTTTATCGTATTGTCTAAGCAAGGTATTATAAATAAAATTTTCCATGATAGCACCCTGCTCATTTTCCCCTATATTAAAAGAGCGTAAAAGATAGTTGCGTATTCCGATATCTAAAATATAAATCTTTGGCATTTTAGAAATTTCTGAGCGAATATTTTTAAAGTATGGCGTCACTAGATCAATGATATATGTTCCGCTTAATATTTCTAAATATTTTTTTAAAGTATTGATTGAAATATTGGCAGTACTAGAAAGTTCTTGATTGTTTACTAGTTGTCCAACTTGCCCAGCTAAAATTTTAATTAAACTATTAAAACCTGTGACATTTTCTACATTTAATTGGTTAATAATATCTTTGTTAATATAGGTCTTGATAATAGATTTTAAAACTTCTTCTTTTTCTGTGATGCCCTGAGTAGTTAAAACCTCTGGATAAGCACCATAAGATAAATAGCTGTTTAAACTTAAATCTAACTTTGCTTTAAATGTTTGGAAAAATAATTCAAGCTCTTTGAAATTTTTAAGCTCATAATTTTTCGTCTTAATTCCTTCGCTAAAATCAAAATACTCTTTAAAGTTAATCCTGCTGACATTAAAATGGATGGCCCTGCCGGTTAAAAATTCTGAATTTTTATTTATCTCAAGCGAACTTGAACCACTAACAATTAACTGAATTTTATCTTTATGTTTGTCAAAAATATTTTTTAATAATAAACCAGCCTCATCTAAAACCTGAAATTCATCAATCATTAGATAAATAAAATTATTTGGAAAATTAAAATACTGTTTTAAGTATAGTTCTAAGGTAGCTAAACTTTTAAGAATTGGCTTGTTATCAGCGTCGTCGGCAAATAAATAAACCACCTTCTTGCCGTCTAGTTCCAAATCCTTCTTAATTTCTTTAAGAAGATAGGTCTTCCCGACTTGTCTAGCACCTTTAATAATTAATATTTTTTCTTTCCCGAGCCAGGGCTTAATTTTGTCTAATATTTCTCTTTTAATCATACATTTAAATTTATACTAGAATTATATCACATCATTGATAAAAAAACAATAGAAAACTATCAGAGCATTGATAGAAAAACAATAGAAAACTATCAATCATATAGAAAATATGAGTCTTGCTAGCTAAAATTCGACTAAAAACAAAGTCAACTTAGATTAAAGTTTGACCAAAAGCAAAATCTAATTTAGATTAAAGTTTGAACAAAACAAAAGTCTGACTTTCATTTTAGTCAGACTTTATAAATTTATTCAAATTTTTTATTTAATATTAGACAATTTTCCTAACTAGCTCTAGCCCATCTTTTTCCTAAGAAAAGTTGGAATACTTAAATCGTCATCTTCGTCCTCTATAATTTGCGGTTTTTGCACATTCTCTGCCTTCTTTTCAATTACTGGTTTAAGAGGAGCGTTTTTAAATATCGAACCAAATTTATTAGCATTCTTTGATTCTTCAAAATTCTTTAAATCATCTTTCTTCTCTTCTTTTTTTCTCTCCATTTCTGCCTCCTTCTCTAAAATAAAAGGATTTGGAGTATATGATTTAACTGGCTCTGATTGCTGGTTTCGTCCATTTCCGTCAAAACCGGTCGCTACAACAGTAATTTTTATCTGATCTTTCATCTTCTCATCAATAACAGCGCCAAATATAATTTTCGCATCTTCGTCAGCTGCTGAAGTTATAACTTTAGCCGCCTCGCTAACTTCGGTCATAGATAGGTCTGGACCGCCTGTGATAGTAAATACAATGCCCCGAGCGCCATCTATAGACATGTCTAATAAATTTGAGTTAATAGCGTCCTTAGCCGCTTCTATAGCCTTATTTTCACCGCTAGCCATACCAATACCCATTAAAGCCGAGCCGGCGTTAGACATAACCGCTTTTACATCAGCAAAGTCGGCGTTGATAATACCTGGAACAGTAATAATTTCGGCAATTCCTTGAACACCTTGACGCAAAACATCGTCAGCGGTTTTAAAAGCTTCAAGTAAGGGTAGTTTTTTATCAATAACCTGAAGTAATTTGTCGTTAGAAATAGTGATTATTGTGTCAACTTTATCAGATAAGTCCGCAAAGGCTCGGTCAGCGATATTTTTTCTTTGTCCGCCTTCGAAAATAAATGGTTTAGTGACAACAGCTACTGTTAAAGCCCCGGATTCCTTAGCTAATTGAGCAACTATAGGAGATGCCCCTGAACCAGTTCCTCCGCCTAGTCCACAAGTAACAAAAACCATATCACAGTCCTTTAAAGATTCTTTTATTTCGTTCTGTGATTCCTCGGCAGCTGCTTTTCCGAGTTCTGGATTCATTCCAGCACCAAGTCCTTTAGTAACCGTTTTGCCAATATGAATTTTTTCATTTGCCTTGTTGTAATGTAAAGCCTGAACATCGGTATTTATTGCTAAAAAGCTAACGCCTTTAATACCGCTAGCAATCATTCGGTTAATAGCGCTACCGCCACCGCCACCAACGCCGATAACTTTTATTTTTGCAAATGTTTCAATTTCTGGTTTTACTTCAGCCATATATCAATTTATTTAAATTATTTAAAATCTTATTTTGGCATTATCTTATTAAACAAGCCTTTAGCCTTATCCATTAAGCCACTTAATTTCTGACCCAAGCCTGGACCTGAATTATAATTTTCCGCATCTTCATTGCTTCCCCAAATAACTAAACCTAAAGCAGTTAAAAATTCAGGATTTTTAACCTTATCAATTACAACATTAATATTTTTAGCCACGCCTAAAGCAGCAGGTAGTCGTAAATGCATTTTTGCAGCATCAACAACATCTTCTAAACAAGCACCACCGCCCACAAAAATAACTCCAGCTGGCAACATTCCTGAGCGGTCTATTTTTTTAAATTCATTATCAATTTTATCAAAAATTTCCTCTACACGAGCATTAATAATTTCCGCTAAGTATTTAGGGGATACGGTTGAGATATCATCATTTACTTCCTCTTCTTTAACTAAGCGACTAATATCTATTTCATCTTTTTCATTTAAATCACCAGGAATAGCTCGTCCATACTCGCATTTAATTCTTTCCGCTAAATTAATCGGAGCTCTTAAACCAATAGCGATATCTGAAGTAATGTGTTCAGCGCCAATAGGCAAAACGGCGGTGTGAATTAAATTTCTTTCCTCGTAAACAGCCAAAGAACTAGTCGATGACCCAAGGTTAACTAAAGCAACTCCTAATTCTTTTTGTTTCGGACTAAGAACAGCTTCAGCTGCTGCTAAAGGAGAGATTACCAAATCCTCAATCTCTAAACCAGTTCGGTAAATTGCTTTGGTTAAATTTTTTATCTGAGTGCTTAAGCCTTGAACAATTAAAACTTCAACTTCTAATCTAATGCCGTTCATGCCAATCGGGTCTTTTATATCAGCCTGATTATCAACGGCAAATTTAATCGGGATAACATGTAAAATTTCATAATTTACCGGCACAGCTAAAGCTCTCGCCGCTTCAATCGCTCGGTTAACATCATTTTCATTAATTTCTCCATCACTTCTACCAACAGCAACAACGCCTTTGGATTTTTCACATTTAATATGAGGGTCATTAATACTTACCCAAACACGGGAAATAGGTACGCCAACTAATCTCTCAGCCTTTTCCAAGACTTCGGAGATAGAAGAAGTAGCCTCTTCAATACTATTTACTATTCCACGACTAACGCCGGCAGTTGGTCCAGAAACCGCGCCAATAATTTGCAGCTCTTCACCGGCAGGACCGGCAATTTTCTGAGCTACAACTAAACGAATGGCGGTTGAGCCAACATCTAAACCAGCAATAATGTTATCTTTCATAAAATTATGGATAACCAAAAAAAAGCAAAAATCAAAAAATGATTATATTTTTATTATACAAGATTTATAAACTTTTAACAATAAGCACCAAGACACAAATACCAACTCAAAATAGTCTCTCCAAAAAATAAAGCAATAAGTGTTCCAATTACTAAAAAAGGGCCTAATGCTAAGCGAGATTTAAAGCCTTTTTTACGTCGCCAAATTAAAAATAAAGCAAAAATAGAGCCTATTAAATAGGTAATAAATAATGCCAGAAGTAAAATTTGCCAGTTAGCTAAATATGTTCCGATAAATAAGGCTATCCAAATATCTCCCTCTCCGACGCCTTTTTTTCTGGTAACGATATATTGAAATAAAAAGAAAAAAGAACCAATGGCCATGGCTATAATAAGGGGCCAAAAGCTTAAACCTAAAAATAAACTAAGAATAAAAACTAAGATTGTCGCCGGCCAGAGAAGAAGCATGGGCACTTCTTGCCAGCGCGCATCGTAGACGAAGATAATTATCAAAGAGCAAATAAAAATCCAATCTCTTAAAACAAATAAAAAGTTATTAGTCGAAATACTTAAGCCAATATTAAAAATAAAATCTACAAAAGAATAATCTAAAGGAAGATTAAAGGCTTTAAAAAAGGAAAAACTTAGTAGAAGTCCGGTCGCCAACTCAACTGCTGGATATTGCCAAGAAATATTTTTTTTACAATATCGACATTTAGCTTTTAAAATTAAGTAGGAAAAAAGAGGAATATTATCATACCAATTTATTTGCTTCCGACAATTAGGACAATACGACCGTCCCCAAATATTTTCTCTTTGACGCAAGCGCCAAATAAGGCAATTTAAAAAACTGCCAAAAATTAAAGCTATTAAAAAAACCATTATAAATAGAGTCATATAAACGATTAATTATTCAGTCAATAAAGAATTATTATTTTCACCTTCCTCAACAAAGCCTAGTCGCAGAGCCTCATTTTTCCATTTTTCAGCCTCTTTATAATTTCCAAGCTCTTCGTATAAATAAGAATAAAGAAGCGGCCAAGTATAATCATTTGGACTTAAACGAAAACCGTTTCCAATTTCAATTAAAGCTTTTTCATAATCGCCTTGTATATAGTACAAATCGGAAATGCTCTTAAAAATTAAAAAATCCATTGGATTATAAGAATAAGCTGTTCGGTAATAATGTTCTGCTTTTTCAAAATCACCTATCATAATATAAGTTTCTGCTAAATAAATGTTTATATCATGGTAAAAACTTCTGGCAATTTTTCTGTGTCCTTCGTTCATATTTTCATCAGCCAAATTAGGAAGACCAGACAAAGCATTCATAAAAAAGTCTATCGCTTTGTCATATTCTTTTTTTGATGAATAGAATTTTCCCATCTCAATATTTATTTTTGGCCAGTTTTTAACTTTTTCCAAAATTTCTAGAAAATATTTTTCTGCCACTTCTTTATTTCCAAAAGCATTTTCTATTTTAGCTTTTAATAAAATATTATTAAAACCCTTCTCTCTTAAATCTTGATTAGCAATTAACAAATTTTCCGCAATAAAAAATTCACTAACTTTTTCCGACTTATAAGGATGTAGAGGGATCAAAGCTTCGCTATAAATTCTTGCTTGATCTGATCGCCAAACTGGATTAAGCGGCAATTCTCTTGAATAATCTAAAAGCACCGCCATTTTTGCATAATCATAACTATGAAAAGACGTCATTGCTTCTGCTAAATAAAAATCAGAAAAAATTGGCGTTAAAGCACGATAAATTAAAAAAACTGACAATAAAATTGAAAAAATGATTAAAAAAATTCTTAAGAAAAATTTATTTGCAAAACTTTTTATTTTCTCACTGCTATTTTTAAAAATGTTTATTTTTTCAGAAGAGTTACCATTAATTAATTCGTAAAAATTAATAGCTGCAAGTATTGCTAAAAAAGAGAAAAAATAAAATTCTCCGGAGGGAATAGAAAAGCCAAAAAGCAAAGAAAATAGATAAGCTATAACACCTAAAGAAAGGGCTGTTTTCAAATCTCGAGCAAAAAAATACTGCTTTTTATTTTTACTTAAACTGAAAAAATAAAAATATAAACAGAAAAAAGCAATAAAAGCTACAATACCACCAGACATTAAAATATCTAAAAATAAATTATGAACTCTATCCGGTGATTGATTTACGTCACTATGAGTACCCCAGTCAGCTTGATAATGACTTAAATATTCATCTTTTAAATTCTCTTGTCCATAACCAAAAATTGGTTTTTGAGATATTGACTTAACAGCTGAGCCATAAAAATCAACTCTAGCACTTGAGCTCCCACTACTAAAATTTAAAGCCTGACTAATTCTTCCTGGTAGTATTTTTTCCATAATTAATAAAGAAGAAAAAGAAAGCATCACTAAAAAAATTGCTAATAATATTTTTTTCTTTTTATTAATCTGACTATTAAACAAAATTTTAAGCAAAAAAATAAAAGCAATAAAAATAAAAGCCAACCAAGCGGCTCGACTAGCGCTTAAAAGTATGCCCAATAAAATAATCAAACTAGCCAGGGAATAAAAAATTCTAAATAATCCTGGAGAAGATTTGAAAATTAAAATAATTGCTAAAGGAAGCGATAAGAGAAGCCAGGAGGCAAAGAAATTCGGCTGACCGAGAGTTGAAAAAGCTCTTCCGGTTAAAGATGCTGGCTCAGACCAATAATAAAAATCTATTCCTAAAAACTGACAAACCCCATAAAGAGCTGATAAAAAAGCCGAGAAAACAATAGCAAAAATATAAATCCTTAAATGTTTATAAAAATTATTTTTATTATTAAAAAATAAAGATTTATCCTCTTGATTTAAATTATCTGAAACATCTTTATTATTTTCCAAAATAAAATGAAAAAGATTAAAGCTGAATAATAAAAACCACAAAAAATATAATAAATAACTTTGATAACCCTGTTGCCTATCTATAGTTCCAAAAAAAGACAAGGAAATATTATCAGAAAACAAAACACTTAAACCAAAAAGAAAAATAAAAATAAAAGGAAATAAATAATATTTTCTAAAAATTATTTTAAAATTTTTCCAAAAGATTGACGGTTTTAATATTTCCCTCCAGACAGTAAAAAAGGTAATTAAAATAATTAAAACTCTTAAAATACTTATTTTATGAAGGTCAAAAATATGAACAGTTAGAAAAAAGGAGGCAAAAGATAGGGGAATTATAAATAAAGAAAAGGCTAACAAAAAAATAATCAGCTTGTTTAAGACAATCTGATAAGAAAAATTATTTATCAAAACAGCCCCCTCGGACTTCTTTTTTAAGGGTTTTAATATGTTTATCATATTTAAATTATAGCAAAATTTTGAAAGCAAATAAAGCAAATTACAAATGCCAAATTTCTTTCAATATTTAATAATGGAAACATTTAAGATTATTTACCTTTAACAAAAAACCCTTTTTCAAGGGTTTTTTATGAAGCGTAAAAAAATAAAAATTACTATTCCTTTATTTGTCTTTTAGATCGAGAAATATTATCCCAGATAACTAAAGCTGAACTAGCTACAAAAATAGAGCTATAAGTTCCAATTGCTACACCAATAACTAAGGCCAAGGAAAAATCTTTAATTGTTTCTCCGCCAAAGAAATAAATAGCTAAAAGGGCAAGTATTGTAGAAAAAGAAGTGCTTAAAGATCTGCCCAAAGTCTGATTTAAACTAGTATTAACGGTATCCGCAAAAGTTTCTTTACTTTTTGGCAAATTATCCCTAACGCGATCGAACACAACGATTGTATCATTTATACTATAACCGAGAATTGTTAAAATTGCGGCAATAAAAGGGGTGTTTACCTCAACTCCATAAAAATAACCTAAAGCAGAAAAAACACCTAAAGTAATTAAAACATCGTGAACTAAAGCAATAATCGAAGAAACGCCATATTTCCAAGAAGCAACCGGCAAGGAAACTTTTCTAAAAGAAAAGGATATAAAAATAATAATAACTACTAAAGCAATTAGAGAAGCATTAAAAGATTTACTTTTTAACTCTTTTCCAATTGAAGGCCCAACGGCGTCAAACTGAAGCTCTTTTAAAGAAGCTTCGTCATTATCAGACACCATTTCTCTTAAACCAGCTAAAACCGCTTCATGTGCCTCTTCGGAATTTTCTTTAAAACGTAGAATAAATGAATCTTCTGTTGGCTGAATGATTAAGTTATTAAGCTGGGCATCTTTTAAGCTTTCTTGAATTTCGATAATACTAGGATTATAGTTTTCAAACTGAACTTCTAATAAACTGCCACCTTTAAAATCGATACCGAAATTTAAACCCCAAAAAGAAAGGGCAAAAATTGAAGCAGCAACTAATAAAGCGGAAAAGCTTAAATAAATTTTTCTATTTTTTATAATTTTTAGCATATGATTGCTTGTGATTCTCGAATTAATAACTAAATTATTCTTTTGATTTCTTATTAGCTACACCTAATAACCATTTATTATTATCTAAATAATTTCCCGAAGTTAGAGTCATTAAAACCCTTGTTATAACGATAGAACTAAATAAGGAAACGATTATACCGATAAATAAAGTTGTTCCAAAACCTTGAATAGTTGAGGTTCCAAAAAACATCAAAATTAAACAAGTTAAAATAGTAGAAAAATTTCCATCTCTAATTGATGGCCAGGCTTTTCTAAAACCATCATCAATTGACTGCTTAACGGTTTTTCCTTCTTTTAATTCTTCCTTAACACGAGAGAAAATTAAAATATTAGCATCAACGGCCATTCCTAAAGACAAAATAAATCCAGCAATACCTGCGACTGTTAGGGTTAAAGGTTGTAGAGCATAGAAAAATAATATTAAACCAGCTACTCCAAATAAAACCGCTAAAGAGGCGTTAAAAATCTTTAACTCGTTAAAGATATAAAATATCAAAGCAATTATTAAGACAATTAAAATAAGGGCTAGCCAAACAGGCAGAGCTTTAAAAATAGCTAAAACAGTCAAACCATAAACGGCTAAAGAAAAGATTGATAATAAGCCTGGCAATCTATAAACTATTATAAGAAAAATGGAGATAAGAATTAAACCAATTAAGCCAGCTGATAAACTTTTTTGAATTGACTCTGTGCCTAAACTAGCCTCAACTGTTTTTTGAGCTATAAGAGAAATAGGCACCGGTAAAGCTCCAGAATTTAAACGTTTTACTAAAGTTTTTACTTCATCCAAACTAAAGCTTCCAGAAATAGAGGCCTGTCCACCAGTAATTTTTTCATTTACATTAGGAATGCTAATTGGATAACCATCTAAAAATATAGCCAAAGGACGTCCAATATTTCTAGCTGTTATTTCTTCAAACATTTTTGCCCCCTCATCATTAAATTCCAAAGAAACCTCAGGAGAGCCGTCATTAGGATTAAATTGAACAGATGAACGTTTTAAATATTTACCAGTTAAACCAGTGCTAATCCATGAGTTCAGAAATTCTTCTTCGCTTAAAGAATCGTCTGTTATCATGTCAGAAGGAATTTCAAAATTACTCAAATCAATTTCTGCCTGACCTTCTTCTAAAACTATTTCATTTATATTTTCTTCAGAACTGGTTGTGGAGCTAGTTGTGGAGCTAGCTTGAGATTCAATTTGACGAGCTAATTCAGTTTCTATCTGCTTTTTAAAAGCTTCTTCGTCAAAAGAAGTGTTGGCATTAGGATTTTGTTCTTTAAATTCCAAAATAGGAGTTTCACCTATCATATCGATTGCCTCCTGAACATCTTTTACTCCAGCTAGTTCGGCGATTACTCTATATTCTCCGGATGCTGTTTTATTAGCTTGCACAAGCGGCTCGCTAACGCCAAACATATTAACTCGACGTTCAACAACGTCACGAACGGATTCTAAAGCATTACTTCTGTCAGCTTCGTCGATACCGCTCATATCAGCTTCATAAACTAAGTGAGCTCCACCTTGCAAATCAAGACCTAGAGTAAAATCTAAAGCCTTAGTTGTTGGCAATATAATAATATCATTTGTTTTTGTCGCCAAAAAACGAGAAAAATTATTATAAGACTCACCGGCTACAACAATTCCGACAGTTAAAAACAAAAAGATAACGGCCGAAAAAACCCACCAATTACGGCCTCTGGCCGACAATTTCGAAAACTTTTGATTCAAAGACATATAAATTTTTATTCTTTATTTTCAAGCTTTAACTATCTTAGAATAAATAGACTTAAAAATCAAGTCTTAATAAAAATTCTCAAAATAATTAAAACTATTTTTTAATTTATTCAAACTTTACAAAAACTAATATTTGTTTTATATTTAAAGCAAATAATAAATTTAAATCAACAAAATATATGCCTTTAATACCAACGGTTATAGAAAAAGATGGTCAATCGGAAAGAGCTTATGATATTTATTCTCGTCTTTTAAAAGATAGAATAATTTTCTTAGGTGAAGCTATAAACGATCATGTTGCCAATATAATTATTGCTCAACTTCTCTTTTTAGATGCTGAAAACAAAGATCAAGATATTAAATTCTATATAAATTCCCCTGGCGGCTCTGTTAGCGCTGGACTGGCAATATATGACACTATGCGTTATATAAAATCTAATGTTTCAACTATTTGTGTCGGCATGGCTGCCTCAATGGCTTCAGTTTTATTAGCCGCTGGTGAACCAGGAAAAAGATTTATATTACCAAATAGCGAAGTAATGATTCATCAGGTTATGGGCGGAGCAGAGGGGCAAGCCTCAGATATTAAAATTCATGCTGAGCATATTTTAAAAACCAAAGAAAAATTAAACAAAATACTAGCTCTTCATACCGGGAAAAAAGTTGCTGAAGTTGAAAAAGACAGTGATAGAGATAATTACATGGACGCAGAAAAAGCTAAAGCTTATGGACTAGTTGATAAAGTAATAGGCAAATAATTTAGTCACAGGACCTCACATAACAAAAAAAACATCGCTATTTAAACGATGTTTTTTTATTTTTCCCTAGTGTTTTTATTTTTTAAAAGTAAAAGAATTTAACATTAAATTGAATATATTTTTATAAGCAAGTCTTTCGGAATTAATTGGTATATAAGATAGAGCATAAATATTTTCCCGACTTTCTTCTGTAATATAGAAATTTAAACCATCGGCACTTTTTATCGCCTCAAAATCACTTTTTACAATCAAACGATCAAGGCTGACGCTCTCATCTTTAAACATGTTTTCGTACCAAGAAACGATTCCTGATTTATTGTCATTTTTCATAACCGAAACCTGAAAATAAGATGAATCTGCCGCTTCTAAAACAAAGGTATTATCATTTAACTGATTAGTTAACCAGGCCACAGGATATAAAAAATTGAAAGAATAGGCCTGATTACGATAAAAAACAAGATTTGAATTGTCTTCTATTCTACCGACTCCGGCTGGATTATAAGAATTTAAAATTTCCTGCAAATCATTATACCCATCCCCATCGCTATCTTGATTATCTTTGGATGTGCCAAGAATAATCTCCTCTTCGTCGTATAAACCGTCTCCATCACTATCTAAAAGAGGTGCGTCGTCTACCTCGTCTACCTCGGGCCCACTTACCTCAACTGCTTCAATTAAAACAGTGTCATTGTTGTCATTTAAATCAAGAACTGGAGCAGGTTCGGTAGATGAGGCTTGTAATTCCGCTTCCGATTTTTTTATTTCATTTTCAGGTTTTATTTCAATCTTATTTTTATTGGCTACTGGAGAAATAGTGTATATATAAGCAAAATAAACAATAGCCGCTATAACAATAAAACCAAAGAACATAATTAAAACTCCCACTATTTTAAATTTCTTTTTTTCCGCAACATGGCTCTGCAAGCTAACTTTTCCAGCTGCTAAAGGATTAGAAACTGTGCCTAATATTTTTTCTTGATTAGGCATATTATGAACTATCAAATCACGTTCAATTTGATCAGAAATATCTTTCTCATTTATTTTTTCCTCTTTTTCTGTTTTTTTGTTCTTGGAAGAAAACATATTTTTACTTTAAATAAAAAATAAAACGGCTATAATAATTAAAACAAAAATTAAAAATCCTAAAACCAGCCATTTTTGAAAATGGCCGGTTTCTGTTTTTGGCATAGTATGTAAATCTAAAGACAGTTTTGCCGTTTCTTTTTTTTCAAAAAGATTTATACGGTGACGTGAGCTCTCTTTTTGTCCATCCTTTTCAGTCATATTTTATATTGTCTAAAAAATTTTAGATTTCTAAACGACCTTCGCCGACAGGATTATAACCGTTTTTAACTTCCTCCCCGTCACTATATCCATCGCCGTCGGTATCAGTAATAAGAGGATCGCTTTTATAAATCATCACTTCTTCATAATCACTTAAGCCGTCTCCATCAGTGTCTACTTTTAAAGGATCGGTTTTATAAGTCATTATTTCTTCATAGTCTGTTAAGCCGTCTCCGTCTGAGTCTGAATTATAAGGATCTGTGCCGTATCTATAAATTTCATCATAATCCGATAAACCATCTTTATCTGAGTCTAATTGACTTAAGTCAACGCTTGGCACCTCCTCTTTTTCTTCTTCCTTTTCCTCTACCGTTGGCGTAACAAAAGAATCATCTTTTTCCTCAACAACAGGCACGTTTTGATTGTTTTCTGGAATTTGATTAATTATAGGTTCATTATTTTCTGGTTTTGGAGCAAGAAATTTACTATAAGCTAAATAAGCACCTAAAATCAAAATAGCACCAACGACAGCAAAAATAGCAATTTTTAACCATTTTCCGCCACCTCTGCCTTCTTCCGGTTCTTCGTAAATAACTTTTTGTCCTGCTTGCAGAGAATTTGTTTCTAAACTTGAATTAGAAGGGTTAGAAGTTAAGCCAACTCTTCTTGTTTCAATTTGTGAAGATTGTTGTCCTCCAGTCGCATTATCAGTGTCGGCAAAAATATCGTCGACTTTAGCGTTTTGAGGATTTTGTGCTCCAGTTAAATCATTAAACATATTTTTATTTTCTTTTAAACTTAAGAAAAAATCTCAAGCCTTGTTAACTTATCTATATTATAAATCATTTGAAGTATTTTTCCAAATGTATTTATTTTCTTGCTTCCATTAAATTCTCAGCTACTGGATCCAAAACTATTTCCGAATCGTTGTTTATTATTTTATAAATCAAATTACCATCTGAATCGCGAAAAGCTTGAGCTTTAATTTCTTGATCTAAACCAAGCTCATTTTTTTGTTCAGCGCTTAAAAACTCCACCTTAAAATCATTTTTTTCTTGAGTCTCGATGTCTTTATTGCGATTAAAGAATAACAAAAAAACCAATAAAGCAATTAATAAAGCGACCAAGCTGCCGAGAATGATTATTTTTTTTCTATCCATATACTTGTTTTAAATTTATTATCTTTAACAAAAAAATGATAATTTTTTATAAATAAATATTTAACAAAATTATTCCAAACGCTGCATAAGATCTTCGCCACCACCACCTCCACTGTTTCCCTCAATCTCTTTAACAACAGAACCCCCACCTCCGCCGCCGCCACTACTAGAAGGACTGCTGCTTACAACACACACACCATTATAATTCATTGTTCCGTTTATAACTTTGCTGCCAATAGTTTTACAAGAATCTCCAAAATATCTAACTATAAAATCAGTTCCCACACATTCATATCTATAACGATCACACCAATTAGTTGTTAGCCAGTTGTCTGTGCAATTACCAGGAATTCTTGATGATCTTAAATCATCTTTGTCTCGACAACTATCCCCTGTGGCCACACCAATTCTTTTTAAATCTTTAAACCCAATTGGGCATTTTATTTGATTTGTTTTGTGAGTATTATCACTTGATGTATATTTCGTGTTGTCTACGCAAATAGGATTATCTATTTGAATAAATGTACAGTTAGCTAAAGGGTTTGTTGGGTTAGAAAAAGAATCTGATAAACATATTTTTTTAGGATAGGTGTTGTTTATTTGACTACTTGTAAACCGATAGCTTTTTGTAGATACACCCTTGTAATACTCGTATGTTACTCCGGCTAAAGTTGCATCTCCTTCAAGAAATTGTATGTCTTTAACAATTTCCTCAACTACCCAACTTTTCTTTTCACATTTATTGCTAGTGCATTTATAACCTAAGTCGCATTGTCCATCGGCTGTGCAATAACTTGGGTCAGCCTTACAGTCTCTGATAGCAAAATCACAAATAAAGCCTATATCACAGTCTCTGTCAGAAAAACAGGCTGTGTCATCTCCTTCGCCAGCATTAATACCACAGTCAACAGGACAAGTAGCTCTTCTTTCTTTAGCTGTCTGACAAAAACCATCTCCACAAAAACCGCCACCATCAAGAGGATATTTAAAGACACAATAATTTCCAGAGGATATTTCAAATGGAGTCTTATCCCCTACGTTTGTATTACAAGCATACTGACGGTTAATAGAGCTGTTGTCTAAAGCATGGGCCGCCACACCATCTAATCCGTCACAATCTTCATAGCCATCATTATATAAACCCCCGCGTCCTTCAGAGTTAGGCGCCTGCTTAATGCCATCACCACAATAACTATTTATTCTCAAGCTAAATTCTTTCTGTGACTTTGCTCCAAAAGGAGAGGTAGCTGACACCTTAACATTAAAATATGATCCAGCCTGATTGCCAGGAAAAGATTTTGGATATCCGCTTATATAAAAACTATTTTGAGAAAGTTCAGCACTGCCTAAATCTAAGCTAAAATCAGAGCTCGGCAAACCTTCTAAACGATAAGTAGTTTTTTGATCTAAATAAGAATCTGGGCCGACCAAACAATTATAAAAATACTTATAACTACCCGACGAATTAATTCTCGCTGATAAAGGACAGGAAAAATTTAAAGGTGGTTTAGGTGATAAAAAATCCACATAAAATACTTTATTAAACCATTTATTATTTCTGTCTCTAACTCTTATATCAAAGCCAATTCTAACATCGTTAGAGAACTCTCCATTAGGATAATTTGCGGGATTAATAGTTCCGGTATAACTAACTTTATAGCGATTATTACCGGATGGAACTGGTTTTCCATCCCCTTCTCTTACAAAAAATGATCCAACTTCTGGTCCGGAAATTTTTTGTACTACATAGTCGGAAGCACTGGGATTAGGGGATAAATTTTCTCCTGAAAAATAAAAACTATAATAAAAAGGAGTTCCTTCTTTAAGGGTGTGAATAGAATTTTCTGCTTCAATAAAAACGCCAGGCTCCTCTATTTTAATACTAAATGTTTCTTCAATGGCGCCACCGCGACCATCACTGACAATTAAATTAAAGTTATAGTTATTATTTGAGGGAGTTATTGGAGTTGAGGCGGCATAAACTTTTTTTTCAAATTTATTACTAGTATCAATTAAAACTGGTGCAGCACTCCAGCCAAGCCATTTAGAAGCATCACCAGTTGATATTTCCCATTCTAAAGGATCGTTGTTTTCATCAAAAACCCTAATATAGCCATTTAAAGCTCTCCCAGCTTGAGCACTTAAATAATAGTCGACTACAATAGGGGAAATATTAGCACCGCTTCCACCTCCGGTTGTAAAATTAGTTAAACAAGCCGAACCACTATAATCACCGGGATTAAATTCATATCCAAAATCATAACTTTCTAAAGAGGAGCATAAATTGTAACTCGAACCCTCTGAATTAGAAGCATAAACCATAACATAGCTGTTATCTGGTAATGGCAAAGATTGTGGACCTGGATCATTTACAAAGCGTCGACTAATTTCATCCCAGCAAGTAATTTTATCAAAACCTGGGCAATAACCAAGTCTATTTATAGGATCAACATAATTTGGAGAAACGGCCAATTCACTTAAAAAATTCTGAGACCAACTAGGCCAGACAGACACGCTTTTGTTTGCCAAATAAGTTCCAGCTGTTAAACGAGGATAGTAACCAGTTTTCTGGCGATAATTAGCTAAAGCTTCTTTCATTTCCTCTAAACGTCCGATTCTTTTAGTATCTCTTATAATCATTGCTTTATGACTGTCACAAAAAAATCCACTCGGACAATCACTGTCAATTAGACAATTTTTTTTATTTAATAAAACACATGATCCCGTGCTGTTTCCTGAGGTTGAACAAATTTGATCATTAGAACAATCACTATCGTTTTGACAAGAAAAAGATGACACAGAGCAGGAATAAGAAGCATCCGAAAACTCTCCTTTACTTAAATTATCATTAAACTTCCAACGAGAAATTATTTGTCCTAAAATATCAACTGTTTTTTCTGATGGCTCCTGGCTATAAGAAATAACATATATATTTGTAAACACATCTTTGCTGTCACTGACATTAGCAGCATTTACATAAACAGTTCGTCCATCTCTTATCGCTTCATAGCCATCAACCGTTAGAGCTTGTGGTGATCCAGCAAAGCCCTGACTTCTGTACCAAGAGGCGATGCTGTAATGATTGGGATTAGGAACAACTCGAACCGCAATAGCATCAGCTGAATCAGAAAAAGGATTTGAGTTTTCTTGAGCCTCGGCTGGATAAAAAACCAAAGCGGCTAAAAAAACAAAAGCAGATACTAAAATAAAACGACGAATGTTCATATTTTTTTCATTTTTCATAAAATCAAAGCTATGGAAAATATATTTTTTAATCTCCTAAGGGAATAAAAAGCAATTCTTCTGACTTAGAACTTTCATTACCAGAACCATCAATTGCTGATATGGCTATATAATTACCAGAAAAAGAAAACTCAGAAGCAGAAAATACAAGATTATTTAAAGCTTCACCACTTTTTTTAACTGGAGAGTCAAAAGATTTTCCATAAAGACCCGGTCTTAATCCGATGTAAATTCGGTAAAAAGAAGTGTCGTCATTATTTTCTTGCCAGCTAATACGAACTGAGTTTTCTCCAACAGGATTAGCCTCTAAATTTTGTGGAACACTTGGAGCTGTTTTGTCAGTAGGCATGGCTATTTTTTCGTTAGCAGCTGGACTTTCGGCTTTGTTAACTGAAACAACGCCAATTCTAAAAGCATAATTAAAGCCATTATCTAAACCAGATACAATAGCCGAACAGCTATAGATATTATTATTTAAACTACATATATCAGTATTGTTGGCCTTAATTTCTCTAAAAGATATTTCACTTTTGCCCGCACGAATATAATATATTTTGTAAGCATCAACTTGATCAGCATTTGACTCCCAAGAAATTTTCACCTGACCACTGGTTTTTAAATCCAAGGCTTCAATTATCCTTCCTGAAGATGGTAATTTTTCTCTAAAGAAATATGATTCTTTTAAAACATTCCAAATACATATTCCATCAGGCACACCATCACCATTTCTATCATCTCCACAACGATCATTTACATTATTGCAAGAAGCGGGGCGATCAGAGCTGCAAATCAAGTTATTATTCCTACCAATAATCACCGGTTCATTTAAAACAGCTGGTAAATCATCGTATGTTCCGCTGGTTCCAGCATCGCGACAATAATAAAAGCTATAATTAAAATTACCGCAATCACTTTCTCCAATTGTACAATTATTTACACTATCGTACCAAGGAGACCATAGGCCATCACGACTAATCGCTGGCCAAGGATTGTTACATATAAATACAAAAATGTCAGCGTTTTTATTAAAGTTATTGCCAGCCGAATAGTAATTACAACAATTTTCTTCACAAATATCATTAGAACAAGAACAGGTCGCGTCGCTATTACAAGTTGACCCTGGAGTGTTAGCGATAAAACGAGACATATCTATAGAAGCGTTTATTTTTGTTTTACCATCAGTTATACCTTTTTGAGCTGAAACAAAATATTGATTTAAAGGTAAGCCGTTTAATCTTTCTCCTTTGGCGATTGTTTCATCAGCAATAGTAAACTTATAATCCCAAAAATAGCCACCAACTGGACGCAAGGATTGTCCGTCACTGCTTAAAGCAAAGGCGCTCCAGACTTTATCCTTATCAGCTTTTGAATCAAAACTACCTGAACCAGGAATATCTTTTTCTTCAGACTCCAAGGCGTTGTCAGTAGTTTTAAATAAATAGGAAATAGGCTTAACATCGATATTCGAAATAGCACATATGCCAGACATGGCACTTTGAGAAGAAAGGGTTGAAAATTTAATTATTTCAGAATTTTTAAAACTCTTTTCATTAAATTTAATATTCTCAGCTTCTAAAAATCCGCTTGGGATAGAAGCATCGGGATAACCACGACCATTAAAACCAACTCCTTTAAGACTTAGTATACCTGTTTGACTATTTAAATTTTCATCACCTAAAACTAATAAATAGTAATTAGTAGATGGTGATAAAATAGTATTTGATAAAAAATTAACAGTACTGGCTTCGGCCGTATTTTCTAAAAATGCTTTACCAGGAATCATACAATAAAGTTTGTCCTCACTTGGTTTTTCAGCTAATGCCCTATTACTTAGAGATGGTGAGAATAAAGAGGCAATTTTTCTAACTGAAACTCTAAAGAAATTTTCTATTCTGGCAAAGAAATTATTATTATAAGCTATAGCGTCTTTTAAAGACTCAGCTGAAGCTACAAAAGAGCCGTTTGGACAAATCCCATCCCCAAAAGATCTTTCCTCAATTAGAACAATATTATTGTCTAAGGACGATTGATCCATTAACTGATTAAAGCTAAATTTTAAAATAGCATTACGACAAACATTATCTGATAAATGGGCTGGAAAACTCGAAACGATTGTTGGTCTTGTTTCACAACAAGTATCATTACCACAACCAACTAGTTCTGGTGAGCCACATTGCTCATCGGTTTCACAACCACAACATAAACCTCTTTCTGCTCCAGCACAATTTCCGCGATCAGCGATACAAGATAAATTCGGATTAATATTTTGACATGAATCAAAAGCTCCCGGAGTAGTTACCGGCTGACAACAACAAGTTCCACAATCACCTGAAGTAGCTGAGCCAAGAACCCCTCCCTCTGCCATACAAGAAAATCCTGGAGCACTACACAAAGAAGTGTCACAAACATAGGGGTCTTTAATGCCAAAATAACCACTTACAGAACAAGATAATCCAACGCCACTTATAGGATTAGCACAGGCTGATTCACATTCCTTAATACCTTTATAGTTTCCTGTTTTTAGTTTAGTTTCAGAAGCACAAAGCTTTTCTTCTTCCTTACAATCATAATAAGCACAGTAACCTTGGTTTTCTGGATTGCCATCATTTATAACTTCTCCTAAGGTACACTTTGACTCCTTGGCATCAAAGCAGCAACGACCACTGGCTTCAGCTGAACAAGCGTCAAACCCTTCTAAGGCTGAGCATGGATCACTTAAAGCACATTCGGTTTCACATTTTTCTAAACTTAAATAACTACCTGTTTTAACAGGATAACTAGAAGCACAAACATTTGATTCAGTAGCGGAACAATTATAATAAGCGCAATAACCAAAGTCCTCACTTAAAGGATTATCGCTTATTAAATTGCCTTTTCCACCTCGACAAATCCCTGAGGCAGAGTCTAAACAACAAACATTAGCATGTTCAAGACAAGCCTCTGGGCTCAAACTAGCACAATCAGTACAATATCCATTTGGAAAACTAGAATCATTAACTTCACAAAATTGACCACTGGTTCCTGAACAATTACAAGCAGCATCTCTTTCAAGGGCAGTATCTCCAGCAGCCGCACAACCACTACAACGACCTAAACCACTATCATCGTTTGTAGTATCACTACCACAAGTTCCTCCGCATTGTAATTGAACAACTTCGCCGTCTTTGTTTTGAAAAGAGCAGCAATCCCGAGCACTCTGCCCAACGGTACAACAACAATCACAGCTAGCGCTTTTTGTGGAAACACAACGGCCTACCGAAGAATCACTCTCAGACTCACAAATGGACCCACTAGGACATAATTTATTTGAAATACAGCGACCAAAACCATTTATATTTTCACATTTCAAACCGTAGTCGCAGCTAGAACAAGTTGAAGTTGGATTATAGCATTTATCTCCCACACCTCTTATAAATCCTTCTGGGCAAGATGATGTTAAATTTATTTCCAAACGTCCATTTTCATTACAATATAATTTAGTAGATAAAGCCTGTCCATTTAACTCATATTCGAAAGATTGATCTAAATCACAATTTTGCTCTTGTTCGTTTTCTAAGTTTTGTAAACATTTATCAAGGTTTGTGTTATAAGTACAATTATTTTCTCCAATTCTACAACCAGCTACACTTGAACAATCATAACTACAATTGACACCAAATATTTTATCTCCACCAGCATAAGGAGAACATATACCAGAAGCATTTGGACAGGCACCAACATTACAAAATCCGTAATATTTAGATAATCCGGCACAGCTATCTGCTTCTGTCTCTGGATTAGAAAAAGCGGTACTAAAACTCCATTCATAAACAGAGCTCGGTACGTCAACATAACATTTATCAAGTGTATTAACACACATTCCTTTTTTAAAAGTGCCAGCCGGACAACAAACCTGAGACCCACAATCAGAATTAGAAATACAAGCCCCAACTGAGAAATTTAAATCATTACCATAAACACCGTTTTTAAATATTCTAACAGGACCAGTAATTGAATTTTCCGGCACAGAAGTTTCCACCTTATCAGCCCGACCATCTTTCTTAACTATAGCTGACACATTATCAGAACCATTGAATTTAATTGAGACCTCGCTAGAAGGGGCACCAAAATATTCACCCCAAATAGCAACCTTAGTTAAGGTTGGTCCGCGAATAGGATCTATTTTACACAAACTTGTTTTTAAATCTATATTTTGATCAAAAGTAAAGGCTTTGGGATTTAAATTATCAGTGCTAACAGTTTTATCTCCTAATTCAATTTTTATAACATAGTCGGAAGGATTTAAATCTTTAGGAACTTTAACCATTATCTGATTATCTTTCCAAACAGAATTTAAACAAACTTCTGGAAAATCATAAGAAGCTTCAATGTCTCCAAAAAAAACTTTTCTATTACCCTTTGCTCCTCCAAAACCAGATCCATAAATAGTTACGTATTGACCAGTGTTTCCAGAGCTTGGAGAAAACGAAGAAATAAAAGCCCCTTCATTAGGTTCTTTTTCTTTTACAAATGTTAAAAAATTACTTTTCTCCAAACTACCATTTAAGGTTGCCTGGACAAAACTTCCTGACTCACCAGCTCGAATATTTGGAGTAGCTGACAAACCTTGTAAGCCTTTGGGGTCACTAAAATCAGAAACAAGGCCTCTAACATTAGTTTGATAATTTCCAAAATAAGCCTCGCCTGAGAAAAGATTAACACCGGAATAAGAAACCTCCGAACTTAACTGTCCTCTTATTGGATCAATTTCGCATAAACCAGGACGAACAATACTATTGGAACGAAAATCTGGAATAATTGGGCCATAGTCATTATTGGTTGTGTCAAAAAGAGAATCGGCGGCAACAACTTTTATAGGACCAGTCGCTGCGCCAGCTGGAATAGCGATAATTATCTGATCACTTCTCCAGAAACTAATACAGTCTGGATTTATAATGTTTGGCCTATCAGCTTCTTTTTCAGTGCCACTTCCTAAAAAAATAACCTTACTCTTATCAGCATCATAAGATCCAAAATTTCGTCCAGTAATAGTTAGAAAATTTCCCGTCGCTCCATTGGGAGCACTTAAGTTGCAAGTATCACTACAATCTGCGTCCGTTTTACAACTTTTATTCTGTTCATTCTGACAAAAACCGCCCGCTGGACTAATATCAATTATAACGGGAGACCCTATACAGGTACAAGAATCGGGACTACAAGTTAAATAGGCGCCACATAAAGCATCATCAGCCTGACAAGTAGAGCCGCTTGAAGATCTATTACAAGAATCACCAGCCTGACCCAAGGGGCGACATAAACAGCTGTTGTCACAGTAATTTCCCTCGCCACAAATTTGATCAGTAGCTTGGCAACCAGGCAAAGCACTACCATCACAACTAACAGGGCCACAACCAGCTCCATAACAACCACTACAATCAGAGCCTATACAAGCGCCAAAAGATCCATTGTTCCAAACCATGTATCCTCCACAACCACAAGCTTGAGTATCTCCGCTATTGTATCCCCAATTATCACCGCTTATTACGCCGCTAATTCTATTAATTAAAAAGCTGGCAATTCCCCAAGAGGCTAAAATTATAACTAAGCCAATAACTCCAGCAACTAGTATTTTTTTAGCTTCGGAAACTTTTTCTTCATTTCCGCCTGAGGTCATCCATTTAAAACCGCCATAAAGAATTATGCCCACCGCTAATATACCTAAAAACCCTAAGGCAAAATTTATTATTCTTCCCGCCGTTTCCCTTGGGTCGCTATTTGTTTCGCCAAGTGATCCGTCTAAACCACTGGCCACCTGGTCAATCCCGTAGTCTTGAGCAAAGGCTATGCGAAAAAATAAAATACCTCCCAATAAAAGCAGGAAAGAAGTTATCTTAAAAAATTTTTTTCTGTTTATCATTTTTTTAAACCTATATTTCGGTTTTAATTTTATATAAAATTATAAACGACAATTACCCGATGAGTCTAATTCTGTTGTCGATTCTCCAAAACAACAAGAGCCGTCAACTTCAGAACAGCCAGGACCGATGCTTGGTTTGAAACAATTTTGATAAATATCTCTAACCCCGGAGCCTACTTGAGCATAAAAAGTCATTGATTCAGGAAGTGGAGTATGTCCAATAGTTGCAATTGTCATATCTGGTTCTCCGTCAAAAGGTTCAATATCTTTATTTTCGCTATTTATCCAATAACCAAAAGCGGCCGGAGCAGAACTTCTTAAGTTAATAAATTTATGATTATAAACATTACTACCCGCCCTTATATCGGTACTGCCGCTAATTAATGTGCTGTTTAGCATTAAAGTATTAAAATAAACATCAATTGGACTAGCTGGCTCTACCTCACTTGAGCCTTGTCCTGGTCCAATGTATGTTATTCTTGGTGGGTCTAAATTTATTTTATCGCTAACAAAAAATGACCATGAATAATTATCACCGTTTTCTATTGAAGGGTTATTTTCATTATAAAAACTAAGTGGACCTTGGGAACTGGTATTTCTATTTCCATCAAGAGAATTAGTTGCGGCGTCTATTATACCATCAAGATTAGCTATATTAGCTGACGGATAATTTTTTCCCTCTAAATTTTGACAAACATTATAACCTAAAGGTACTGACGAGCATGAATTAAAGGGACTTAAAGCTGCACAGTCATTATTATTTGAGCAAGTTTTTAAATTTGCTGCCTGTAGCTCAACTTTTAAATTACTGTTAGCCGGCAAACAATAAATTTTATCCCCACAAGCATTAACTCCACATTCCTCGTTAGATAAAAATTCTACAGTGCGATAACGATTAGAAACCATGAAACGACCATTTACATAATCTCCCACGCAAATAGAATTATCACACTTAAAAGATTTACAATCGGAATTAGCGGAACATGATGATCCAGAAGGCAAGGAATCACTTCTAAAATTAACAACTCTTATAAAATTAGAGACTTCGTCAGCACTACCAGAAACGGTTAAAGGATTAATTGGTTCGTTAAAATTTATTTGAATCGCAGAATTTCGAGGACGATCTGGTTTGTCTTTTACTTCACTTAAGTCTATTTTATTAAGCCCACCAGTAAATGGTTTTATGGATAAAGAGCTTGGATTACTAGCACTTAAAACAATACTATTACCAGAAATTCCTGCCACTCTTGATTTTAATTTTATTAATGAGCCGTTAGAATTTTCCAATTCAATATCAGGATGACCACTTAAAACTGCCTTGATATTAAAAGCTTGGCTTTCTAGGTTTGAAGGAGAAAGAGAATTACAGTTTTCCAAAACAGCAATATTATTATTCCCTGAAACAGAAGAAAAAGTATAAACCATTGAGTTAACTCTTAAGGTATCGGCTAAACGCTCTGGTTTAATTTTTATTTCCCAAATATTTCCTGATTCACGAGTTTCAGTTTTAAATTTTAATTTATAATCGGCAAAGAACACTTCATTATTAGAATTGAAATCAGCAATTCCTAAGAGACTATTATTTAAACCATTAAATAGCTGAGCCTTGTTGGTATTGTCAGATGGAATAGATATTTTAAAAATGCTTATTTGCCCCGTATAATTATCAAAAGAAACTTCTGGGCCAGAAGGACTAATTGATAAAACTTCTGCTTTAGAATAAATTTCTGGGCAAGCATTTACTTTTATCTCAGCAATAGCTGAAACGGGAGAAACTGATTCTCCATAAAGATCTTTCTCGTTGTCCTGTCTAGGAACTATTTTATCTTGCAAAACAATTGGTGGTTCAAGATCTAAAACATTGCTAATTGTAAAAGTTACTTCTAAATAATTACTACTACAAGAACTAAACATTGAAACGCCGCCAGTTTTTTTTATTCTGTCAGTAAACCGAACGGAATAAGGGGTGTGCCCCGTGCTTGAACCCAAATAACTAAGTGGTGATAGTACTAAAGTTTTTTTATCATTAGGAACAGAAACAAGCACATCACTGACATTAGAATTAACTGCTGGGCAAGAGCCGCCAGCACAAGCATCACCTAAATCATTTTTAAATATTCTAATATTTTCTGGGTTTAACTTATTACAAGTATTGTTATCACAAGCACATGACAAACCAGCATCACTTATACAAACAGAGCTTAAATCAATTTCCTCTTTAAAAGTTATCATTATTGAAGTGTTTCGAGGAACGTCTTTTTGTCCGTCTTCAGGATAAATACTTTCAACCGAACAAGCTCCTAAGGCGCCAATCCCAGGATTATAAAAACCACTTGGAGTACTTTGCCATTGACTTGTTCCACCAGCGCCAGTTAAAGTATCTCTTACTCGATTGATGATAAAAGTTGTTATCCCCCAAGAAGCTAAAATAATTATTAAACCAATAACAGCATTTTTTAATATTTTCTTAGCTACTGATATTTTTTCTTCATTACCCCCTGAAGTCATCCATAAAAATCCAGCATAGATAACCAAAAGAACAGCTATAACGCCTAGGAAGCTTAGGGCTAATTGAATAAAGCGTCCAGCTACAACTCTTATGTCATCAGTTGCAACTAGCGATCCATCGAGTCCCGACTCAACTTCAGTTAAACCAAAGTCTTGAGCAAAAGCAAAATTAACCAAGAAAAACAAGGTTAAAAAACTAAAAGCCAAGACAAAGAATCTTATTTTTTTATTCATCCAAGTAAAATTAAAAATTTTTAAATTTACACCTTACGTGATATAATTTAACTACCTAAATAATAACACAAATAAGAAAAAAATAAAAATAATATTTCCCTAAAAATGACTATTGAGAGAATCATAAAAAAATTTCTAGAAAATCACCCCGAAGCTGACACATCTGTTTTACAGAAAGCCTTTGAATATGCCAGAGACGCCCATAAAGAACAAGTTCGAAAAAGTGGCGAACCCTACATAACTCATCCTCTGCACACAGCTTATTTATTAACAGAAATTAAAGCTGACTTATCAACCGTTGCTGCCGGACTTCTTCATGATGTGCCAGAGGACACTGAAAAAACAATCGAAGACGTTGAAAAAGAATTTGGTTCAGAAATAGCTGGTTTAGTAAAAGGCATTACTAAATTAGGAAAAATCAAATACCGCGGTATTGAAAGGTACAAAGAAAATCTAAAAAAAATGTTTCTAGCCATGACTAGTGACTTGAGAGTTATTTTTATAAAATTTTGTGATCGCCTTAATAATTTAAGAACCATAGAAAGCTTGCCCGAGGAAAAGCAAAAACGCATTGCTCAAGAAACTTTAGAAATATTTGTGCCAGTTGCCGGTCTTTTAGGTATTAGTCGTCTTAAGTGGCAAATGGAAGATATTTGTTTTAAAATTCTTTATCCAGAAAAATTTCACGAGCTTGAATATGAGTACGAAGTTGAAAAAAAAGTTGAAAGAAATCAATTCTTTAGAAAGGTAAAAAGCATCTTAACTCCTAAACTTGAGGAAGCAGAAATAGAATATGAGGTTGAAATGCGTTTTAAGCATTTATATAGTATTTATAAAAAAATGCAAGAAAAAAATCGTAAATTCGATGAGATTTATGATGTTTTTGCTATGCGTATTATTGTGCCAAATGTTAATGATTGTTATAAAACTTTAGGAATAATCCACACTCTTTGGAAGCCAAACCCAAGTAGATTTAAGGATTATATTGCTGTTCCAAAACCAAACGGCTACAAATCTCTTCATACCACAATTTACGGACCAGAAGGAAAAGCTACTGAATTTCAAATTAGAACCAAAGAAATGCATGAAGAAAGTATTTATGGCTTAGCTGCTCATTGGTACTACAAACACATGGACCATGGCGGTGAATATAATGCACCGGCCTGGGTAAAGGAAATAGTTGAAGTTCAAAAAGAAGTAACAAGCACCGATGAGTTGGTAAAAAAAGTAAAGCTTGATATTTTTCAAGACAGAATTTTTGTTTTTTCACCAAAAGGAGATGTTTTTGAATTGCCAGAAAAATCGACACCAATAGATTTCGCTTATGCGGTTCACTCAAATATTGGCAATAAAGCAGCTAGTGTTTTAATAAACGATAAATTAGGAAAACTTGACCAAGAACTTCGAAATGGTGACATGGTAAAAATAATAACCGAAAAAAATCGCGAACACCCCAATTCCGATTGGTTAAAATTTGTAAAAACAAGAAGAGCTAAAGAAAGAATTAAACAATTCTCTAAAAAATCATCCCTTCTTAACATAAAAAGATTTATTCCAGGAATGAAAGATAAATAATAATTAGCCAAAAGTTTTTTATCTATTTAAAACACAAAAACACCTTGTTTTAAAACAAGGTGTTTTTAAGTAAAAATACTATCTTCCAGCTCTCATAGTACCTTCAGGCAATTTACCAATTTTACGCAAAAATTCATTCTTCTTTTGAAGATCTAAGCCGATTAAAGCTTTTTTCTTCTGCGCTTGCTTGGTGGTTTTTGATTGAAGATGCTTTTTGGAGCGAGCTTTCTCGAGTCTCTTGCTATTTTTCAAACCACGTTTAAACTTACGCAAAAAACCTTCAAAACTTTCTCCTGGTTTTCTTTTAAAATCCGCCATATAATCCCGCCTCCTTTCTAATATTAATTTTTTTCTCTACTATTTTATTCATTTTTAACAACCTTTCTTTTATTTTTTTATAAATTATCGTTTCTTGAGCACCAGAATCCATATCTCTTAACAAAACTGTACCGTCCATTATCTCTTTTTTACCTAATATTAAACTTGTTCTAGCTCTCATAGCTAAAGCGTCATCAAGTTGAATTTTTAAACTATCGGAAGTTAAAGACTGTCTAACCTTAAAACCAGCCTCTCGTAATTCTTCAAAAAGTTTAATTGATTTAATCTTAGCTTGATCGCCTAACTGAGCGATAAATATAATATCATCTTCTAATTTATTAATCAAGGCGTTTTTATCCTTTATTTTTGATAGAATTCTTTCAAGTCCCAAGGCTAAGCCGATGGCCGGAGTTTCTGGACCACCAAAACCTTCAATAAATTTATCATAACGACCACCAGCCGCTAATGAATTCTTGCCAGAAACATTCCCTTCTTCGTTAATTGGCCAAAACTCAAATACAGTATCATTGTAATAACTTAAACCACGGACTAAATATGGATTAAAGTTATAATTAACCCCTATTTCATCTAATGTTTCTAATATTTTAGTAAAATATTCCCTGCTTTCAGAAGAAAGAAAATCGGCTATTTGAGGAGCTTCTTCTCTTAGTTTAACACATTCTTCTTCTTTGCAGTCTAACATTGCTAAACAATTTTTACTTAAAGCATTTTTACAACAAGTACAAAGCTTGGTTTTCTTGCCTCTTTCTTTAAAAAAAGCAGCTAATTTAGAAGCATATTCCTTACGACAGAGTTGATCTCCTAAGCTATTAATTTGAATTTGAACATTAATTCCTAAATCTTTTAAAAAATTAACAATTGAAGTTAGAAATAAAGCTTCAGAAATAGCCTTCTTTTCTCCAATTATTTCAAAATTGGCTTGTGTAAATTCTCGATAATGACCTGATTGAAGTTTTTCTTTTCTAAAAACTGGTCCCATGGAAAAAAGTCTTTGTGGTAGACCACTTTCAATTAAATTATTTTCTATAAAAGCCCTAACTATTCCTTGGGTCATTTCTGGTCTTAAAACCTGTTTTTCACCTTTATCACCATCTACGAAAAAAAAGTCTTTATCATTATTGCTTCTATTTGATTTTTTAAATAAGTCAAAATTTTCAATCACAGGAACCTTTATCTCTTTAAAGCTGTATAAATTAGCAAATTCACTTATTTTAGCGGATATTAAGCCAAAAATAAGACCCTCTTGTCCACAAAAATCTTTTACCCCCATCACGCGAGATGGAATTTTTTCTGACTTTGAACTTCTTTTTTCTGCTTTCTTTTCGGGCTTAGAAGTTTGTTTATTTATTTTAGCAATTTTTTCTTTTTTTTGTTTAGGCATATTTTTTATTATTCATAAATTGGCCAATAATTGTTATCAAAAAAAGTTACTCGAGACAAAGGCCAACCTCGAAAAAGTACCTTTCCGGTTATAAAATTTTTATTTACAGAACCAAAGCTTCTTGAATCCTTAGACGCACCCCTATTATCCCCTAAAACAAAATATTCATCCGGTCCAACTATTATTCTCTCAGTATTATCATTATAATTTCTTAAAGATTCATCTAAATAATCTTCAGATAAAATCATACCATCAGGATTTTCGCTGTTAAATATAGTAATTTTTCCATCTCTAATTTGCAATTCTTCTCCGGGAAGAGCAATAACTCTTTTAATAAAGTATTCTTGAGGATTTCTGGGATAACGGAAAACTATAACCTGACCTCTTACAGGAGGATTGAAGCGAAAAGACAATTCATCTATTATTAAATATTCATTATCATGAAAATTAGGCTCCATGGATGCCCCTTTTACATAAAAAGGTTGAATAAGGTAATAGCGAACCGGAATAATAATGGCTGCTGAAATAGCCGCCACCTTAACTATCTCCCAAACAAAAAGTAAAAACTTTTTCATATTTTATGAAAAATTAATGAAAAATTAATAAAATTTTATTAAAAATTCAATTCAAAGTATAACAGAAAAATTAAATAAAATCAAATCGCCTTTATTGGCTTATATTTAACAAATAAACATAGCATCGCCATAACTAAAAAACCTATACCTCTCTTTTATTGCCTCCTGATAGGCTTTTTTTATCTTTTTTTCGCCCGCTAAAGCACTAACTAAAAGAAGAAGGGTTGATTTAGGCAAATGAAAATTAGTAATTAAAGCTTCTGTAAAAGTAAATTTAAAACCAGGATAAATAAAAATATCCGTCCAAAAAGAAAAATCTTTATTGTTTTTTAAATCGAGATGATTATTTTTTATTTTTTGAGCCAGAGACTCAATTGCCCGACAAGCTGTTGTGCCAACAGCTATAATACGTTTATTTTCTTTTTTTGCTTGTAAAATTTTATCTAAATTATTTTTTTCGATACTTACAAATTCTTTATGCATTTTATGACTTAGCATATTTTCCTCTCGAACAGGGGCAAATGTTCCCAGTCCAACATGCAAAGTAACATAAGAAATATTAATTCCTTTTTTTTCAATTTTTTTAAGCAAATCTTTACTAAAATGGAGACCAGCCGTGGGAGCGGCAACCGATCCACTCTTTTTTCTTGAAGCAAAAACTGTTTGATAATTTTTTTTATCAGACATATTCATTTCGCGACCTCTCTTAATATAAGGTGGCAAAGGAACCTGACCTATTTCATCAATAATTTTTAACAATTCCTTTCCTTTCTTATTAAATTCCACAAAATAAAGACCATCCTCTTTCTTTTCTAAAATTTCTGCCTCTAAACCGCTAGAAAAATCGATTTTTAAGCCAATTTTAACCCGACCACGAATCATCACTTCCCATATTTCCCCTTTTTTATTCTGATTATTTTTGATTTGATGTAAAAAAACATCTAGTAGTCCGCCGCTTAATTTCTTTTGACCAATTAATTTAGCCGGGATAACGTAAGAGTTGTTTAAAACCAAAAGATCTCCTGGTTTTAAGTAATTTATTATATCAGAAAAATTAAGATGATTAATTAATGAATTATTTTTTTGCAAAATTAACAGTCGGCAGGTCTCCCTTTTGGCAACAGGATTTTGAGCAATTAATTCTTTCGGCAAATCATAATCAAAATCGGAAGACAATATACTTTTAACTTTTTTCATAAAAAACTAAAGAGGTAGGGAAAGATAAAAAATAGAACCACTATTTTTTCCTCTTTCAAACCACAAAACCCCGTTATGAGCTTCGATTATTTTTCTCGCAATAAAAAGATTTAAACCAAAACCTTCAGGGGATAAAGAAAAAGCCTGCTTACCTCTAAAAAATTTCTTAGCAATATTATTAAGACTTTCATCTTCTATGCCCATACCCTTATCTTTGACTGAAAAAACTAAATTTTCCTTACCTGATAAATATTTTTTTTCAATATTTAATTCTATTTCTCCTTCTTCAAAAGAGTACTTAACAGCGTTTGAAAAAATTATATGCAAAGCTTTTATTATTTTTTCTTTATCAACTTCAAATATAAAATTTTCATCAAAAATATCTTTTTTAATTTTTAATTTTTTATCTCTAATATTTTTTTCTTCTAATAAAAATACTGGCTCGGTTATTTCGTCAAAAAAGACTTTACTTTTTTTTAAAGAAAATCCAGTATTTTCCATTTCTAAAACCAGTAAAAGTTGATCTAAATAACTATCAATAGTTAAAACTCCCTGATAAGCTTCTTTAAGAGAATTGTCTTTATCTTTTTTATTTAAACTGTTATCACGGCAAAGTTCTAAATTAAAACGAATAGATGAAAGAGGGGTTCTGAATTGATGAGAAATTACAGAAATTAAACGAGACTTTTCTTTGTCTACTTTTTTTAAAGACTCATAAATAGAGTTATTATTAATAAGTAAGCTAATTTGCCAAATAACATGTTTAATTAAAGTAAAATCTTCTTGTTTAAAATAATCATTGGAAAGCTTATTGGTAAAAGCATAAAATCCCAACAAACGATCTTCAAACATTATAGGTGATAACAAAGATATCCCAGATTTTTCCATTTCTAAAATAATTTTTTCTCGAGAAATCATTTTTTCATCAATAGTTCCAAAATCGGCCAAAAGTTCGTCTTTATCTAAAATCTCCTTAGGATAATGTTCAAAATATTGAACAAATAAAGACTTTTTATCAATCTTATTAATTAAAACACCCTCTCCACCAAAATGATATTTAAGAAATTCTCCTTGATCGCTTATAATAAATACGGCACTTCCAGACACTTTTAACATATCCGAAACAATAGATTCAATGGCGGTTAAAGATTTTTTCAAATCAAGACCAGATGATCTTATTTCGTGATTAATATCTGAGGCAATTTCAGAAAAGCGGTATTTTTTTTGAAACAATATTTTATCACTTAAGTCAGCAATCGCTTCTTTTATTCTTTCAAAGGCGATTACAATCATAATTGAAGGAATTATGTAAAGCCATGGCTCTCTCATTCCTAATAAATGTGACATTAGATAACTAAGTGAAGCGTAGACACCAATAACAACAACTAATAGAAATGAAAATACGGCACTCAAACGCAAAACATAACGAACGTCTAATAATCTATATTTTATAATAGCGTAAAAAATACAAACAAAAAGAATAACCGGGCTAAAATTCATTAAACGAAAAATAAAAAGAGGAACCTGGTTTTGCATGGATAAATTAAAAACCGCTAATAAAGAAAAAGTTAAAAATCCAATTAAAACATATTTTATTTGCATTCTCCCAACACCGCTTTCCTTTTTATATTGAATAAACTGATTAATAATTCCACTAAAAACATTAGCAATTAAAATAAAAGAATAAATTGGAAAAATTACCCCTTCCGAGAAAAAAACTCCACTTTTTCCTATACCCACATTATAAATAAGTAAATCACTGAAAGAAAAAAATGAGACAATAAAAGTTGGCAAAAAAAACAAAGGAATAAGCTTATTGAATTTCTTATTTTCTTTAGGAAAGTTAAAAAGAAAAACAAAAGACAAAAAGACAACAAAAGCTCCAATCAAGAAATCCAGTCTTAAAAGGACATTGGCAAGTAATATTGAGGAAACTAAATTTTCCAAAAAACTAATCATTATCCAAACCGCTCCCGAAGTAGAAAAAAGAAAAAAAGAAACATTGGTTATATTTTTCTTTTTCTTTAAAACCAAATAACCCAACAAGATAAGCAAAATTGAAATCGTTGAAGCTATAATAATAAACAAATTTATCATATTTTTATTTTTTTTCATTATAACATAAAAAAGCCCGCTTTTAAAACGGGCTTTTAGCTAAACAAAATTAAATAAATTCTTTAAAAAATTCTTCCTGACAAGAACATTTTATATTATTCAAAAATATTCTTGTTTGTCTAAACTTTTCAACGATTTCATAAGATTCCCGCGAACAAAGGTCGCAGTTTTTAGCAATAGCAATTGGTGGAGGTTCATCGCTGAAACCACCAACTGACAATGGCCAAGAGTTTTTAAGCACCTCTTCGATTATAAGCATAACTGTCCACAAATAAGGCGGTCTAAACTGTCCAGATAAATAATCTTTTTCCAGTTCCGTTCCTTCTTGGACAAAGGCGCTTGATAAGAAAATTTCTGAAACACCTTTAGACAAAACATAGTTTATGCTTTTTAAAACATCGAAATAAGCTTCTTTTTCAGATAAATTTTTCGGTTTTAAAAAAATATAAACGGCTGATTTTATCTCAAAATGAGAAAGTAATAATAATGTCTTTTCAAAAACATCTTTTGATAAAGATTTTTTTATTACTTTATTGCGAATAAAATCATCTTGACTTTCAAGTCCGATAGCAACAAACACCTTTAAATTAAAGGAGTTATTTTTAATCATTTCTAACTTTTCTTCATTTATATATTCACAGCGTGACTCTACAAGTAAAGTTTTTATCTCACTTATACCGTTTAAACGCTTGAGAACATATTCTTGAAATCTTAATGGTATTTCTTTATTATTTAAAAAGCTACCACCATTAAAAATAAACACTTCGCTAACTCCTTTTTTTAGAGCGTCTTTTAAAGAGCTATCAAAAAGAAACTTAAACAAGAAAAAGGGATAAAGAATTCCTAAGCTATATTTTTTTGTAGCTTTATGAAATCCACACATAGCGCATCCGCCACTTTTTTTCTGATATTCGCAACCAGAGCCTGGCAAAGACAAGATTAAGCGTTTAATTGTTTTTCCTTGTGACAAAGAAAAAACAGTTCTAATTTCATAAAAATCAATTTTTGACACCAAACTCATTTCAACCTCCTTTTTTAATTTTCCAAAGCAAGTTAGCTATTATTTTACGTAAAGGCCAGCCATAAAATGGGTTTTTTAAAAAAATCAAAACTCCATAATTTAAACTAGCTGGGTCAGGGAAATAATTAGGCAAAACCCCTAATATTTCATAACCCTCGCTTTCATAAACGCTCAACTCATAATCTCTGCGACGACCATTACGCCTCAAATTAATATATTCTTCGGCAGATATTTCAGGATAACGCTTTTTATAAGCAGCAAACCCTGGCAATCTGGAGCCAATAAATCCCCCCTTTATATTATCTTCGATGGCAATTAATAAACCAAAGAAAATCATTCTATTACCAAGTTTTTTACCGTTCATAGAATTGTGCACCGAAAGGTTTACGCCATAAATATATTCCCCAGAATATTTGTGACTTTTTTTAATGAAACCATTGTCAGTTATCTCTGACCAATTAAACTTTTCATTTTTTAAATCATCAATATATTCTATGGAAACATAGGCTGCTACGCAGCCGTCTATCAAGGCAATAACATTTCCCTTGGGAAAAGTATTAATCCTTGCCTCGATTTGTTCCTTTGAAGCCGCAGCACCCTCGCCCCAAACTTTTTTTTCCAGCTCAATTATTTGAGAAATATCACTTATCTCCGCGGAACGGAAAATAAACCCTCCCCACTTTCGAACCGGAGCACGCCCGAGTTTCTTCTCTTTTTTTCTCATCTTTTTATTTTTTTAATTGTTAAAGAACTAATTTATTTCTATCTTTCTATTTTCATTTCTATCTTTCTATTTTAATTTTTAAGTGCTTAAATCCTTCTTCCGTTAAAATTCTGCCTCGTGGCGATCTATCTAAAAATCCTAACTGCATTAAATATGGTTCGTAAACATTTAAAATGGTATCGAGCTCTTCACCACTAGCAGCTGCTAAAGTGTTTAAACCAACTGGACCACCTTTAAATTTATTAGCAATTATTTGCATAATATGACGATCAACTGCATCAAGTCCGATGGCATCAATTTCAAGCATGGAAAAAGCTTCTAAGCAAATTTGCTTATTAATTTTACCATCTCCTTTAACCTCGCAATAATCTCGCACTCTCTTTAATAATCTGTTAGCCACTCGAGGTGTTTTGCGACTACGTTCGGAAATGGCTCTAGCTGATTCGCTATCAATTTCCACTTTAAGTATTTTAGCGCTCCTTAAAACTATTTTTTCTAAATCATCATTTTCGTAAAAATTTAAATGATGCATTATGCCAAAACGATCTCTTAAAGGGGCTGATAATAAACTTGCTAAAGTTGTGGCACCAATAATCGTAAAGTGAGGCAAGTCGAGTCTTAAGGTTCTAGCAGTAGGGCCTTTGCCCATCACAATATCTAAAGCAAAATCTTCCATGGCTGGATAAAGTATTTCCTCAACTGTCTTGTTTAAACGATGAATTTCATCAATAAATAAAATATCCCCTTCTTCTAAATTACTTAAAATAGCAGCTAAATCACCGCTTTTTTCAATCGCTGGCCCAGAAGTAACTCTAATATTAGCCCCTATTTCATTGGCTATAACATGGGCTAAAGTAGTCTTCCCTAAACCCGGAGCGCCATAAAGTAAAACATGCTCAATCGATTCCTTTCTTTTTTTAGCCGCTTCAATACTAATAGCTAAATTCTTTTTAACTCTTTCCTGTCCGACGTATTCTGTAAGACGTTTAGGCCTTAGAGAAACATCAAAAACCTCATCGTCATCATTTTCAACCGGACTAATTATTCTTTCCTTATCATTTATCATATTAATAGATTAATTTTCTCTAAACTCACAAATTGAATTAAAGTCACAAAAAGCACAAAGTGGTGATGGTTTAGCTATAAAAAGACCTTTTTTTATTTCCGAAATTTCTTTAATAATTTCTTCTTTTAGCTTATCGATTTCTTTGTCCTTAGCTTGAAAAGAAATTTTTTCTCCGTTCTCTAAAAAATAATAACTAAGCTTGGAAACTTTTTCTTGCAAAAACTCCTCTAAAAAAAGTTGATATAAAATTAACTGTTTCTTATCTTTAAACTCTATTTTGTCCTTTGGATTGCCTGTTTTATAGTCAATAACTTCCAAGCTTCCATCCTCTAAACGATCAACTCTATCAATAGCGCCTTTAATAATATCACCTTTGATTTTAAACGAAAATCTTTTTTCTAAGAAAAGAATTTCTGGATTATTTGATTCATTATAATTGATAAAAAACTTTTCTAAAGCTTCTTGTCCTTTTTTTCTATAAGAAGCTCTTTCGTCCTTACTTTTATAGCCATCGTTTTGCCAAAACTCATCATATAAATCCATTAGTCTTTTTTGGCTAAAAATTTCAGTTGCTTCTTTTTTAGGAATAGGAAAAAGCTCTCCCTGGGCTCGTCTTTTCTCGCTTAAGGCAGGTAAAAGATAATTATACAAAACATTATGCATGACTCGACCAAAAATCAAAGACGCTTTATCAGAAGAAGCAGGAATTTTTAATATAAAAGCAAATTTATACTGCAGGGGACAATTACTAAAAGCAGCTAATTGAGAAAAAGAAAATTTATCAGGTAAAGGATATTTAAAATCTTCTCTTGGTAAATCTAAGTTACCTAAATCTCGAGAATTATGAAAATGTAAATCTCTTAAAAACTCATTCTTTTCACTTAAAGCTATTTCTGGTTCAATAATATTTTTTAAACCCAGTTCGTTTATAAAGCGTGATGGTTTTTTTTCTCTAGCTCCACCATAATCTTTAGCGCCGGTAATAAATAGCTTATCTTTAGCTCTCGTAACAGCAACATAAAACAATCTTCTCTCTTCCTCAAGGTGAAAATCTCCACCTTCAGCTATTTTTTCTTTTACCAAATCATCAGGGATTGATATTTTTTCTCCTCTATTTATAGTAGGAAATTTTTTATCAACTAAATTTACTATAAAAACATATTTAAACTCCAAACCCTTGGAGCCATGGACGGTCATAATTTTTACACAATCATTATCAGCAAAATCAAGCTTTAGGGATCCGCTTTCTCCGGCTTCTAACTCTAAGTTAATAGCTAATAAAAAATCTTTTAATTTCAAATCAGCTTCACTTTCTTCTAATTTTTTTATTTTTTGATAAAACTGATTAAGATAAGAAAAAATTTCTAAATCTTTATCAAAATCATAACTCTTAAGCAGTCCTGAATCATAAGCAAAACGTAAAAATATTCGACTGGGACTAGAAGATGAGACTAGGGCGGAATGCTCTTTTATAAGTTTCAATAAATTTTCAATATTCTTAACACTCTCACCACTTAAATCAGGAATTTTTTGATAATTCTCTAAAGCTTCGTATAAGGACCAAGCTTTACGAGCAGCTATTTTATTAATAGTTATTAAATCGAGATGAGAAACCCTAAAAGTTTCCATGTTTAAAACTCTAAATAAAGCCGCTGATTCGTGATAATTATCTAAAAGACGGAAATAAGCTAAAACATCTAAAATAATCGGTTTATAATAAAGACCGCGCCAAGACATGAACTGATTTGGTACTGATTGTCTGTTTAATTCTTTTACATAAGTCTCGGCAGTATCATTGGCTCTTACTAAAATAGCAAAGTCAGAATAAGAAACATTTCCCTCGCCTTCTAAAAAAAGTTGTTTTATTTTTTCAGAAACAAAAGAAAGTTCTTCTTCTTGATTTTTAAAATTATAAAAATTAATGGCTTCGACTGAAGGTTTTTTAAAATCCTTATTTAAAGCAGTAAGTCTTTTATTTATTTTAAGTTTATATTCTAAAGTATTAGGATTATTATATTGAATAAGTTCATAAGCTCTATCAAGAATTTCCTGGCGAGAACGGTAATTTTCGTTTAAAACAATTTCTTTAGCTTTAGGAAAGTCGTCTTTAAACTGTAAAATATTAGATAAACTGGCTCCGCGGAATTTATAAATAGCCTGATTATCATCGCCGACAACTGTTAAATTATTTTTTGGCTCAGTTAACAATTTAACTAATTCATATTGTGCTAAATTAGTATCCTGAAATTCATCAACCATGACATAAGAAAATTTATTTCGATAATACTTTAAAATATTTGGTCTTTCTTTTAAAAGCTTTAAAAGATAAACAATTAAATCACCAAAATCCAAAAAGTTATTTTCTAAAAGTAAACTATTATAAGTTTTAAAAGCTTTAGCAAGTTCTTCAATTCTATTTATTTCTTGCTCATCTATATCCTCGTTTTTGTCTTTTTTAATTTTATCAACATAATCAAGATATTCTGAGACAGAAATATTTTCGTCTTTCAGCCTCGAAAAATGTCTAATAAGCTCGGAAATAAACTTGCTAGGATTACCAAGTGGACGATAGTAGTCAAGATCAAAAAAATCAAGATTTTTCTTAATTAAAACCCATTGCTCTGTTTGAGTTAAAAGTTTGAAAGAAGGATTAAGGCCTATTTCCAGTCCATAATCACGCAATATTTTTTCTCCAAAACTATGAAAGGTGCTTATCCAGTTATCAACATAGCCATAAGGCAGTATCGTATCCGCTCTTTCCTCTAATTCACTGGCCGCCTTTTCAGTAAAAGTTAAAAGTAAAATAGATTCTGAAGAAATATTTTTTTCTAAAATTAAATAAGCTAACCTATTAATTAAAACTGTTGTTTTTCCAGTGCCTGCTCCAGCCACAATTAAAAGCGGCCCCTTGTCATGACAGACAGCGTTTTTTTGTTCTTTATTTAATTTTTTTAAAAAATCTACTGACATGTTTAAAATTAAAATTTTAAAATTTTTCTAAAATTATCTTCTTTTACTTTGCCAATTAAAGCTAAATTAAGAGCTTCATTAACAAATATTTTGGATGCTAAACGTTTTAAATCAACAGCTTTTATTTTATCGATTTCGGCTAAAAATTCTTTTGGACTAGTTAATTTTTCCTTAAAAATTGCCTGATGCCCATACCAGTTAGCAACATCGTCACTTGCTTCAAGTCTTAAGGCTAAGCGTCCGCGAAAAATATCTTTAGCTTTTTTAAGCTCCTCCTCTGAAACTAGATCTTCTCCAAGATTTTTATATTCTTGTAAAATTATTGAAATAGCCTCGCTTACCTTATCTATTGGAACGCCAGCTTGAGTAGTTAAATAACCAGAATCACTATGAAATTCTGTTAAAGTTTTTACATAATAAGCTAAACCGCTTCTTTCTCTTAATTTAATAAATAAACGAGAGCTCATAGCCCCGCCTAAAATAATAGATAAAAGTTTTGTTTTTATCTCTAAAGGATGACCTGAGGGAAAAGTTCTTACCCCTAAAGATAGAGCTACTTGATCAACGTTTTTATAAACTGCTTTAATAGCTGGTTTTTTTTGATTTTCTACAACTTTTTCTTTATTTTTCCAGGAATTATTTTTAAACTTAAGCAATATACTCTCTGCTAATTTAATATCGCTATCGCTAAATTTTCCAGCTAAAACTAAAGACAAACTATTTAAACCATACTGGCTTTCAAAATAATTAATAAAATCTTCTCTTTTGAAAGATTTAATAGTTTCTTTTGTTCCAATAGTGTCCCAGCCAGCTGGCGTATCGCCATATAAACAACTTTCAAACACATCTTCAACATGCATCAAAGGATTATCTTCATACATATTTAACTCTTCAATAATAACCCCTTTTTCTCTTTCAATTTCTTCTTCGCTAAAAATAGAATTAAGCAACATGTCGCCTAAAATCTTAAAAGCTGATTTAAACTTTAAGGAAGAAACTTTAACGTAGTAACCGGTATATTCTTTAGATGTAAAAGCGTTAAATTCACTACCTAGAGAATCGAGTTCTCCAGAGATAGTAGCTGTGTCTGGTCTATTTTTAGTCCCTTTAAAGAACATGTGTTCTAAAAAGTGAGAAATTCCGCTATTTTTTCTATTTTCATATCTAGAACCAGTTTTAAACATGAAAAGAATAGTGGCTGTTTTTGTTTCAGGCATTAAAATGGTATATAAAGGTGTTTTTTGGGAAATTTTTTTAATTTTATATTTATTCATAATATTGCTTAAATTTAATAATAAAACCTGTTTTATTAAATATTAATAAAACTCTTTTTTTAATTTATCATAAATATGCTATAATTGAAAGCAAGAACAATAATTAATTCTATTTTTAAGCAAGTCTTAAAAGAAAAAATATGGCTTATAAAATAAAGGATAATAATATAATCCTAACTGACAATAAAATAATTGGTCGTGAAAAAAAATACGAAATAACTAGGGTCAAAGATTTGCCCGAAGAAGAGAAGCCTCGAGAAAAACTTCTAAAAGAAGGAGTAACTTCTTTAAGCTCGACTGAATTATTAGCCCTTATTTTAGGCGTAGGCACAAAAAAGGAGGAAGTTTTCTCTATGTCGAGTAGGATTTTAAGAGAATATGGAGAAAAAGGCATAGCTTATCAAAAAGACCCAAAAATAATAGAAAAAGATCTAAATGTGCCAATTGCTAAAGCCTGCCAATTGGTCGCTTGTTTTGAATTAGGTCGTCGTTTCTATCAAAAAAAGCCTGGAGCAAATATTAGCATAAGAACTGCTAAACAAGCCTTTGAGCACTTAAAAGACATGGGCAAGTTAAACAAAGAACAATTTCGCGGTTTATACCTTAATACTCATTATCAACTGGTTCATGATGAAATAATTTCTATTGGCACACTTGACTCCTCTTTAGTTGCTCCTCGAGAAGTTTTTAGACCGGCTTTAGAATATTCAGCCGCAGCTATTATAATTGCCCATAATCATCCATCTGGAGTTTTAAAAGCTACCAAAGCCGACGTAGAAGCAACAGAAAAATTAATTGAAGCAGGAAAAATATTGGGCATAGAGGTTTTAGATCACCTCTTAATTGGTCAGGATAAATTTATCAGTCTTATTTAAAAATTTGTGGCAATAAAAAAATACAAAATTAATAAAAAAACCCCACTACTTATAAAAGATGAGGCGAGTGTTATATTTCACGTGAAAAAAAAGGATTATTTTGGAACAATGGCGACGATATTAAGCTTAATCAAAGAAAGCCTAAAAAAAGACAATTATAAAAATATTTCTGAAATAGAAAAAACTCTTAAAAATTTGGAAAGGGATTTAGTTTTTTTACAAGAAAATTTTGAAATCAATAAAAAGCTAAATAAGACCAAGGACAAAAAATAAAAATATAAAACCAAATGGCAAGCTAATTATCCAATGATCAAAAAACATTATAAAAAACAGAGCAAGTATTAGTGGCCAAAAAAATTCTGAGCGCTCACTACTTCTAGCCAAGGGGATTAAAATCATAACTGAAAAAACTAAAACAAATATACCACCCTCCGCCCAAATTAATAAAAAAGAATTATGAACCGGTTGGTATTCCCAATCGGCTTTTTTTATTCCATTATTTCTTTCTTCATTTTTAAAATAGGAAATATAATTTCCCAAACCAGCCCCAAACAACCAATTATCTTTAAGAACTACACGAGCTTCATCTATTTGAGTTTGTCTTTCAATTAATGATTTTTCCTCCAACCTACCTTTAGCCGTTAGTCTTCCTGAAAAAATATCTTGAAAAGAAAAAAATATAACCGAAGATAATATTAATGAAAAAATAGATAAAATAAGCAATCTACTTAAAGCACTTTTATTTTTCTTAAAAATTATTGTAAAAAATAGAGCGACTAAAGAAACTCCGAAGGCCAGCCAGGCTGAACGGGAAAAAGTAAAAATCAAAGCCAGTAATCCGGAAAAATAAAAAATAAAAAGAAAAATTGATTCAAAAATTTCAAAACGAGTATTAATTATTTTTTTTCTTATTAAAAAATATAGGGATAAAATTAAAGCAATTGCTAAAATACCACCAAAAATATTAGGATGGTCAAAGCCACCATAAGCTCTTAGCCAGCGCCCAGAAAATGTTTCAACAACTGAAGATCCTAAAACCTCGGCATTATGCTCAGCTAAACCTAGATATTTAAAAGCAAAAGTTTTTTGAGTTAAAAACTGATAAAGTCCTAGACAAACATGTAAAAAAATAGATGATAAAAAAATTATCACTGTCTTGCTTTTAGAAATTATGGATTCTTTATAAGGCTGGGGTTTAAAAGATTCTTTTAAAAAATAAAGCAGGGCAACTCCAAAAAGAAAAATAATAAATCGATAAAAGCTCAAGCTCTTATCAAGGGCAAAAAAGAAAGAAAGAAAAGAAAAGAGTCCAACACCGGAAATAAGTAGCCATAAAAATGGAACACGGTCATTGCCTTCATTTTTTCTTATTTTATAAAACAAAAAAGACATCACTAAAACAAAAAGGGGTAAATGGCAAAGATAAAGACTTATTTCATTAAAATTATCAACAGCCGGTCTTAAAATATATTTTATTTGCCAGGGAAGCAAAAAGACAAATAAATAAAAAGAGTAACCTATTATTTTATAAAACAATTGCTCGGATTTTTTCTTCATATTTTTTTCTAATTTCTATTCTCTTATCACTAAGATAAAATTTTAATATATCGTCTCTTATTACTACACCATCTCTAAAATTATTACCTAAAGCCGCCTTCTTTAGTTCGGGGGGCATAATTTTCTTTTGCCAATTAGCTAAAAAGCTGTCTAAAAGATTTAATAATTTACTTTTTTTGTTTTTAAACAGGTTTGATGTGTTAGGCTTATTTAATTTTTCGCTAATATTATCTCTATCGAATATAATTTCTAAGCCTCTTTCCCAAAAATCAAAATAAGGGTCGCCTTCGGGTAGTTTTAATATTTCAAAATTTAAATTATTTTCACTTAAATAAAAACTTAAACAAATTTTATCTCTTTTATTTTTTTTATTAGGACGGCTATTTAGAATTTTAGCCAATCCAGTGCAAAAAAATCTACTTATCCACAATCTATTTGACGAAGAAACTATAAAAAAATCTATATCTCCGCCATCTTTTAAATTATACGAACCAATTGAGTTAACCAGGGCAATCATTTTCACAAAAGGCAGGATAGAAAAAAACTTCGCAAATCGACTAGCAATTTTTAATTTTCGCTGAGCATAATTATAACGTTTTCTTCTAATTGATAAGATATTTTCTCGACCAAATAAAAAATAAAAACCATTTTTCTCTGAAATTAAATCCTTTTCAGTTAATTGATTTAAAATTTTCAGCAATTTCGAAAAAGAGATGTTTGTGTATTTTTTTAATTCGAAAAGACAAGGTGGGTAATCAAATAAATCTAAAAAAACTAAAATATTTAAAACAATTTTATCGGAGGTGTCTTGAAAAATATCAAGCCTTATATCTTTTTGCGAAATATTTTCTGACATTTACTTAAAAATTAATCATTTTTTGGTCTATCAATTTCTAAAACTTCAATCTCACTTTTACCGTCGGTAATTTTAGTTATATCTTTATCAATTTTTTTAAACTCTTTATAAGCACTATTATAATGATTAACTGTTGTTGACATTGACATGCCTAACTTTTTCATAAACTCATCATAACTAGCGATATGTTTGCCAAGCTTTTCAATATTTTGTCTTATTTCCTTGGCTTTTTCTTCAATTTGCATGGCCTTTAAGCCTTGGAGAACTGTTTGTAAATATGCTAAAAATGAGGTTGGAGAAACAATAATAACTTTTTTATCTCTAAAAGCATACTCGATTAAATCTCGAGTATTAACTTTTACAGCTCCCACTTTATTAATTAATAAATCATAATAAATAGCTTCGGAAGGAATAAACATAAAAGCAAATTCCATGGTTCCTCTATCTGGCAAAACATATTTAGCTGTTTCATCAATACGATTTTTTAAATCTTTTTTAAATTCTTGTTCAAATTTTTCTCTACTTTCCTGGTCGCTAGCGTTTAAAATTCTTTCATAATTTTCTAAAGAAAATTTAGCATCAACCGGAATAACTTTATCCTTTACAAAAACAACTGCGTCAACAATTAAATCTTTACCAGTTTTTTCATCCTTGCCTAACTTATATTGCATTTCATAAGATTTCGGCGGTAAAACATTTTTTAAAGTTTCTTCCAAAAAATATTCTCCCAAAACACCACGCTGTTTAGGGTTTTTCAAAATATCTTGTAGGTTTTGTAACTGGGAAGAAAAATTAACAACCTGTCGATTTGTCTCATCAAGCTTGGCAAGTTTTTCGGTCACATCAGAAATTAATTTAGCTGATTGACCGCTAATACTTTGGACCGTTTTAATAGTTTGACCAAATTGTTCTTGGTTGGAGCGGTGAGTTTCTGATAATTTTCTATCTAATTCTTGTCGTAATTCATTATTCTGTGCAACTAATTGGTTTAATTTTTCTGATTGCTGAATTAAGCGCTCAGACATAGAATCAAATTTATCACCAGAACCAGAATTAGACTGTTTTTGGCGCAATAAAATAAAAATTACAGCCGCGAGACCAATTAAAAGAAGAATGGCTAAAATTATTACTAAAAGATTATCCATGTTATTAGTTTTTATTCTTTAATAAATCTCGAATTTCCACTAAAAGCTCCTGGTCTTTAGTTAAAGGTTTTGGTTTTTCCTCGGCCTCTTTTTTTTCTTCTTCAATAATTAATTTATTCTTTAGTCTGGTCATCATTTTAATAGCCAAGAATATAGAAATAGCAATAACTAAGAAATCAAAAATGTTTTGCAGAAAAATACCGATATTCATCGTCACAGCTGCCTTTATAATTTCCCCTGCTTCATTAATTTTCTCTGGACGTAAAATCCATTTCCAAATAGTAAAATCGACGCCACTGGAAATTGCTCCAATAAGCGGCATAACAATATCTGCTACTAAAGATGAAACTATTTTTCCAAAAGCACCGCCAATTATAACGGCCACTGCTAAATCAATAACATTTCCTTTAACAGCAAAGTTACGAAATTCTTGCCAATATTTTTTCATATAATTCGTAAATAAAACCGACTTAAGTCGGTTTTAAAAATTAAACCCAAGTTACGCCGGCGACTCTATCGTCATCTGCCTTAAAGCGCATAATTCTTACGCCTTGAGTATCACGGCCTAAAACACTAACTGATTTAAAAGGAGTTCTAATGACTTGCCCCTTCTCTGAAATAATAATTATATCCCTGTCTTCCATTGATTCAGCATTAACTAAAAATGCATCGGTTATTTCTCCTGTTTTGTCAGTTACTTTAGCAGTTTTAATTCCGCTTCCACCGCGACCCTGAACTTTATAAGAATTAAAATCAGTTCTCTTGCCAAAACCTCTGGCCATAATAGTAAGTATTTGATAATTTCTTTTTCTCTCTTTATCAGTTTTAGCAACACCCATACCAATTACTTCGTCTTTGCCGTGTAAACGAATACCAATAACACCAGCCGCTCCTCTGCCCATGTCACGAACATCTTCTTCTTTAAAGCGAATGGCTTGGCCCTTGGAACTTACAAGTTGAATATGATCACTGCCAGAAGTCGGCTTTACCCAAGCTAGCTTATCATTTTCTTTTATTTTAATCGCGATTAACCCGTTTCTTCTTACATTTTTAAAAGCTTCAAGTTCAACTTTTTTCACTAGTCCCTTAGCTGTTGCAAAAAATAAGTATTTACTAAAAATAGCTTTTTCAAGAGGTAAGACAGAGGAAATCTGTTCACCGCTAAGTAGTTGTAAAAAGTTAACTACCGGAGTGCCTTTAGCGATTCTGGAGCTTTGGGGAATTTCATAAACTTTTAACTGAAAAGCACGTCCTTTAGTAGTAAAGAATAAAACATCATTATGAGTCTGAGAGCTAAACATAAACTCAACCATATCCTCTTCTTTGGTGGTTAAGCCAACTACACCTTTGCCACCTCTGGCCTGAACTTTAAAAGTATCTGGCTCAAGACGTTTTATATAACCATCTCTTGTCATCATAACAACAGTTTCTTCGTTTGGCACCAAGTCTTCAAAGTTAAAATCTTTAATACCATGAGGAACAACATCGGTTCGGCGCTCATCGCCATATTTATCAACTAAAACTTGTAGCTCATCTTTAACAATTGATCTAATTTTAGTAACTGATTTCAAAATAGCTTCAAGTTCTTTTATAAGTTGTAATTTTTCTTTTAATTCGTCATCTATTTTTTTCTGCTCTAAGTTAGCTAAGCTTTGTAAACGCATTTCCAAAATAGCGACTGCTTGTTTTTCGGAAAGTTTAAACTTTTTAATTAAATTAACTTTAGCTATTTCTTTGTCTTTTGAAGCTTTAATGGTTTTTATAACTTCATCAATATTCTTTAAAGCAATCATTAAGCCTTCTAAAATATGAGCTCTATCTTTAGCTTTGTTTAAATCAAATTGAGTGCGACGTTTAATAACTTCTTCTCGGTGTTTAATGTACTCCTCTAAAATCATTTTCAAAGTTAAAACGCGAGGTTGAATTCCATCAACCAGTGCTAACATATTAAAATGAAAAGTAGTTTGGAGATTTGTATTTTTATACAAACTATTTAAAATCTTTTTTGGATAAGAATCTTTTTTAAGTTCAATAACTACACGAACACCGTCTTTATCAGACTCGTCACGCAAGGCTTTTATGCCTTCAATCTTCTTTTCTTTTACTAAGTCGGCGATTTTTTCCACTAAATCAGCTTTATTAACTTGGTATGGAATTTCTCTAATTATAATTCTAAAGCTGCCATTTTTTTCTTCTTCTATATCAGCTTTACCACGTAAAACAACCCCGCCACGACCAGTTGCATAAGCAGTTAAAATATCTTTTTTATCATAAATTATGCCGCCAGTTGGAAAATCAGGACCTTTAACAAATTCTGCCAAATCTTCAACGCTGGCCTCAGGATTTTCGATTAAATGATTTATAGCAGAAGCTAATTCTCTTAGATTATGAGGCGGAATATTTGTTGCCATACCAACCGCTATACCCATCGTGCCGTTTAATAATAAATTAGGGAGTTTAGCTGGTAAAACGCGAGGTTCTTTGTGGCTGCCGTCAAAGTTAGGAATAAAATCAACCGTATTCTTTTCAATATCATAAAGCATCTCCTCAGAAATAGCTGCTAATTTTGCTTCGGTATAACGCATCGCCGCCGCATTATCTCCGTCCATAGAACCAAAGTTTCCCTGTCCGCGAACAAGCGGATAACGCATAGAGAAATCCTGGGCCATACGAACCATGGAGTTATAAACAGCACTATCGCCATGTGGATGATATTTACCTAAAACTTCACCGACAACAGTGGCGGATTTACGAAATTTTACATTAGCTCTTAAACCAATACTCCACATCGCGTATAAAATACGACGATGAACAGGTTTTAAACCATCTCGAACATCAGGTAAAGCACGAGAAACAATAACACTCATCGCATAGTCTAAATATGATTTAGACATTTCGTCGACTATTGGCTGTTCTTCAATTAAACCATATTCTGTTCGAACGCGAACATTTCCAGAAGCAGAAATTAACTCTTCTTTTTCTTTAATGGTTTCATCTTTCTCCTTGTTCTCCTCGACAGGATTTTCTTTTTTAGACATAAAACTTTTATTTTCTTTTCTTGACTCTGATTAAAAATTAATAAACTGGAACAGTTATGCCCTCGCAGTTAGGAGGAATAACACAGGGCCTCGCTTCGCCTATCGTCGGCATACAATTTATATAAGGCGGACAATTGGAATTATTTTGAGCTGGTAAGACATTACTTTCTTCTTCAGGTAAAGAGCTTTCTTCTTTAGCTGGCTGATTTATATTTTCATTTTCAGGTAAAGCAGTTTCTTTATTTTTTTCTATCTCATTTTCAGCGATAGTTTCTATTTTTTTTGCCTCCGAATTAACTTTGTCAAAAAAATCGGAAAAATCCTGTTTAAGATTGTCTATTTCTTCTGTTTCTCGTAAAGACGCTTCTTCTTGAATTCTTTGCAACTCACTTTTCATGTTAAAAACCCAAACAAGCAATACAAGCAAAGCAACACTTAGAACTAAAACCCAGAGAAGGAAAAGTTTTTTACGATTTTCAGCTTCCATATTTTTATGTTTATTCTTTTATTGAATCTAAATTAACGTCATATAGAATCTGCTCAGCAATTAGACGATAAGAAATAAGTTCTTCAGGGCTAAACCAAATAGGAATTTCTCGCTCAGCATCTTCTACTGGGTCAGAACAATGGATAAGATTTCTAACCGCTCGGCCGTCGAGATTAGCTAATTCATAAGAGTCTAAAGTATAATCCCCGCGTATAGTGCCAGCTTCAGAACTTAAAGGTTCAGTTGAGCCAACAATTTTTTTAACAATTCCAACCGCCTGATTACCTTCAAAAATCATAGGCACAATCGGCCCACAAGTCATAAAACTAACTAAAGCACGAATAATATCTTTTCCGTATTCTATAGCCTCTTTTTCTATTGGCATACCAAGATTTTCTCTTTCTTTTATGGTCTGTTCGCCTTTTTTGATAAACCAAGCATCATCTTTAGAATAATGACTCCAAAGCTGTTCTTCTGTGGCCATAGTAAACTTTAAAGCTACTAATTTTAAACCGGTTTTTTCTAAACGTTTAATACTTTCACCAATAAGTCCGCGTTGGACAGCGTCTGGCTTTAAAATAACAAGAGTTCTTTCTTTCTTCGGATTTAACATAAATTTTATAATCTTATAATATTAATAACTTAAAATAACTAACTCCATATCTTCTTGAGGTAAATCTTTTTTAGAGATTTTTAATTTTTCCTCATAAGTAGGCTTTATACCAATTTCTTTTATAAATTTTTCTAGAGGCTCTAAATCAAATTTTAAACCCTCCACTTGATAGTGCATAGGGATAACTATTCTCGGTTCAATTTGAGAAATGACTTCAACCGCTTTTTTAGCATCAAGGGTATATTTTCCGCCCACTGGAACAATTAAAATATCAGTGCCGGATAATTTTTCTAACTGATCGTTATCGAGAGAGTGAGCTAAATCACCTAAATGACTAATAGAGATATCATCTATTTCAATTCTATAAATAGTATTATGCCCTCTATCAGCTCCTTTATTCTCATCATGAAAAGAATCAATTCCTTGAATTAAAACATCTTTACAATCATATTCTCCAGGAGAGTTTATAATAAAAGGAGTGCCTCTTAAAGCGCCAGTATTATTATGGTCGTGATGGTTATGAGAAACGGTAATTATATCAGCTTCAAAATTAGGAACTTTTAAACCAGTTTCTTTATCAAAAGGATCAGTTACTAAAGTAATTCCGTCCGTTCCCTGCTTGTCCTGAATTTTAAAACAGGAATGTCCTTGCCAAGTAATAATCATAAAATTTTACAAAAAAACAATAAAAATAGGCCTTAAAACCTATCCTAATTATAGCAAAGCCAAGTTCAAAGGTCAACCAGAAAAATATAAGCAAAATAAGATAAATACTTCTTGAAAAAGAAAAAAGAGCGAATAAAAAAAGTTCACTCTTTTAATGATTAAAAGAAAAAAGAGCGGCCCTAAAGCACGCTCTTGTAAAAAATTGTCAGTTATTTACCTGCCGAATAAAATTAAATTATCCGGCTCAATGGAAACCGTATTTTCACCATTTTTTTTGTCGGCAAAAATCGGCTTCCTTTTTTGGTCATTAATCATAAGCAGTAGCACGGCTTGGACTGGCATGTTTTTCTCGTTCAAATATTGAACAGGAATAACATTCCAACCCACTCGTAAATCAAGTTTCATCATTCCATTTGCCGGAATAACTTTGCCTTGATTTTCATAAGCGACGATTAAAAAGTCGATAGGAAGATAATTTCTAACAACTTTCTGAATCTGCACTCCTGAAGAAACTTCCCTTAAGTCATTATCAGTGATCCGTAAGGTGTCTTGACCTTCAACCACAATCTTACTTATAACCGACCACTTATGAAGGCGACCGGTTGATAAGGAGTCTGGTTCTGGATCGTAATATACTGGAAATGTGTATACTCCAGTCCCTAATGTAATAGACTTGGCGGAAGCTTGTTCCGCCTCAAGTGCCATACCTTTAAAAGGATAGGCTAAAGCTAAAACCCTTACAGATGACTCGTTTTTTGCAACGAGTGTTGTTTCGCTCCAAAAGTCCTGATCACCCTTTGACTGATTTGAATAATCGGTTTGAGCGGGAGAAAAACTCTCCTTAACTTTCTCGGGCTCTTTCTCGGCCTTTTGAAGTTTGGCGGGTGTGTTGTCTTCAAGCTCAAAATTTCTAAGAGCCATGCGACCTTTTGAAGTTTGGCGTTTTGCTATTCCCAAGGGAACATGCTTAAAGCCATCATAGCGACCGAGTTTAAACTCAGCCAAGCCATCAGCTGGCAAAAAATGAACATAAGCCGAACTTTTTGGGTTTATCACGACTTCCTCATGTCCATTTAAGGACATAATAGTTGCCTTGCTGTCGGTTGAGTTTAAAACTCTAACTTGAGCAAAGGAAACCACGGTAAGTGTTGTTAAAAAAATTAATAGCAGGTTTTTCATTTCTGTTTCCTCCTATTTTTTTTAACATCGACACCAACAGCCTTTTGGTCGGCGTAATACTTTTTCTCATAGCCTTTTTGGTTTTTTGGCCTTTTAGTTGCAGCTTTTGCCTGACTATAGTTCGATTCTTTCATGGCTTTTTTAGCTTTAAGTTTATAATAAAGCCTGGTCCTTTGAAACCAATTGAAGTTCGAGTCGTTTCGATTAGGTTGATTATTTTTCCAGTTCCTTTGAGCCTTCTTCGTTAAAGAAGTTGGCTGCCAAGGTGAATGAAAACGGTCGTTTCCGACTCTGTCTTTTCGGCCATCTTTATCGACTTCGGCTTCAAAATTGAAGTCGCCTTCGAGGTCAAAATCAACTTCAAAATCTTCTTCAAAATCGAAGTCGTCTTCGAAGTCAAATTCGCTTGTAAGCTCAGCTTCAACCTCAGTCTCAACCGCCAAGGCGGGAAACTTTAGGCTAAAAATAGCTAAAAATAGCAAAAAAATTAGCAAATTTTTCATGATATAGGGCCTCCTTCGCCCTTTCTTTTTATTATTTATTTATTAATGTTCTGGTTATTATGATAACTGACTCTGTATTATATCATAGAATGATAAAAAAGTCAACCTTTTTAAAGAAAAAATACCTAGACCTAAGCTTTTCAAATTTTCTACCAAAATAGTTTAAAAATAGAAAAATATATCACCGCTAATATCAGTTCTTAGAGTTTCTATGTTCATATATTCTAAGAGCTCGAGAGTCTCCTGGCTGGGATGATTAAAGCGATTATTTTCACCTACTAAAATAACACAAGTTTTAGGTGAAACCATTTTTAAAAAATCTTCTGAATTAGAAGTTTTAGAACCGTGATGCGAAGCTTTAAAAACATCAGCTCGTAAATTAAAATTAGTCTTAAGTAAAGCGTTCTCCACTTCAAGCTCATTATCTCCAGAAAATAAAAATGTTTGCCCCTTGCAGCTAAGCTTTTGAATTAAAGAATTGTTTCCGCAATCAGAAACACCTAAAGAATTTGGATCAAGGATGAATAAAGAACAATCTTTTTCAAAATTTAAATTAGTTTCCCCAGAAAAAGGATAAATATTTTTTGCCCCTACAGAAAATTTTGATTTAGCAAAATAATTAGCCGCTGTTTCTAAAAACAAAGAAATAGTTATTCTCTTAGGACTATCTTTAGAATAAAAAATATTGGCAACGGAGTAACGTTTTACAAGCTCAACTAAACCAACCGAGTGATCATCATGATAATGACTTAAAAAAATAAAATCTAGTTGCCGAGAAAAATAAGGAAGCTCTTTTCCGAGTTTTTGTAAAACATAATTATCTGGACCACCATCAATTAAAATATTTTCTCCGCTAGGCAGACGAATTAAAATCGCATCACCTTGGCCAACATCAAAAAATATGACCGCCGGCTTAAAATTAAATTTAAAAATGTTTTTTAAAACTAAAATAAAAAAATAATTAAGAAAAAAAAGCCAGCCAAGTAAAATTAATAGAAATAAAATTCGCCAAAAATACTTTTTCATATCATAAAAATTTTTTAAAAATAATTAAGATAGCTTAGCAGATGAAAAATGAAATAAAAATAAACTTTCTAAATTATTTCCAACTTTTTAAAATGACTTACTGGTTGAGCCTAAAAAGACTATCGCAAGGACAGCCTTTTATTATAAGGCGTTTATTAGCTTTTTAAAAAACAAAAATCGCCCTGC
>CAZDYJ010000003.1:0-54223 GCA_964509735.1 uncultured Gammaproteobacteria bacterium
CCTTCTCCAGACACATCTTTTTTATAACAACTAAGAGCTGGAACACTTTCCTCAAAGTCAAAATGAGCTGTTGTGTTTAAGCCAAGTTCTTTAATATCACTGTAATAATTCATGTTTGGTAAAGCATAGCCGCTAGCATTCTTATCTTTCTCAGGGTCAAAAACTCTCGACTCACCTTGAGAATAAGTAATAACATTAGCACATTGATTTTGTTCGTCTAAGGTATTACATTCCCCCAAGGAATAACATGAAGTGTGTCCTGTTTCAGTGTTTAAACCATAAGAGGTACAAGTTAACCACTTCGCACAAACTCTATCGGGGTTAACCTTTAATAACTGATTGGCATTATATGGTCCATAAGATAGAGCTGGAGATTTTCCGTCTAAAGTAGCGCTAGCGTTATAAACATTTTTACTTAAACCAGAAGCACCGTTAATTGATCTCTCATTAAACAAAACACAACCACCATTAAAGTCAGTAACCGAGCAAGTTGATTTATTAACACTATCTTTTATCTGATAATCAACTAATAATTCTTTTACCTCAACAACAACACCGCTATTACTTGACCTTGTTAACTTAGCCGAATAGTTATCAAAAGTATTAAATATTATTGGCTGATTAGAGTCAGTTAACTTTAAGCTATTAGTTGGTGTGGCACTGAAATTATTATCGTTTCCTAATGTGCGTACAGAACTTCTAGCAAATTCTAATTCTGAACCAGCAATATAAGTACCGCTTGTAGAATATTTTGCGCTAAATGAATAAAGCTTATTTCTTTCTAATTGAACTACTTGTTCGTTTGCGGAAACTAACGCATTCATCCAAGAATCTTCCCCCCAACTTGGAACATTATTAGAGCCATAAACTTTATACTCAGGATTTCTAACTAAGTTTGGGTTAAATTTACTAACTGGATCAATATACTCTGTACAGCCAGAAGAGTTAGCCTCACAAAGAGCCGTAGATTGATTTGGGACAGGGATAGCGCCGCCAGTTCCACCAAGACCAATGGTTTTTAAATAACTAACCGAACATTCGTAATCATTATTGTCAGTTATACAGGAGCCTCTTTCGCAATCAATATCGCTAGCGCAAATACTACCACTTGATTCTAAGCCGCTTATAAGGCCGTCACTATTAAAATCGCATCTTTTAACAGGAACCTTAAACCATGCTTTAGAAGAATTTAAAGGATCATTACTGCTTCTAAAGATACACAAATTATTAACTGGGTCTTTAAAATAACTAATTCCCCCTGACTTCATTTTATATTCTTCACAACCAATATCACTATAATTACAAAGAGAAATATCGTAATTATTAGGATTGTTTTTTCTAAATATATCAGACCATGTTAATCCAGCACCAACTCCACTTGCCTGCCCCATACGACTACAGCCCAAATCGGCTGACAAACAAGCCTTACTTCTATCATAAATAGCATAAACTACCGAATCTTTATCAACTTCGACGCAATCACTTTCGCCGCTATCACAAACGCCATTTAAATTAGTATCATTCCAAACATTGCCAATAGGGGAGTTATAATTTTTTGTATCTATCATTTGCTCACAACCGACAGAATTCGAAGAACATAAAGTGCTAAAGTTATGAAGATAATGACTTAAGTTATCACGATCTCTATATTGAGCACAACCAAGATTATAATCTGGGCCTTGATAATTTCCTAAATTGTCATAATAACAAATATCAGGAATTTTACTGCTACCTTTTTTCAAATAATATCTATCACTTATTTCGGTTATAACAATGTCGTCAATAATAACTGGTGCGTTAGCTGTAATGTTTAAAGTTCCGGTGGAACCTAAGTTTTTAAGCAAATTTTCTAAACTAACATTATAAATATTCCAAGATTCCCCGCCTTTTATGATAACTTGGGCATCCTCCTTACTTAAAGATGAGTTGAAATAATATTCTTCTCCGCTCTCTTCGTTTTTTAAGAAAATCCTAAGTTCTGTTTCTACTTGTGAACGGGCAATAAAGCGAACAGTATAACCATAACCCTCTCTAACATAAGAACCAAAATCAATTTTTGCCTTAACTCCGTCTTCAGATGGGCCGCATAAAGCTCCAAAATTATATTGCAAAGATTGACCATTTTGCTCGTTAGAAATTTGACTATCAGAAACACCGCCAGAACAATTGCTGTACCAAGGGTTAATTCCTTGATTAAAGTCAAAAGAGCTAACTATTCTTGTGCTATTACCATTACTTCCATTATATTCACGACAACCATTATCTTTCTCCCCGCAAACCAATCCTTCGCTTGGAATAGCCTGATAGACACAAGAATTTTGACTATTATCCCAAATTCCGCCGTTTTTACAAACATAACAAACAGCAGCCGAAGAATTCCAATGTTTATCATTTCCGACACAAGAAGTAGCACTTCTAATGTTTTTATCGATATTATTATTGCTTAAACGATAAGAATTACAATTTTCTGAACAAGTAACAACTTTAGATAATAAACGATAAGAACTAGCTCCGCTGGCTGTTAAAAACTGCTTACAATCAGGATTATAATTAGGATCGCTAAGTGGCAAATTATAAACGTCAGAACAGTCGGCAGTCTCCTCATCGCCAATACTTAAAGGATTTCCGTCTACTCCTTTTTGCAAGGTATAGCGAGTTAAATCACCTAAGCCACCGTTTTCCCAGGCATAGTAATCACTACATTTTGATTCATCTGGCTTAATACATTGTTTTAAGAAGACATAATATTCTCTACCTTCACCGCCCTTTGCTACTTCGTCTAAATTAGTAAATTCATTACAACCAACGGCCTGTTGAGAACACTTTTCAGTTGCACTAGGAATAATATTTTCTGATTCCGCTGGATTAAAGTATGTTTCTCTGGCGATATATAAATCATAACCAGAACATTCTTTAGGGCAATAATCGGAACTGGCAACTTGAGCTGGAACCTTTAAATTACTATAAACTCCAGTATATAGTTCACAACCAACCTCGCTAGCATTACATTTTCTAGCATAATTTAAACAAACACTTGGAGCATTATCTTTTAAAGAATAATTTTTACTTGCAGAAATTGTATCAACATAACAAGCTTCTTCTAAATATCTTGGTAAAAGTTTTTGATTAACCTTATAAGCACCATAAGTACTATAAGCTGTTGACCAATCACCTAATTCAAATTTTATATTTTTAACATAAGCTACAGCGTTTCCGCCAGACAAATTATCAGCAGTAATTAAGAAGTCAGGATTTGAAAAACCTAAAGGAGAAGAGGCTGTAACTGAAATGCTATACCACTGACCACGAGTAGAGATAGAGCTAGTTACTTGTCTATCACCTGGGTTAATAATTAATCGGACATTATTACCTTCGGCCAAATAAACATCAGCACTTAATGTATAGTTTTGATTGGCTAAAATTTGTAAATTATCAGGGAAAATATTAGCGGTTGAACGAACAGAGCCTAAGCCGGCACCACTTATTTTTAAAACCTTTGCACTTACCTGTTCGTAAATTTCATCGGAAATATCAACAATACTAGCACTTCCAGTTATTAACCAGCTGGACAAAAGCCCTTCCGGGGAACTTGGCGGAAATAAAAATTCAGAATCAATAATCAAATTACTTCCCCATGTTGGCTTAACGCGCATTAATTCTGTGCATCCCTCAGCCGAAGAATTACAAGATTGTAAATTCTTATTTAAAAACAAGCTATAATTAGTATCCCAAGTAACTGTACCATTAGCATTATAAGCACCGAAAGTTGAATATCTTTTACAACCAGAGTTGTCGGCGTTACAATTTCCGTAATCAATTGTGTTTTCTAAATAGGAAACTGTCTGATTATTAGAGATATTGGTAAATGACTGACAAGTGTTGGCAATCGGAGAACAAGTTTTATTATTAAATTCCCAAGTTCTCTTTTCCTCAGTACAATACCCGTAAAGATCACAACCGCCGTTTACACCTTCTTTAATACAACTTTGATTATCGGCGCAATAATTATCATCTCTTAAAATCATTAATTCACTTAAAATATCAGCTGTATTTGGAATATCTTTTATTCCTGGAACAACAAATGAATTTAAAATCTGAGAACCTGCTCCTTCCCTTTTGCAATAATTAAGAGGGGCTTTTAGGACCCACTTCGGATCTACTAAACCATGACACCAGGCAAGGTCTCTTTGCTCAAAGTTTGAACTGAATTTATCGTACTCATCGTTTTGATCAAAGCAAGCAATAAGATCACCCAGGGTAGCATTTTTCGGCTCTTCGCCATCTTTAAAAGCTCTTTCAATTGCCACCTCGAAGCCAAGAGGTAAAATACGATATTTTCTTAAAATTTTTACATTTCTTAAAGAAAAATGATTATTTTGTGCACCCGGAGAATAATCATATTCTATTTTCCAGTCAGCATTTAAATAACCGTCTTTTATGGCATCGCCAACTGTTTTTTGTTCAATAATTGCTTGCATGAACCTATCATTTATAACGCAATTATTTGGACCAGGGTTGTTTGGGTCGATACAGGCAGATAAATCGCTTAAAATACTATAATCGCTTTTGGTGTCAAATTGTGGCTCAAGGAGAATCCTGGTTTTTTCACGCATTAAAGATTCGCCAAAAGCAAGATTTGGGTCAGCAGCATAATCAGTTAATGAAGCAGAGTCCTTTTTATCGGTTAAACTGCGCATTAAATTATTATAAGCAGTAATTGCTAATTGATTTAAAAATATATTAGCCGCATCAACTAAAACATCGCCTGTGGTTTTGCCAAAATTCTCTACTCTAATTGCCCTGGCTTCAGCCTCAGCTTCTCTGGCTGCTTGAGGTGTTCCTTGAATAATGCCAGCAATATCTCTAACTTCTAACCAACCTTGATTTGCTTGTAATCCGCTATGAGCTACTGAGGCTTCTTTGGTTTTTGTTTCCTCAAGGTCAACTTGAGCCATCATGTAAATACTTAAATCATTACCTCGAGGATCAAAATAACTACCAAAATTATTAAAGAATGTTCCATCCTGAATAGATTTTAATTTATTATAATAACCCGCAACCCCATCTCCCCAATTACTAATTATATCTGTTGCAGTACAATTTGGATCAGCCGGACGAGTGTAGTCAACCAAGCCTAAAGAAATTTTTAGCTTAGCCTCCATGGAAGACGGCTGACAAACATTAAAAGAATTAGCATCTTGGCCTTTATCTACAACTCTGGTGGCACCAAAGGCTTGTTGACTAGAGCAATTTGTAGCTGCTTTACCGCATTCATCGTAACAAGTTCCTCTTAGCTGCATAGAAGCAAGACCAGAAGTAAAAGTCTGTTCTGGGTATAAAGATGTTGTCTTATTAGTCTTATCCTCCACCTTTTTAACACTAAACCCCGTTAAACTACCGTTATTATCTTTCTTATAGCAGTCTTCATAACAAGCTTTTGTCATAGCCTCACAGCTTCCTTGTTCACCATCTTTTCCAGAAAAATCCAAATTCTGAACAAAGTTTTCTAAAAATTGTCCAGCCGCTGCATCTCCGACATTTTTCAAATAAGTTCCCCAGTCTTCTTTTATATAAAGCGAGTCCTGCCCTCTCCCTCCTGAACCGATATAACTAGCGGCGTCATAAGCTATTTTATTTAAAGAAGCACTTAAAGTTCTTTGAAATGCTAAAGAGCCAGCCTTTTGAATAGCTTTACCTATTTTTGTTTCAAAAAAACTTTTTATTGCCTGAGCTAAAGCACCAGGATCAGAAACAACTGCTTGAGCAGATACTTGTCTTGGAGCAATCGAAAAAGAAAAAACAATTGCTAAAGCAATAAAAGAAAAAATTGTTTTCTTTAAAAGTCCTTTTTCATCTTTTTTATTAAAAAATCTGACTTTCATTTTTTTAAATATTATGAAATTTTTATTATAAAATATTTAAGGCTATTCTTCCATTTTAGAAACCATAGCTTCTAAATAAATAGCTTGTAAATCTTCGTCACTTATTAAATCAAGTTGTTCTTGGCTAAAACCGTTTACCAACATTAACTCTCTTAAAACAGAAATATTAATTTCTCCACTGACAACTGAATTTAAAAACTCCTCATCTTCATTATTAACTGATAAAATATTCTCATTTTCTGAGGGTAAATTTAACTGAGTATTGCTAGTAGAAGCAGTTTCGGAAAAATTATCATTTCCGGAACAATTTTCTCCTTCAGCACACTTGGGATCGCTTCCGTAAACAAATATTTCATCATAATCACTTCGACCATCACTATCGGTATCTTCTAAGTATGGGGAGGTTTTATGAATGTATATTTCATCATAATCAGATAGCCCATCTCCGTCTGTATCCATGCTCATTAAAACGGCCGTATGAAATTCTACAGCTTCTTGTTGACTGGCTGGAATAGCAGCTTCTCCGCCATAACGAAAAGGAGATCTAATTCGATTAATGAATTGTAAAACTCCTAAAGTTATAAAAAAAACGCCAAAGATAGCCAGAAAAATTACTGCTATTTTTTGCGTTTTTTCTTTTTTTTCCTGATTTGGATCTCGGCCTTCTTTTAACGAAAAATCGGGCTGATAATTATTTTCCAGCATAATCAATTAAAATAAAATTTCAATTAAATTATACCATAAAACCGCGGAAGGTCGCAAACATTTTTTTAAAATCTTCTAAACTTAAACGTTCCGCTCGAAGAGATGCTTCAATATTAGATTTTTTTAATAATTCTTCCACTAAAGACATCTCTATTTTTAACCCAGCCGCTAAATTATTTTTTATCATTTTTCTCTTGGCGCTAAAAACAATTCGAGCTAAGCGAAAAAAAATTTTATCCTCGTTAATATTAAAATTCTCTGGTTTTAAAACTATTTTTATAACCGAACTATCTACTTCTGGCTCGGGCCAAAAGTTACCTGCTTTTACCTCTCTGATAATTTTTGCTTGACCGTAATAAGCAATGGATAAAGCTAATAAATTATTATCCGGTACATCAGAAATAATTCTCGCGGCCACTTCTTTTTGAAGCATTAAAGTTAAAGACTCTGGTTTTATTTTAGAAGATAAAACTGTTCTTAAAAAAATTGAGCTTATATTATAAGGCAAATTAGCGACTATTTTAAATTTAGGCACTTCTTTATAACCCGTTTCTGTAAAATATTTTTCTAAATCAAATTTAAGTATATCTTCATTTATAATCTCAATATTAGAAGCTCCTTGAGAATCAACAGCCATGCGAAGGTAATTAGCTAATTTATCATCAAGCTCAACAGCAATAACTTTTTTAGCCACTTTTGACAATTTAGCGGTTAAAAATCCTAAACCAGGACCAATCTCTAAAACTATATCGTCATTATTTATTTCTGCGGCCTTAACAATATCGTCATAAATTTTTTCATTAATTAAAAAATTCTGACCCTTTGAGCGGCTAGGTTTTATCTCCATTAAACGACAAATTTCTCTGGTTTTTTTTAATATTTCTGACATTTATTTAATAACTATGTTTAATATTTTAGAAGGAACAAAAATTTTCTTAACAACTTCTACGTTTTTTAAGTATGTCGATATTTTTTCATCAGCCATGGCTAAAGAAAAAACTTCAGACTCTAATATATCAACAGGAACAAGTAAGGTTCCTCTTAATTTTCCGTTAATCTGAATAGCTAAATTAACATTTTTATCTTTAATTAAATCTTCAGAAAAATTCGGCCAAGTATTTTCAAAAACACTTCCCTTGCCACCAGCTCTTTCCCATAATTCCTCAGATAAATGAGGCACAAAAGGAGACAGTATTTTAATAAACATAAGCCAGTTTTCCAAACTAAGAGGTGCTTTTAAGTTTTTATTTTTATAGTAAGTAATTTCATTTACTAAAATCATCATTGCCGAAACAGCGGTATTAAAAGCAAAATTTTCAATATCTTCTCCCACTTTTTTAATAGTTTTATGAAGAAGTGATAAAACTTTTTCATCATCTTTTTCCGGCTCAATAAAATCAAGAGAAAAATTTTCAATTTTCTCTAAAAACTTTCTTGTGCCTACTAAACCATTTGAATTCCAATCAACTGCTTGAGCAAAAGGACCCATAAACATCTCGTAAACACGCAAAGAATCTGCTCCATGGCTGTCAGCAATATCACTCGGATTAATAACATTACCCCAACGTTTAGACATTTTTCGACCATCTTCTCCCATGATTAAACCGACATGTTGTAATTTTGTAAACGGTTCTTCATAGGATACTGCGCCAATATCAAATAAAAACTTATGCCAAAAACGAGCATAAATTAAATGTCTAGTAGCATGCTCTGCTCCGCCAACATAGAAATCAACTGGCGACCAATATTTTTCCTTATCTTTATCAACCAAAGCTTCGCTATTTTTTGGATCTATGTAACGCAAATAATACCAACAAGAGCCACCCCATTGTGGCATGGTATTAGTTTCTCGTTGAGCCGGGCCACCGCATTTTGGACAATCTGTATTAAGCCAATTGGTAATTGTTGCTAAAGGAGATTCGCCAGTCCCACTCGGTTCGTAATTTTCTACTTCTGGAAGTTTTAAAGGTAGTTCGCTTTCAGGTAAAGCCACTACACCACATTTCTCACAATGAACAAGCGGAATAGGCTCACCCCAATATCTTTGTCTGGAAAAAACCCAGTCCTTAATTTTATAGTTTATTTTTCTTGTCCCATTTTTTGTTTCCTCTAAGAAATCAATCATTTTAGAACGAGCTTCGGAAGATTTAAGCTTAGTAAAATCATTAGAATTAATCAGAATTCCGTCTTCAGTAAAAGCCTGTAAATTTATATCTAATTCTTTATTTTCTGACAAGATAACTGTTTTTATAGGTAAATCATATTTCTTGGCAAATTCAAAATCTCTTTCATCGTGAGCTGGAACGGCCATAACTGCCCCAGTTCCATAAGAATTTAAAACATAGTCAGCAATAAAAATAGGAATAAGTTCGCCGTTAAAAGGATTTACAGCTTTTAGTCCTTCTAAAATAACGCCACTTTTATCTTTATTTAAATCGGTTCTCTGTAAATCACTTTTATTTTTTACTGTTTCGACATAAGCTAAAACATCTTTATAATTTACAATCGAATCTTTTAATTTTTCAACTAATTTATTTTCTGGAGCTATAACCACATAAGTACAACCAAAAATTGTATCAACTCTGGTTGTAAAAACTTTAATTATTTCCTCTCTATTTTCAATTTTAAAATCAATTTCTGCTCCTTCGCTACGACCAATCCAGTTTCTCTGCATTTCTTTTATTGAATCCTCCCAGCCTGGTAATTTATCTAAATCATAAAGCAATCTATCGGCATAGTCAGTTATTTTTAGAACCCATTGGCGCATAGGCTTCTGTTCTACTTCGCTGCCACATCTTTCACATAAACCATTTTCTAAATCTTCGTTAGCGAGTCCTGTCTGACAAGACGGACACCAATTTATAGGTTCATGAGATTCATAAGCTAAACCTTTTTTAAACATTTGCAAAAATATCCACTGTGTCCATTTATAATATTCTGGATCTGTAGTATTTACTTCTCTTTCCCAGTCATAAGAAAAGCCCAATCTTTCTAATTGTTTTTTAAAATAAGCAATATTATCGTCTGTTGCTTTTTTGGGATGAATTTTATTTTTTATAGCGTAATTTTCTGCTGGCAAGCCAAAAGCATCCCAGCCCATGGGATGTAGAACATTAAATCCTTTAAGTCTTTTATAACGAGCAAAAATGTCAGTAGCGATATAGCCTTTTGGATGTCCGACATGAAGACCTGCTCCAGAAGGATAAGGAAACATGTCTAAAATATAGTATTTTGGCTTATTTCTGTCTTCTTGAGTCCGATATAAGCCATTTTCCTGCCATTTTTTCTGCCATTTTTTCTCTAAATTCTTATGATCGTACATATATTTCTAATAAAATCTATTATATTTCAAGGCCAACTGGCGCATGATCAGAACCCTCTATTTTATCTAAAATAAAAGAATTTTTCAGTGATTTTTTAAGTTTAGCCGATACACAGAAATAGTCAATCCGCCAACCAACATTACGCAGACGAGCCATAGCTCGGAAACTCCACCACGAATATTGAATTTTATCACCATTTAAATACCTATAAGAATCAATAAAGCCTTCTTTTATAAATTTTGAAAAAGATTCTCTCTCTTCTTTTGTGTAACCAGACTCTCCCTCGTTTTGTTTTGGCCTTGCTAAATCAATTGATTCATGAGCGACGTTAAAATCGCCAGTAATTATAACCGGTTTTTTCTTTTCTAAAATTTTAGCTTTTTTTAACATTTCTTCATTAAACTCAATTTTAAAATCTAAACGAGCTAAATCAGCCTGAGAGTTAGGAAAATAAGCATTTATTAAATAAAAATTTTTAGTTTCTAAAATTTGCACTCGACCCTCATCATCAAACTTATCCAAGCCTAAAACAGAAAAATTATCATTTATTTTACTAAGAATGCTTTCTTTGACTAAAATAGCCGTTCCGCTATAACCAGGTCTTTTAGCGGGACACCAAAATTCTTTATAACCTGGAAAATCGAATTGAGCTAAGGATATATCTTTTTCAGAAATCTTTATTTCTTGAAGACATAATATGTCTGGGTTTTCTTTTTTTAAAAAATCCAGGAATCCTTTTTTTAAAACTGCCCTTATTCCATTTACATTCCAAGAAATTATTTTCATATAAAACATTTATTATGGTATAATAAAAACACAAAATAATTATACTTTAAAAGAAGCGTCAATTCAAATTAGCTTCCAAGTTTTATGAGTATTTCTGATCGATTAAATTATGCCCGGATGAAATCTAAGCATCAAAAAATGCTTTTACCTTGGCATAAAAAATGGTGGGGAGTTTTATTAATAATTTTTCTTATTATTCTGGTTATAATTGTTATTTTTTCCACTTTCTACGTAATAAACAGAACAAAAGAAATAATTAAAGAAAGAGAGGCTGTTGGACTCACTACTAATACGCTGGTTTATTTAAGATCTATTGAAGGCGATGGTAGTAATTATTATTTAGGAAAAAATCAATCTTTTTATAATTATTTTCTAAACGCTCAAAATAATATAAACCAAGAACCGGTAGTTGATGTCGTTGTCTTTAGTAATTTTTCTTGTGCGTTTAGTGCTCAATCATCAAGGATAATGAGATCTATGGCTACTGAATTTGGCGAAAAGGTTCGCTTTGTCTTTCGTGACAGCCCAACCCAGGATTCGATAGTTTTAGCAGTTGGTGCTCGCTGTGCCGGAGAGCAAGGAAAGTTTTGGGAAATGCATGATTTTTTATTTGAATTACAAGATGATTTTTCCAGCTTAATTGAAGAAGATGAAAAAAAATTATTTTTAAAACAAATGGCTGAAATACTAGAATTAGATACAGAAAAATTTAACACCTGCTTAGAAGAAAGAAAGTATTTAGAAAAAATAAAAAAAGATTACGAAGACGGAGAAAAACTAAATATTTCTGGAACTCCAACCTGGTTCGTTAATGGGCAAGAAATTATTGGTTCTTTAAGTGAAGATTTATTTCGCAATCTTCTATCTGGATTAATTAAATAAGCTATTAAAAGTATGCAAGAAATAAGAGTTCATGGACGTGGCGGTCAGGGGGTTGTTACAGCCGCCGAATTGTTAGCTATGGCTGCTTTTTATGACGGAAAAGAGGCTCAAGCTTTTCCTAATTTCGGAGTTGAAAGAAGTGGTGCTCCAATTCAGTCTTACGCCAGAATTAGTGATAAAAAAATAATTACCAGAGAACATATTTATAAACCAAGTGTTTTAATAATTCAAGATTCAAGTTTAATAACCACCACGCCAATATTTAAAGGTTGTGATAATAAAACTGTTGTTATTATAAATGACGAAAAATCAAATTGGCCAGATGTAAAAATATTTCCTAGTAAAAAGATTTTTTTCTCTCCGGCTACAAAAATAGCTTTAGAAATAATTGGGAAAAACATTGTAAACACAGTTATTCTTGGAGCTTTCGCAAAACACACGAATTTAGTTTCTTTAAAATCTCTTGAGAAAGCGATTAAAGAAAAATTTAAAGAAAAAAGTGAGGCAATAATAAATAAAAATATTGAAGCTTTACGCCGTGCTTATAAAAATTAATTTATGAAAAGACTTATAACAAAACCAAACAGTTCTTTAGGCAATAAAACTGGTCCTTGGCGAACACATAAACCAATCAGCGATAGAGATATTTGTATTAGCTGTGGCTTATGTGCAAAAATTTGCCCGGAGGCTTGTATTGAAATGGAAAAACTAAAGAATTATGAGAAGCTAAAACCGGTAACTGATTATGATTATTGTAAAGGCTGCGGTCTTTGTGTTAAAGAGTGCCCGGTAAAAGCAATTCGAATGGAAGAAGATTTTTAAAAATATGAAAAATAAAATAAAAAAAGAGTTTTTAGAAGGGTCAAGAGCGGTGGCTTTAACTATTTTAAATATTAATCCGGCTGTTGTTTCTGCTTACCCCATAACCCCCCAAACTCATATAGTTGAAGACTTAGCAAAAATGAAAGCTGATGGCACAGCTGATTTCGAATACTTAAGAGCGGAAAGTGAATTTGCAGCTGCCTCTATAGTTTTAGGAGCTAGCGCGGCTGGAGTAAGAACTTACAGCGCTACCAGCTCTCAGGGCTTATTGCTAATGTCTGAGGTTGTTCATAATATTTCTGGTCTACGCTTACCAGTTGTTATGACTTGTGCTAATCGGGCAATTTCTTCACCAATTAATATCTGGAACGATCATAGTGATATTATGAACCTACGTGATGCAGGTTTTATTCAGTTTTTTGCCTCAGATCTTCAAGAGGCAGTTAATCAACATATTTTAGCTTATAAAATTGCCGAGAAAATGAATTTACCAGTTATGATAAATATGGATGGCTTTATTTTAACTCATTCTTATGAACCGGTTTTTATTCCATCACGTTCTTTAATTAAAAAATTTCTACCTGATTATAAACCAGAAAAAGGCACTTATCTTGATCCAAAAAATCCTCTAACTTTAGGAGCTTTCTTCCCTCCCGAATATTATATGAAGACTCGCCAGGACTTACATGACGATCTTTTAATTTCCCTTGAATTAATTAAAAAAGAAACAAAAAATCTAAATAAAATAATTGGCTTTAAAAATGTTGATAATGGACTAGTTGAATATATTGGTGATAAAAAAGCAAAAACAGTTTTAGTAGCTCTTGGCTCGGTTAATGGCACGATTGAAGAAGTTATAAAAAAGATTAAAAATGTTTCTTTGTTAAAAATAAAAACCTATCGTCCTTGGCCAAGAGAAGAAATAAAAAAGTCTTTAGAAAAATGTGAAAATATTGCCGCGATTGAAAAGTTTATTGGACTTGGTCAAGCTGGACCTCTTTACCTCGATTTAGTAGAAACTTTTAGTCAAGAAAAAAAACAAAAAAATATTAAAAATTATATTGTCGGTCTGGGCGGTAAAGATGTTAGTCAGGAAATGATTAAAAAAATAATAACAGATGTTCAAAAAAAACATCAGTCCATAGAAGAAGTGGCTAAATTTTTCTATTAAAAATATGTTTAAAAACCAAAACAAAAAGATAAAATCACTGACCATATTAATTGTTTTAGCAATTTGTTTTCTTGGCTTACCATATTTTGTTTTTGCCACTACCTCAACAAGTAAATTTGAAACGCTTTATTTTACTCCACAAATTGAAATTCCTAATTCGGGCATTTCAGGAAAAACCTCCCTGTCTGGTGCACCAAATGCGGACGGAGTTGTAACTAGCAATTTACTGGGAGTCTACATTAAAGCAATTTATAATTATGGCTTAAGTGTAGCAGGTATATTAGCAGCTATAGTTATGATGGCTGGTGGTATTATGTGGCTTACCTCGGGAGGAGATTCTGGGCAAGTTTCTAAGGCAAAAAGTTTTATTGGCGGTAGTTTAGTGGGTTTATTTTTACTTTTTGGTGTCTATATAATTTTAAATACTGTTAACCCACTATTGGTTGAGTTAAAGGAATTGCCTACTATGACTATAAAAAGCGTGGTAACAGAAAATGTTTATTGTTGTCACCCGCAAAAAGGTCTTGTAAATATAAGTGTAAAAAAAATTGGTGATGATTTATTTTATGCTGACAGTAGAAACGAGGTTGGTGGAAAAATTAAAGAAGAAGGAACAAGTTTTTCTGGTTGCTGGAACGAACTTGCTTCAGAGGATTGTAAACCTGAAGACAGTGCTCAGTGTATTAAAGATGATAAACTAAAAAGTTATGTTTGTATAAATCCAAAAAATAAAATCTGCTGTACTTGCACAGTGGGTGATAATTGGATCATGAACAGATACACATCCTGTCGAGAAAATGTTACTCAGGATGAGTGTGATAAATTCTGTAATGGAGAATTAAAGAAATACGAAACAAAGGATAATAAAACTTATAAGCTTTTTAACAACCTTTACCCCATTAAACATGGTTTATATAAATGCACCGATGCTACAAAAGGTCAAGTGTGTGATTATACTAGTCAAGGTGGGTCTGGTGGTTCTTGGTAATAAATTTAATTACCTTATAATCACACAAAAAATTTATTAAAGAATATGAAAAATATAAAATCAAAAAAATTCCTGTCACCCGGTCATAATGCTTGTGCTGGCTGTGGACAGTTGTCAGCCGCTCAAGCGGTTATGCGAGCTCTTAGTCCAGACACGATAATTGCTAATGCGACTGGTTGTTTAGAAGTAACTACGACTGCCTATCCTCAGAGTGCTTGGGGTTTACCTTGGATACATTCATTATTTGAAAATGCTTCTAGTGTTGCCAGTGGAATACAAGCAGCTTTAAATAAAAAGGGGGATAAAAAAACAAAAGTAATAGTTCAGGCTGGTGACGGCGGAACTTATGATATTGGCTTTGGTCAGATAAGTGGCATGTGGGAAAGAGGTGAAAATATTTTATATATTTGTTATGACACAGAAGCTTATTCAAATACCGGCATTCAAGCATCAGGCGCAACCCCTTACGGAGCAAGCACAACAACTAGTCCAAGCGGCAAAGATTCCATCGGTTCAACTCAAAGAAAAAAAGACATGATAGCTGTTGCTTTAGCTCACGGACTAAAATATGTTGCTCAAAGTTCAGCTGGCTTTCCTGATGATATAACTAATAAGGTAAAAAAAGCTTTAGCGACAAATGGCCCAAGCTACATTCAAATTCTTTCTCCTTGTATTCCTGGTTGGAATGTAAATTATGATGAGGCGGTTATGTTTGGAAAATTATCAGCCCAAACAGGTCTTTACCCTTTACTTGAATATGTTGATGGAAAATTAAGCTCTTCAAGTATTAGAGAAAACTTTCAAGCTAAGCCCGTAGAAGATTATCTTTTAAAACAAGGTCGCTTTAAACATTTAAAGCCAAGAGATATCGAGGAAATCCAAAAAATGGCTAATTTAAATATTGAAAAATATAGATTGATTTAAAATTATGAAAAAAATAAATAAAATATTTTCTCTAAGCTTACTGGGAATAATGTTTTTTTCTGTCTTTGCTATATTTTTTCCTCAAGAAATAAATGCGGCCGATGGTTGTTCTAGGAGATGTTTACCTTATGCAACAGGAATGGATATTACAACTTTATGTGCAACTACGAGCAATGAAACGTCCGCAGCATATGCGCTTCTTGGCTTAGCCACACCAGAGCTTTTAACTGATGGGGTCTGCACTGGTCAGCCAAGCATGACTTGTCCGGCTGGTAGCATTGCTGCTTGTTGTTGTTGTAGCACCTGCGCATACACAGCTCCAGCGCCACCAACTCCGAACACAGCCCAACAATACGCACAACAACAAGTTAACAATTGGGCACAAACTCAAACAATTTCTATACTCCCTAAATACAATAATACTCCAGAGTTACAAATAAAATTACCAATTAACTTTGGAAAGGTAAATTGTGAAAATAATGATGATGGTGGCTTTGCTTGTTCAATCTCCTGGATCGGAGATTATGTTGCTTATGTTTACCGTTACGGCTTAAGTGTAGCGGGAATATTAGCGGCTATAGTGATGATGGCCGGTGGTGTTATGTGGCTTACCTCGGGCGGGGATTCGGGACAAGTTTCTAAGGCAAAAAGTTTTATTAGCGGTAGCGTTATTGGTTTGTTAATACTTTTTTCTACTTACATGATTCTTTATCAAATTAATCCTGGATTAACAGAATTAAATCCTATAACAATTGGATATAAATCAACAGACAGACCTGTTCCTGGTGGAAGTGATAGTGTTTTTAATGCAACAACCCAATCGTGTTTAAACGATACAGAATTATTTCACGTTGGAGATATTGATAATATTTATATCAAACCAACTTGTTCTGACCCGAGACTATCAAAAACTTCTTATGATGCTTTGAAAAAGGCAGCAGAGCTTGCTAAGGCTGAAGGTTTTAAAATTCAATTAAACAGTGCTAACAGGACTTACGAAAAACAGGTTGAACTTTGGGATAAGGAATATAAAGAACAAAAAGCAAAAAATCCAACCAAAACAGAAGCTGAAATAATTAAAATAACCGGCGGCATTGTAGCTCATCCGGATAAATGCAAAGCTCCAAATTGTAGTGGTCATTGTGGAGGAGTAGCTGTTGATATTTGTTTATTCGGAACCTCGTCCTGCAATAAAATAGGCGGCCGCACAAATGCTGTTTACAAAGATGCTCATACTAAAAAATTAGAAGAAATAATGAATAAGGCTGGTTGGGGAAGATACTGTGGAGAATGGTGGCATTTTCAAACAAATCTAACAGCCACTCCTTGCTCATAAAAATATTTTTAAAAACTGAGCCTTAAAAATATAAAAAAACCTTTCCATTATACATTGGAAAGGTTTTTTTAAATAAGCAGAAAATGATGTGCGAATATTTTTTAGCGAGCTACGAGTCTTTATAAGCGCCACTTAATTAACCACAAAAAATATCAAAAGCACGACAAAATAATTCATTATACAATTACCTCCCTCTATCCATAGCCTCATTGGCCAACTGATCAGCTTCTTTATTGAGTTCACGTCGAATGTGAGTATAATTTATATTCTTAAAACCTAGTGATAAATTATGAATTTCTAAAAACAAAGGCGCTAGATCGGCATTTTTAACTTTATATTCTCTTTTTAGTTGTTTAACAACTAATTCACTATCTAAAAAGCATTGAATATCTTCCCCTTTTAATTCTTTAGCTTTTTTAAGTGCGGCTAGTAAAGCTCTGTATTCGGCTTGATTGTTAGTTGTGTTTCCTAAAAATTCAGACACTTCAGCAATCTTATTTTTTTTCTCATCATATAAAACAGCTCCTATGCCAGCTGGCCCAGGATTGCCACGTGCCCCACCATCGCTATAAATAATAATTTTTTTCATATAAGTATTTAAGAAAATTTCTCATTTTTTCTCATATCAACTATTTTAAGCTGAGCTTCTTTTCGACCGTTAAATTCATTGATTTCTAAGTAATAAACTATGTCTACTCGGTCGCCAATAGTGAAATCTCTATAATCCTCTGCCCCGCCAAAAGATAATGCCCAAACTGACAATGGTCTAAAGTTATCGCCGCCAGATGATGATAGGCGAAACTTAACATGTTGATTTAAAAGACCCATTTTAATAATATCATCAATTCTTAAATCATAAGAAACAAAGCGCGGTTGAGGGTTGTGTTGTCCGAAAGGTTCAAGTTCGGAAATTTTTTCAGCCAACTCAATACTTATTTTCTCAGCTGATAATTCTGCTTCAATTTTTAATTTCGGAGTTAAAACTGAAGTATCAATTCGACTTAAAGCGACAGCTGATAACTTTTCCATAAACCTATTTAAATTTTCTTCGCCTTTAACAGAAAATCCGCAAGCCATGGGATGTCCACCGTATTTATCAAGAGTATCAGAACATTCTTCTATTGCTTCTATTAAATTAAATCCTTCTATAGAACGACCAGAACCTTTAAAAGATATTTTTTTAGGAATTAATTTTTTCTGCTCAGCATTAAATTCTAACTCTTCTATTAAGCGAGTAATAATAAGAGTTGGGCGATAATACTTCTCCGCTATTCTGCCCGCTACTAAACCAATTACTCCCTCATTCCAAACTTGATCTGGTTTAGCTAAACCAATAATAAGCAAGGGTAAATTATCTTTATCAATTTGTTCTTCAACTTGAGCGCTTATTTCTTCGGTTATTTTTTGGCGACTTAAATTTCGCTGATTTAATTCTTCGGCTAACTCTTTAGCCTCGTCTTCGTCCTTAGTTGTTAAAAGAGCAAAGGCACTATTGGCATGAGCTAGGCGACTAGCAGCATTTAAACGCGGACCTATTTGCCAACCAATATTCCAAGCTTCTATTTTTTTATCTTCTTTTATTTTAGACAAACTAATAAGTTCATTTAAGCCTAATCTTTTTTTCTTGTTTAAAACTTTTAAACCTTCTTTAACCAGCAATCTATTTTCTCCCAGCAAACTAACCATATCAGCCACAGTTCCAACCGCTACTAAATCCAAACAACGATTGCTAATAATATTTTTTTGCTGGGGCTCGAGTTTAGACTTTGACAGCAAAGCACAAACTAATTTAAAAGAAACCCCAACGCCAGCTAAAAGTTTAAAAGGATAATTATCACTTTCATCAGCCGGATCGATAACTGAACAAGCCGGTAAATCTTCTTTTTTCTCTGGTAAAATATGGTGATCGGTTATAATAACTTCAAGCCCTAAGCTTTTAGCGTAATCTACTTCTGCTTTATTTCTAATGCCATTATCAACGGTAATAATTAATTTAAATCCTTGTTCAGCGATTTGCTTAACAGCCATTTTATTTAAACCATAACCTTCGGAAACTCGGTCAGGTAAATAAATTTCTACTTTAGCTTGTAGAGTTTGTAATGTTTCCAGTAAAATAACGGAAGATGTTACTCCGTCAGCATCATAGTCTCCGTAAACAACAATCTTTTCACCATTTTTAATGCAAGAAATTATTAAATCAACAGCTTTTTCCATGTCTCTAAATAAAAACGGATTGTAAAAAAGAACTTCATCCTTAATGCCAAAAGATAAAGTATTTTCTAAAGGCAAAAGACCACTTAAGAAAGTTTTTATTTCTAAAGCACTTTTAAAGCCTCGATTAAAAAGCAACTGAACTAATAACGAATCAACGTCAGGGACAGATGAAAAAATTTCAGCTGGTGCTTTTGTATTTACTTGCCAAATTTTCATTTTTTAAAAACCAATCATTATAGTCCAGGCCACCATTGAAAAAATAACCACCGTTGAAACAATGCCCCAGAGAACTCTTTTAATTCTTTTTCTTCTTTTCATATAAATTATCTTTTTAAAATTTTAACAAAAGTATCAGAGGGAATATCAACACTTCCCTTGCCAACGGCCATCATCTTCTTTTTTCCTTTTTTCTGTTTCTCTAATAACTTTCTTTTACGACTAACATCGCCGCCGTATAATTTAGCCGTAACATCTTTTCTCATAGCTGGTAATTTTTCAGCCGCAATAACTTTTCCATTTAAAGCTGCTTGAATCTTAACAGCAAACATCTGTCGTGGCAAACTATCTTTTAAAATATCAACCACTGCTCGTCCCTCGCGATGAGCTTCATCACGATAAACTATAGTAGATAAAGCTTCAACGCCCTCCTCGGCTACTAAAATATCCATTTTAACAACATCAGCCTCACGATAATCGAGATAATCATAATTTATTGAAGCATAGCCAGAAGAGACACTTTTTATCTTATCATAGAAGTCAGTTAAAATAGATGATAGAGGCATTTCATAATGCAAAAGAACTCGGCTATTTTCACCCTCCGAAGATAAATATTCTGTGTTTTTATAAACCCCTCTTTTATCTTGAGCTAATTTAATAATATTTCCCATAAAACTTTTAGGAGAAATGATATCCAATCTTACCCAAGGCTCGGAAATTAAAGATAAGTGGTGCGGCTCAGGCATTCTTTGTGGAGTTCTAATTATTTCTTCGACTCCATTGGTGCGAATAATTTTATAAGCCACACTAGGCACGGTAACAATTAAATCTAAATCATATTCGCGGCGCAATCTTTCTTGAAAAACCTCTAAATGAAGAAGTCCTAAAAAACCACAACGAAAACCAAAACCTAAAGCATCTGACCTTTCTGGTTCATAGGATAAAGAAGCGTCGTTTAATTTTAATTTTTCCATGGCATCTCGCAAATCTTTAAAATCATTCCCTTCTTTAGGAAAAATACCCGCATAAACCATGGGTTTTACTTCTTTATAACCTGGCAGAGCTTGAATTTTTTTTAAATTAAAAGCATTAGGACCAGCAGTCATAGTATCGCCAACACGACAATCACCAACCTGCTTAAAACCAGTAATTATATAACCAATAGAGCCTGGCCCTAAAAATTCTTTAGGAAAATAATCTGGCTTAAAAATACCACATTCTAAAACCTCACTTTCAGCCCCGGTAAAAAGTAATTTTATTTTATCGCCTTTTTTTATAGTGCCATTAAAAACTCGAATATAAGCCACCACGCCGCGATAAGTATCATACTTAGAGTCAAAAATTAAAGCTCTTGGCGAATCAGAGTCATCACCATTTACATCTTTATTCTCCGGTTCATGAGGTGGGTTGCCGTTTTTTATAACAGCCTCTAAAATTTCCTGAACACCAGCTCCAGTTTTTCCAGAAGCAGAAATTATTTCTTCCTCACGACAACCTAAAAGATCGATAATTTCTCTTTTAGTTTTTGGGATATCGGCGGCTGGCAAATCAATTTTATTTATAACCGGGATAATTGTTAAATCTTGTTCTAGGGCTAAATACAAATTAGCTAAAGTCTGAGCTTGAATTCCTTGAGTAGAGTCAACGAGTAAAACAGCCGTTTCAACAGCCGCTAAAGAGCGAGAAACTTCATAGGAAAAATCAACGTGTCCGGGTGTATCAATTAAATTCAAAATCTGACCACTGTATTCCATGGTCGCTGGCTGCAATTTAATTGTAATTCCTCTTTCTCTTTCTAAATCCATACCATCTAAAACCTGGTCTTTCATTTTTCTTTTATCAACTGTGCCAGTTATCTCCAACATGCGATCAGCTAAAGTAGATTTGCCATGATCAATATGGGCGATAATGGAAAAATTTCTGATTTTGTCCATATTTTTTTCTATTTCTTACTAATAAAAATTAATTAAATAACTATTTCCCTCTCTAAATTTAAACCCCTCTTGCCTCCCCTGAGTCATCGAGTTTTACTTTCTTAAATGGCCAACGACGTTTTAGAGAAGCAAAAAAATCAATTATTTCCTCACTCTTTAAAACATAACAAACTAAAGCGTAAACTATCAAACCAAAGAATCCGGAAGAAGTAAGTTGTGTAAAAACTCCTAAAAAACTGCTCATATCAATATATGGCCAGACTAATGATTTCGTTGCTTGCGCCATTAAACCTGCCAAAATAGCAGCGATAGTAAATTTAAAAACTGACACAACTATTTTATTTATATCAATTACTCTATTTTGCACATAAATCCAAACAAAAAGCAAGAAAAAATTAACAATGTTGGCAGCTGAAAAAGCTAAGGCCAGGCCAGTTACTCCCATTTTAGGCGATAAATATAAAGATAAAACTATATTTACAACAACTGATACTAATCCTAAATAGAAGGGTGTTTTTGAGTCATGTTTAGCATAAAAAACTCTAACTAAAAGAGGGATAGTCGCTTGAGCAAAAAGACTTAAAGCAAAAAATCCCAAAGTGTTCATAGTTAAAACAGTGTCTGTCCAGCTAAAATTACCAGAACCCAAAACAACACGAGTAATTTGTGCTCTTAAAATAATAATTAAAACTGTAGACGGAACAATAAAAAAAAGTATCTGTCTAAAAGCTTGGGAAAAATTCTTAGCGAGCAAATGTTTATCTCGGGCAGATTCAGATAAAAGCGGAAAAGCGGCGACAGCAAAAGATATACCAAAAATACCAATAGGAAAAGACTGTAAATTGTTAGCTAAATTAAAAACAGCCAAAGAACCGCCAGCTAAACTTGAAGCTAAGGCCGTTATGACTAATAAATTAATTTGAGAAATAGCTAAACTCATCGTTCTTGGAACCATCATCTTAAATATTTTCAAAGTATTTAAATCACGCCATTTAAAACTCAACTTATAACGAAACCCTAAAGCGTAAACAACTGGAATCTGAATTATTAAATGAAGAAAGGCTCCAATCACAACACCCCAGGCTAGTCCAGCTGGGCCAAAATAATCAACTAAATAAACCGCTCCAAAAATTATCCCTAAGTTATAAAGAATCGGTGCTAAAGAATAAATTAAAAATCTTTTAAAAGATTGAAGTATGCCCCCAAAGATTCCGGATAGACCCAGGAAAAGAGGTGATAAAAACATTATTCTTGTTAAATTAGCGGTTAGAAGTTTTTCTTCACCACTAAAACCAGGGGCAATTAAATTCATTAAAGATGGTGCAAAAAATACACCTATTAAAGATATAACCGATAAAGCAATGAATAAAATATTTAAAATATTGGAAGCAAGTGCCCAGGCTTCTTTATTTTTTTCACTGGGATCACAATTACTATCCTTGTCGCATTTAAAATCTTTTATTAAAGATGTAAAAATGGGAATAAATCCTGCTGATAAAGCACCTAAAACAATTAAACTATAAACGAGATCAGGAATTTTAAAAGCAGCAAAATAAATATCTAATTCTCTGCCAGCTCCAAACTCACCCGCCAAAACACGATCACGAACAACACCTAATAAGCGAGAAGCTAAAGACGACAAAGCCACCAAGGCGGCGGCCACGGTTATGCTGTTTATTTGTTTAGAAAAAATGTTTTTTAAAAGTCTAACCATATTAAATATTTTTTTCTTTAAAATTTCTTAAAAGTAAAAATAAATTAATTAACCAAAAAATAAAAATGATATTAAAGTTAAATAAAGCACTCAAGATACCGGAAAAAAGCAAGTCTAAAATAAAAAAACTAAATAAAATAATAGTCAAAAAATAAAAAAATTCTTCAATAAAAACTTGATTATTTTCTTTATTTAAAAATTTTTTAACTTTAAACGCAAAAAGGTTCATAAAAACTATCTCTTAAAAATCTCCTTAATTTTTTCTAAAATATTTTTACCAGAAAATTCAACTTTAATTTTTTCTATTGATAAATAATTGTCATATTCAAGCTCTGATCCAAAACCACTATCATGCTCTAAGCCGGGAATAGAAATAACAAAAGAATATTTGTTATTTAAAAAATCAGCTCCTCTTAAATCAAATTCAACCGTGGCAGTTTTTAAACCATCTTCATTTTTAGGCGACTCATAGCTAGCAACGACAAAACTTTCTTTCTCGGGAGAAAATAATCTATCAATTTTTCTCGGCTCAGAATTAAAAAATTTATCTTTATTAATTGAGATAAAGCCCCTGGTTTCAATAATAATATCACTTTTTTCCAGCTTAATATTTTTCAAATCCAATAAATTATCAACTTCTCCAGAAAAATTTTTATAAGTCTTTGAAATGTCTATAACTTCATCATCTATTTTAACTTTTGATAAAGATTCAGTATTAAATGTTTTAAAATTTAAAGAACTAGCATTACTCCAAAAGTCACCATAAACAAGCTCGTAAACAGGCCAAACTTTATTAATAAAAACTAAACGATCAGATGAGCTTTCTATTTCTTCTATAACAATATTACTATTAGCGATAATCTCAAACTTATACAAACCCTCTTCTTTAAAAAAATCATTAAAAATAAGCTCATCAATTAACTCTCCTTGACGAAAATTATTATCAAAACTTAAACCACTAAAATTATCCTTTTTTAACTCTAAAATCTGACTGCTTATTAATTCATCTTGAAAATAAAGACGAACATTAATATTCCCTGGCAAATTATCAAGGTTTAAATTTCTAAAATTAATTTTTAAATTATCTTTTGAATCTTTAAAATAAACTTGAAACTGATGAGAACCTCTTAAAGCTTGTCTTATTGTTAGGGGAAAAGTTTGAGTGTAAGCTGGCAACTTATAATCTCTTTTCAAAGAATGGTTATAAAAAGCCACACAATTTAAAGCCTCGGTTGAGCAATTTTCTAAATAATTTTTATCTAAATCTGAAAAGAATTTTTCAGAACTATTATATATTTCTTCTTTTTGCAAAACTAACAAAGCATTCTCATCCACTAAGCGCTTCCAGGAAAATCTTAATTTATCTAAAATTTTATTTTGAATAGGTTTTAGCTCATAAGCCTGGGAACTTAAGTCCTTTAAAACTCCTAATTCAACGATTGGAGTTTCAGATGATAATTTATCGTGATATTCTATGGTAATTTTAGCTTTACTGAAAGTTCGCGGACTTAAAATTGAAAAATAAACCGGATCTGATATTATAACCAAGGATTCTTTTTGAGAAAAATCTATTCTTTCTCCTGGTCTAAAATCAGCAAAAAAGCCTCTGCCTAAATTTATGCTTTTAGAAAAATTTGATGAAAAACTTATTTTTCCACCTGGGACAAATTTAAAACATAAAAATAAGGCTAATAAAAGCAAAAAAATCGCAACAAAAATTAAACGAAGCCTATATTTTAAAGCTTGATTTTTTATTTTTTTTAGACTAATCATGAGCTTATCTTATCTTATTTTAACTAAATTTTCAATAAGCGCGACTATTCTTAAATTTTAAATTTAAGCTTTAAGTAATTGCTTTTAATTCCAAGATGCGAACTTTTTGTCTTCTAAAAATATCTTCTTTTATTTAAAAAACAAGGCTCAAAAAATTGAGCCTTGTTTTATATCTTTATTTTAAGCAATGTTGCTAAAATCTTCTCTTTTTTTCTTCTCTTTATAACCAGTTCCCGCAGGAATTAAACAACCAATAATAACGCTCTCCTTTAATCCCTCAAGATAATCTATCTTACCATTAACCGCGGCATCAATTAAGACGCGTGATGTTTCTTGGAAAGATGCGGCTGACAAGAAACTGTCAGTTGAAAGAGATGCTTTAGTAATACCCATTAATAAACGGTCAGCTTTTGATGGATATTTTAATTTCTTATTAGCTTGTTCAAAGACCTCTTCTTCAACAACCTCTCCTGGTAATAAATTAGTTTCACCAGCTTCTTTAATTAAGAAGCGAGAGAACATTTGACGAGCAATAATTTCCACATGCTTATCATTTAAAGGCTGTCCTTGAGATGAATAAACATATTGAATTTCAGAGATAATATATTTCTGAGTTTCGAGCATTCCTTTCAACTTATAAAGTTCTCTTAAATCAAGACTACCTTCTGTAAGTTGAGTTCCTCTGGTAATTTCATCGCCATCTTTTACTATCATCATAGTTCCCTTCATAACCGGCAATTCTTTAACCTTCTCAACTTCGTAGGAGACAGAAACATATTTATCACTTAATTCTATACGACCAGCTGATTTTGATTTTACAAGTTCGCTACCGATTTTAAAGATGTCAGTATTTTTAGAAATTTCTTGTCCGTCTTTAACTAAAACTTTTATTTCTAATTTTTTTACATCCTTAGAAGTCATTCCACCGGCCAACTTCATTTCATTAATTTTTTCTGAGAAATAATATTTATCAGCCTCTTCACCTTTAAAGAAAATGCTTAAAATCTTTATCTGAGGATTATCAACCATAATCTCTTTGCCATCTTTTCCTTTAATTGTTTTCTTAGCAAATTCAATCTTCACTCGACCATCAACATCGGAGATTAAAGCTTTTTTCTTAGGACTTCTGGCTTCAAAAATTTCTTCAACTCTAGGCAAACCTTGAGTAATATCATCTTGACTGGCTACACCACCAGAGTGAAAGGTTCTCATAGTAAGCTGTGTTCCCGGCTCACCAATTGACTGAGCGGCAATAACACCAACAGTTGCGCCAATTTTAACTGGCTTATTATAAGCCAAATCCCAACCATAACATTTAGCACAAACACCTTTATGCATTCGGCAACTTAAAACTGATCTGATATAAATTTTTTCTACAGCTTTTTCTTTTAAGATACTAACATTTTCTTCATCCATCATGTCACCAGCTTTTAAAACAACTTTTCCTTTGACATCCAAAGCGTCTTTAGCCAAATAACGTCCTATAGCTTTTCTGAAAAAATCATCGCCATTTTTTTCTACATCAGCTTTTACAAGCTCCATTCCCTGATCATCTCCACAATTATCTTCAGTCACAATAACATCTTGAGAAACATCAACTAAACGACGGGTTAAGTAACCCGCATTAGCGGTACGAAGAGCAGTATCTGATAAACCTTTACGTACACCGTGAGTAGAAATAAAATATTCTAAAACCCCAAATCCTTCTTTAAAGTTTCCCTTAACCGGTAATTCCAAAATTGCACCTGAAGGAGAAGTAACTAAACCTTTCATACCAAGAATCTGAACTGGTTGAGCCCAAGAACCACGAGCACCAGAATCAATCATTGAATAAACAGGTAAAATATCAACTAAACCTTTTTTACAAATATCAGCAATTCTATCTTTTGTTCTAGCCCATTCTTCAATAACTTTAGAATATCTTTCACTATCAGTTAACAAACCTTCTTCAAACTGTTCGCCAATTAATTCAACACTTTTATTTGCCTCTTCAATTAATCTGTCTTTTTCTGGAAAAGTAGGTAAATCACCAAATCCCCAAGAAAGTCCGGATTTAGTAATGTATTTTAAACTCTTATTCTTTAAATCATCGATGAACTTTACAGTTTCTTCTTCGCCATAAACACGTAAACATTCTTTAATTAAATCACGTAATTTTCCCTTGCCCACCACGTCATTTATAAAACGTAGTTTTTCTGGCAATAAATCATTGAAAATTAAACGACCAACTGTTGTTTTCATAAGCTCTCCATTGTAACGAACGGAAATAGCTTCATGTAAATCAATGGCGTTATTATCATAGGCTAACTTAGCCTCATCTTCGCCATAAAAATATTTCATGTCTTCTTTTTTTCTATCATGATAAGCTTTTTCAGCAAAGGTAATATAATAAGTTCCCCAAACAATATCTTGAGCAGGTGAAACGATTGGATCGCCAGTAGCTGGTTTAAGAAGATTATGAGTAGCTAACATTAAAGTCTCCGCTTCATGCTTTGCTTCTTTAGTAAGTGGAACATGAACAGCCATTTGATCACCATCAAAGTCGGCATTAAAAGCAGTACAAACAAGAGGATGAATTTGGATAGCCTTACCTTCAATTAGAATTGGTCTAAAAGCCTGGATACCTAAACGATGCAAGGTTGGAGCACGATTTAATAATACGAAAGCATCGCTTACTACTTCTTCTAAAATATCAAAAACGTCATCATGTCCGGCTTCGATATATCTTGAAGCACTACGAACATTATGAACAATTTCTCTTTTAATAAGCTGAGAAATAATAAAAGGTTTAAACAATTCAAGAGCCATGATTTTTGGTAAACCACATTGATCAAGATCAAGCTTCGGATTAACAACGATAACGGAACGTCCAGAATAATCAACACGTTTTCCCAATAAGTTTTGACGAAAACGTCCTTGTTTTCCTTTTAAAGTGTCAGCTAAAGATTTTAATTGTCTCTTTTGGCCAGTTGAAGCAGTGACAGTTTTTGTATGACGAGCCGAGTTGTCAATTAAAGCATCAACCGCTTCTTGAAGCATTCTTTTTTCATTTCGACAAATAACTTCCGGTGCATTTAAATCAACCAATTGTTTTAAACGATTGTTTCGATTAATAATACGACGATAAAGATCATTTAAATCAGAAGCAGCAAATCGTCCACCATCTAAAGCCACCATCGGACGAAGATCTGGAGGAATAACCGGCACAATAGTCATAATCATCCACTCTGGTCTGATATTATTATTTCGGAAACTCTTTAAAAGCTTTAAACGTTTAATTAATTTCTCTTTCTTTGATTCAATAGAGTCTTTCAATTTTTCTTCTAACTTTTTAATGCTTGGTTCTAATTCTATTTTAGTAAGTAACTTACGAATAGCTTCGGCTCCAATAGAAGCTTCAAAAATATGACCAAATTTCATGCTCAAGTTTTGATACTGACTTTCAGACATTACTAATAATGGTTTAAGGTCTTTTAAGTCTTTCTGTACCTGAGAAAAATCTTCTTCAAGTTTAGCTAATTTTTCTTCCTTCTCAGCCTGTAAAGCTTTTGCGTCTAAACCCGATTCTTTAGCATCACCTTCTTTTAAATTTTTTAAACGATTATTAAAATCATTTTCAATACTTTTTAATTTTCCTTTATATTCAGTTTTAACTTGTTCAATAGTTGCTTCTTTTAAACTTTCATCTACTTCTGTAACAATAAAACTGGCATAATAAATAACTTTTTCCAAAGACTGAACGCCAAGATTTAATAATAAGCCTATTTTTGAGGATAATCCGCGTAAAAACCAAATATGAGTAGCTGGTACTTGAAGGCTTATGTGTCCCAATCTTTCACGACGAACAATGCTTCTTGTTACTTCAACGCCACACTTATCGCAAACAATTCCTTTGTATCGGATTTTTTTATATTTTCCGCAAGCACATTCCCAGTCTTTAGTTGGACCAAAAATCTTTTCACAAAACAAACCATCTTTTTCTGGACGTTGAGTGCGGTAATTAATTGTTTCTGGTCTGGTGATTTCCCCGAATGACCAATCGAGAATTTCATCAGGACTAGCCAATTTTAATCTTATGGCATCAAAGTCACTGGTTTTTATCGGATTTAACATATGTTATAAATTTAATATATAAATTTTCCTTCCGAGAATGCTTATCGGAAATTATTCTTCTGACTCAATAACTGCTTCCGGCTCGGAAACATCTTCAGTTATTTCATCCGGAATCAAAACTTCCGGTTTTTCATAAGCAAATTTATCGTCAACTTTCTTGTCTATAATCTCATCGTCCATATCAATGGCTACCTCAGAGGCTATCTGTCCTTCGCCGCCAAGAAGTTGAACATTTAAACCAAGCCCTTTTAATTCTCTGATTAAAACGTTAAAGGATTCTGGAACATTTAATTTTTCAATTTCTTCTCCTTTAATAATGGCTTCATAAGCTTTACTTCGTCCAGGAACGTCATCAGACTTAATAGTTAACATTTCTTGTAAAGTATGAGCAGCGCCGTAACCCTCAAGAGCCCAAACTTCCATTTCTCCGAATCTTTGTCCGCCAGACTGAGCTTTACCGCCTAAAGGCTGTTGAGTGATAAGAGAGTATGGACCAATTGAACGTTGGTGGATTTTGTCATCAACCATGTGGTTAAGTTTCAAAACATATTTATAACCAACGGTAATTTTATGATCGTAAGCATCGCCAGTTTTTCCATCAAATAAAACAATCTTTCCATCTTCTGGTAAGCCAGCTTTTTTAAGTTCATCTTTAATTTGTTGCTCAGTAACACCATTTAAAGCTGGGGTCATGATATTGTAACCATTTTTCTTAGCCGCAAAACCAAGGTGAGTTTCAAGTAACTGACCAAGGTTCATACGAGAAATAATACCAAGAGGAGAAAGAATAATATCAATCGGAGTTCCGTCAGCTAGAAAAGGCATGTCTTCAACTGGCACAACTCTAGAAATAACACCTTTGTTTCCATGACGACCAGACAACTTATCGCCAACTTGGATTTTTCTGATATTAGCTACAGAAACTTGAATTGATTTTAAAACTCCAGCTGATAATTTATCACCTTCTTCACGAGAGAAAACTTTTATATCAACAACTTTTCCGTGTTCACCATGTTCAAGATACAAAGAAGAGTCTCTAACATCTTTAGCTTTGTCACCAAAAATAGCTCGAAGTAATTTTTCTTCAGCTGATAAGGTTGTTTCTCCTTTTGGAGTAATTTTACCGACTAAAATATCACCACTAGAAACTTCGGCACCGATGCGAATAATTCCTTCTTCATCTAAGTTTTTTAATTTTTCTTCACTGATGTTTGGAATGTCGTTAGTAATAACTTCTGGTCCAAGCTTAGTGTCACGAACATCAATAGTATAATTTTCAATATGAACAGAAGAGTAAACATCTTCACGCACTAAACGTTCAGAAATAATAATCGCATCTTCATAGTTAAACCCTTCCCAAGTCATAAAAGCGACTAAAACATTTTTACCTAAAGCCAATTCCCCATCACTAATTGCTGGTCCATCTGATAAAACCTGGCCTTTTTTAACCTTATCGCCAACACTAATAGTAGGGTGTTGGTTAATACAAGTTGAGTAGTTAGAGCGTAAAAATTTATTTAAGTTATAAGAAATAACTTCTCCTTTTTTAGTACTTATCTGAATTAAAGAAGAATCAACGTAAATTACTTCACCATCTTCAGCGGAAATAATAACGTGTCCGCTATCACGAGCAGCTCTTTCTTCAACGCCGGTTCCAACAACAGGAGTTTCAGTTTTTAGCAAAGGAACGGCTTGACGTTGCATGTTTGTTCCCATTAAAGATCTTTGTCCGTCGTTGTGTTCCATGAAAGGAATTAGAGACGTAGCAATAGAAATAATCTGATTAGCAGCTAAGCCAACGAAATCAATTTTATCAACATCTTCAACGCCAGGTTCGCCATGCTTTCTAACTTCAAATTTTCCAATAATAAAGTAGCCATTATCATCTTTTGGAATTGTGGCGTCAGCAGTAATATATTTTTCTTCTTCAAAAGCATCAAGATAAACAATTTCATCGGTAACCCGACTACCTTTTTTATCATGAATAACTTTATAGTAAGGTGATTCTAAAAATCCATAAGTATTTAAACGAGCGTAGCTGGCTAAGTGACCAACTAAACCAATATTTGGACCTTCTGGAGTCGCAATCGGACAAATACGTCCGTAGTGAGTTGAGTGTACATCACGAACATCAAAGCCCGCTCTTTCACGAGTTAAACCGCCAGGACCCATGGCTGATAAACGACGTTTATGTTCAAGCTCGGCTAAAGGATTTGTTTGGTCCATGAATTGGGATAACTGAGATGACATGAAAAATTCCTTAACAACACCAATTACTGGACGAGCATTAACAAGTTTTGATGGAGTAAGTGAGGCAATATCAGAAGTAGACATTCTGTCTTTAATAATTCTTTCCATTCGAGCTAAACCAACACGAAAACGATTTTGAATTAAGCCACCAATAGCACGAATACGACGATTTCCTAAATGATCAATATCGTCTTCTGGCTCCTTAGTGATATTTAATCTAATAACTTCTTTTAAAATAAGAATTAAATCTTCGCGTCTTAAAATTCTGTTTTCTTTCTTTGTAGCTGATAAATCAAGATTAAAACGACGATTTAATTTATAACGTCCCACGCGACCGAAATCATAACGATCAAAGCGGAAAAACATTGAATGAATTAACTGACGAGCGTTTTCAGCAGAAGCAAGGTCTCCTGGGCGAATACGACGATAAACTTCTTGTAAGCCCTCTTCTTCGTTTCCAGCTAAATCTTTTTCAATAGTAGCATCAATAAAAGTAGGTTCTTCTTCGCTTTTTACTAAATCAACGTCAGTAAATAATTTTTTAATTTCTTCGTCAGTCGAGTAACCAAAAGCACGAAGTAAAGAAGTAGCCGCTACCTTTCTTTTTCTATCAATACGAATCCATATAACTTTATTGGAATCTGTTTCTATTTCCAACCAAGCACCGCGATTAGGAATTATTTTAGCACCATAACATTTTTTCCCTTTTATAAATTCGGAAGTAAACATTACACCTGCACTTCTAATTAACTGGGAAACAATAACACGTTCAATGCCGTTGATAATAAATGTTCCGTTTTGTGTCATTAAAGGAAAATCGCCAAGAAAAACTTCTTGGTTTATCGCTTTGCCAGTTTTCTTATTTAAAAGTCTAGCTTTAACACGAACAGGAGCTTCGTAAGTTACATTCTTCTCACGACTTTCAACTTCAGAAAATTTAGGCTCGTCTAAATAATAATCTTCGAAATATAATTCAAGATCACGACCAATAAAATCGACAACTGGGTTTATTTCGTCAAAAAGCTCAGCTAAGCCTTCTTTTAAAAACCACTTATAGGAATTGGTCTGAATCTCGATCAAGTCCGGCATCGGTGCGGCAACCGAAAGCTCGGAAAACGATTTTCTTTTAGACATAAAGGTATATAAATTTAGAAAAATAAATAAATTTTTTAACAAAAAAATCCCAACCCCAAATTGGCTTGAGTTTAAAGGATATTAAGTTAATTGTTTTTTTGATAAATCACTTTTTTAATAAAAAGTGTCGAGATGACTCTATCTTATTATATTTGTTGTTTTTTGTCAATGCCCAGTTTTTCCACAATCTCCTCCCTAACCACATTTCTTTCATCCCAAGGCATTTTTTCTCCATTCGCTAAACAAATTTGCTGTTCCGCACCTTTACCGGTAAATAACAAAAGGTCGTCTTTTTCCGCTAAAGTAACTGCTTTTTTAATTGCTTCACGTCTATTAAGTATTTTAAAAAGGTCTTTATTTAAGACTTTTCCCGCCTCTTCAGCGCCAAGCGCCACTTCATTTATAATAACAGAAGGATCATCATCATATGGATCCTCATCTGTAACAATTACTATATCAGCCTTATCAGCTGCCAACTTTCCAAGAATAGGTCGACGAGACTTATCTCTTCCTCCGCCAGTTGAACCAAGTAGATGAATTAATCTTTTATGAGGTATTAAATCAATAACCTGATAAAGTTTTTCAATTGCTTTTGGTTCAAATGAATAATCAACAATTGCTTGAAAATCCTGACCAACATCAATCATTTCTATTTTTCCGGCTAAATTGTGAACACTTTCTAAACCTTCTTCAATTTTTTGAGGGTTTATGCCCTGACTTAAACCCACAGCATAAGCATTAAGAGCGTTTTTAGCGTTAAAATCTCCCAATAACTTTAGATTTATACTTTCATCGCCAATTAAAAAACTAGTCCCCCAGGAGCCAGTTTCAATATTTTTACCAATTACAACGGAAAGATCCTTGGGCACAAATTCGCTTTTAATTTTTGAGATAAATAAGTCTTTATCAAAACTTTCATTAAAAGAACAGATATATTTTGTTTCTGCCCAAAAGTTAAAAAAATAATCAGCATTGTCATCGTCACCATTTATAATTATTGTTTTGGCAACTCTTTTATAATCTAATTTTTTTAACTGAGTTTTTGGATTAACAACCTGATGATTGTCGTCTATGTATTTTATTTTTAGACGACGAAGATGAGAAAATAATTTTCCTTTAGCAGCTCGATAATTTTCGAAGCTACCATGAGAGTCAATATGTTCCGGATAAAGACCAGTAAAAAGAATTACGTCATAATTAACAAAACGATGACGAAATTGTTTTATTCCCTCAGACGTTGTTTCAACTATTGCATAAGAACAGCCATTTGTTTTCATCTTTTTTAAAAGCTTCTGAATAAAAAAACGACCAGGCATAGTCATTTTTTTATCATTTAACCATTCTCTATCGCCATCAGAAAAAACAGCTGTTGAAGTGAGTCCTGTTTTATAACCAGCTCCAGATAACATTTTAGCAATTAAATATGAAGATGATGTTTTGCCAGCTGTTCCAGTAACACCAATAACTATTAAATTGCGACTAGGAAAACCGTAAATCAAAGCGGCTAAGAAACTTAACAAAAAATGATAAACCGGACTCAAAGCTTTAAATAATTTTTTAGGAATTAATTTTTTTACAAAAGACAGCATAAATTAATTATTAACAGACTTTTTACCTAAAGAATCTTTTATTTCATTTAAAAAATTTTCCATATCATCTAGACGCTTATTTTCTGTAGCAATTAACTCTGATAAATTAGAGGCAATGCGAGTCTTGTCAGCTATTATTAGTTGTCCGTAAATTTTGTTAAATGATCCGTCAGCGATTAAACCTATAAAGTTTTCTATTTCAGAAAAAACCTTGCTTTTCTTCTCTTTTAATTTTTGTAAAGAATCTAGAATTTCATCTTTTTCCTTGAAGTTTAGTAATTCCTCTTTAGGGGCTAATTGATCAATACCGTTTAACGCTTCGTTGTTTGTGAGATTTTTTGGGTTTTCAAAATTGTTCATGTTCATATGTTTAAATTTAATTTTAATTTATCTAGAAAAAAACATTTCATCGTCATCTTCAAAGGGTAATTTTTTTGAATCTTCTTCTTTTTTTTCTGACTTTAAATTATCGTCCTGAGTGCGGATATCTTCTAATATTTCGTCTTCATCTTCTATAGCGTCTTCAACCTCTTCTTCGTTGAGCTCAAGCTCTTCTTCTACGTCCTCTATCTCATCTTCGATTTCTACTTCTGTTTCTTCTTCTTCTACTTCTTCGGCGTCATCACTTTTATTAAAGACCAAAACACCATCATCCCCCTCACTATCATTTGAATCGCTATTAAAATAATTTTTTGGAGCAACAAAACTTTGTCTGTCATGAACAGGTATTCCGGATAAAGAAGATGATTTGTGTGCTTCATATTCAGAAGCGGTTACTAAAACTTCGCGTGGTTTTGAACCATTAGAGGGGCCAATAACTCCGGCTTCTTCAAGCATGTCTAAAATTTTAGCTGCTCTTCCGTAGCCAATTGAAAGTCGACGTTGTAACATCGAAGTTGAAGCTTTATTAGCTTTAATTATAATTTCTCTGGCTTCATCAAAAAGCTCGTCTTCATCACCATGAGTTCCATCCATGCCAACACCAGCATTGCCGTTAACTTTTTGTCTATCAGTAATGCCTTCTAAATATTCAGCCTCTCCGCTTTTTTCTTTAATATAATTTACAACATCATTTATTTCTTCATCGCTTAAATAAGCGCCTTGTATTCTTTTTGGTTTAGAAAGTTCAGCGGTAGAGAAAAGCATATCACCTTGTCCGAGTAATTTTTCAGCTCCAGAGGAGTCAAGAATTGTTTTTGAATCAACCAAAGAAGCAACTGAAAAAGCAATACGAGAAGGGATGTTCGCTTTAATAAGACCAGTTATAACATCAACGCTTGGTCTTTGGGTGGCTAAAATAAGATGAATACCGATAGCACGAGACATTTGCGCTAAACGAATAATTGCCGCCTCCATTTCTTTTCCGCTGGTCATCATAAAATCAGCCAGCTCATCAATAATAAAAACTATATAGGGCATTTTTTCTTTAGAAACAGCATTATAGGATTGGATATTTCTTTTTCCCGATTTATTTAAAATATCATAACGCCTATCCATTTCATTTAAACACCATTTTAAAGCATTAATTGTTTTACTTACTTCTGTTATTACTGGAGTAAGTAAGTGAGGAATGCCGTTATAAGTAGGTAGCTCAACTCTTTTTGGATCCACCATTATAAATCTTAAATCGTCAGGATTATTCTGATAAAGCAAGCTAACTATGATGGCGTTTAAACAAACAGACTTTCCTGAGTTTGTAGCACCGGCTACTAAAAGATGAGGCATGCGTGATAAATCATAAAGCCAAGAAATTCCTGCCACATCTTTTCCTAAAACAACCATTAAATTATTTTTTCTCTTCTTAAAATTTTCTGATTCAAGTATTTCTCTTAAACCAACAATGGCTTTAGCTTTATTTGGAACTTCTACGCCAACTAAGGACTGTCCTGGTATAGGAGCTTCGATTCTAATCGGATGAGCTGCTAAAGATAATGACAAGTCATTATTTAAAGTTGTTATTCTTGAAAGCTTAACACCTTCAGCTGGTGAAAAAGTATATTGAGTAACCGTTGGCCCGACTTTTGTTTCTCCCATTTCTACGCCAATACCAAACTTCTCTAAAGTTTTTTTAATTTTTTGAGCATTGAAATCGGTATCACCACCAATAGCCTTACTCATTTTATTACTTAATAACTCAACGGGTAAATCTATTTTAAAACTTTTTTTCGGCCAAGCAATTTTTTCCTGAGTTTTTGGTAATTGTTCACGAAGAGCGGCTGGATTAATAATTTCATCTTCGCTTTCTTCAATGTTTTCTGGAGCACTTAAATCTCTTTTTTCCCAAGCACCTAAAACTTCTTCTCTGGCTTGTTGAATAAGTAATTTACCTTCTTCTTCCTCCTCATCATCATCCTCGTCATCACCATTATCTTCATTATTAGAAGAAGAGAAAAGAGCGCGAAAGAAAAGAACGAAGGGGGTAAATAATTTTGCTAAAAAACTTTCTCGACCTAATATTTTAGACAAAGAAGTATTAAAAACTAAAAGCAAAGAAATTATAAATATAGCCAATAAGACAATCACTCCACCCCAAAATCCAAAAATATAGTGAAATAGATTACTAAAACCTAAACCAATATAACCACCACCCTGTCCATTTAAAACAGACTCTTTCCATTCATCCTTGTTGATAAAAAAATGAAAAAGACTTTGATAAGAAACAAATAAAAAAGTTAAACCAAGGTAATCAGAAAATTTCAAGGTTTTTACCTGGTATTTTGCAACAACCAGCGCCCAATAAATAAAAATTAAAGGAACCAACCATTTCCCAAAACCAAAAATAAGACTTAAATATTTTGATAAAAATAAACCAAAGTGACCAGAAAGATTAAAAAGGCCTAAAAAACTAATCAAACCAAAGACAGCCAATAAAACAACAATAATACCATGTTTGGTTTTGTCTCCAATTTCTAGAGAGGGAAAGTTAACATAATCAAAAGCTTCACGGTTTTTCTTTTTTCTGCCCATATTTAATTTAAATTATATAATCATTTTAACCGCTTAAAACTGTTTCTGCAAGCAAGTCTTATCTTTTCAAAACTACTTTAAAGATAAATTCATATCTTTTGTAACCTTAGAAAGAAGGGTCGCTGCTCGATTAGGTTCACCATCAAACTTCATAAAAAGATAAACAGCTGTTCTAACGGCGGTCCAGTTATAATAAAGATTTATTCTTAACTGTAAATCTTCTGTTAATTCCAACTTTCTTAAAGAAAGATATTTATCTAAAAATATTTTTTTTAGTCTTTCTGCTAAAGCAGGGTCATTTAATTTTCCTAAAACCTTATATTCTACTTGTTGTAAAAATGTGCCAATATCTCTTGCAAAATCAGCTCGACAAAAATCGGAAAAATCTATTACTCCCAAACGACCGCGACCAGTATCTATCAAGTTTTCTAAATGAGCGTCGCCATGAATTAATCTTTTATTTTCTTTGTTTTTTAAATTTTCATTTTCTTGAGATGTAAAAAAATTATAAGCCGCTTCAAGCTCTCTATCATAAAGCTTGTTATATCTTAAGCTCATCTCTCGCAAAACAGCTGGGCGACCAGGAACAACTGTTTCAATTCTATCTGTTCCCGGATTGAATTCTAAATCATCACTAAACGGAAGGTTGTGTAATCTAGAAAAAAATTCTGCCGCCATAATAATTTTCTTCTCAAGAGCTAAGATATTTCCCTCTTTTAAAAGCGATAGAACATTTCGACCTCTTAAGGCTCTATAAAAAACACCTCGAAATTCCTCTGAGTAAAAAAGTGGTCTGGGTAATTCTATTGGCTTGGAGTTTAAGGGACTATTCCAAAGATAATCTAAAATACCAAAAACATTTTCTCTTGATTCTTCGCTATGTGCAGAGCAAATTATTCTTATTTTATTTATTTTTTTTTCAGGCGTTAAAAAATAGGTTTCAAACTCAATAACAACATGATAAGTGCTGGTCCAAACCATTTTTTTATATGGTTTTATTTTTATTTTTTTTATATCAACAAAACTAGGATAAAGTGGTAAAAGATTTTTTCTAAAAAAATTCAAAACGAAACTTTCATCAAACAGGTTATGTATCTTATTCATAAATTACTTTTGTTTTCCGGGCCAATGATTTTCCCAATGCTCCCGCCAAAGATTTTTACTTATTTTTAAATAATATTTTTCTGCCGCTAACTTTAACGAACGACTTTTACTATCAGATATACTTCTAACTGAACGAACTAAATCGCCTAAGCCCTTATCAACTATATCTGGATTCCAAGCATAGGGGCCAAAATTTTCTGAAAAATCATTAGCACTAGCCCACCAAAAAGTACAACTAGCTAAGCCTCTGACTAAATGCCAACGATACCAAGAATAATTAATATCATCTTTAAACTTTTCATCAAGAGATAAAGATAAATTAGCTAAGCGCCAAAGATCACGATGAATTTTATTTTTTCTATCAAACCATAAACGAAATGGTTGTCCGTCAGCTAAATCTTCTTCGCTTGATTCCCAACTTGATGGTCTTAAATCAATTTCTTCAAAGTCATTTTCTGAAAAACTACCAATAAACTCTGACAAAGTTTTTGTGCTAAGATCTTTTGATGCAGCTAATTTTTCCATTTCTCCGCTTGGGTCTTCATGTCGCAATCCATACAACTCGCCATCAGTCGCGGTTATTAAAGTTTCTAAAAAATGAGAACCTGTTTCCTTGTTTTCGTCTATGTATTTTAAAATTAAATCTGGCGGATAAGCACGAGATTGATCACGATCACGAAAAACAACTTTTAAAGAACTAAGACGATCTATAAATGGTTTTTTCTTATTAAAATCTTCCTCATTCAAAGCAGAAAATTCATCAAGAATTATCCATTCATAGCCAGCTTGCTTAACAACCCTCGCGGCATTTGCTGAATAAGCCATCTCTGGAAAAAAGAAGCCCCGAGGTTTAAAATTAGCACCAAAATACTTTTTCAATATTTCTTCATTTTCCTTTATTTGTCTTAGCATTTCTTCTTCACTAACTAAAGGCATCAGAACATGATAAGCGGCTGTGCCAACTATTTCAAGCTGACCTTTATCATGAACATTTTTCAGGCGAGCTAAAAAATCTAACTCTCCCATTTCCGCCAATCTTTCTATTAAACAACCACTAATATTAATTGTTAAATGAAAATCTGGATTATTTTCCAAAAGTCTAAGTATTCTAAGATAACTTTTATCAAGCGCTTCTTTAATAAGAAAAGAATCTATATTAGCTGGCTGATAAAGATGTAAAAAATTTAACCACAACATATTTATTTGTCTTTAAGAACTTTATAATAAAGTTCAATGTATTTATGAGCCGGAATCTCCCAGCTATTTGACTGCTTCATAACCTTCTTAAGTAAAGTCCGCCAAGCGTTTTTATGTTTAAAATTTTCTAGAGCTCTAATAACGGTAGCGAAAAATAAATTTGCGTCATCTGCTTTAAAAGTAAAACCGTTGCCGCGACGAGTACTGGGATTATAATTTTCAACTGTATCGTAAAGTCCTCCTATACTTCGAACAACTGGAATGCATCCATAACGCATAGCGATTAACTGATTTATGCCGCAAGGTTCATGATTTGATGGTAAAAGAAATAAGTCACTACCAGCATATAACAAAGTTTCAATATTTTGATCAAAGGGGAGCCAAACTAATTTTTTAGGATATTTTTTAGCTAGTTTTTTTATAGGTTTTATATATTCATCATTACCATCTCCCATAAAAACAAGCTGGATATCAAATTTCAATAAAGACTCAATTATCTTTAGTATTAAATTAAAACCTTTTTGAAAAGTTACTCGAGAAGTTGTGCAGAGAATTGGAATGTCTTCATCTTTTGGTAATCCAACTTTACTTTGTAAAAATAATTTATTAGCCTCTTTAGCTAAAAAACTATTTTCAAAAGAATAATTTCTATGTAGTCCGGGATCTTTTTCGGGGTTATAAGTATTATAATCAATGCCGTTTATTATTCCGAATAATTTATCTTCGCGATTACGTAAAATTCTATCTAAATCTTGTCCAAATTTTTTAGTCATTATTTCTGACCTATAACGCTCAGAAACTGTATTAATGATGTCGGCTGATAAAATTGCTCTTTTAGCAAAGTTGATGTTTTCTATTTCAGGATTATCCATGTGTGGCAAGCGGCTACGTCCATAATCTTTTTTTTCTAACGGCACTTCCCACCAATTATGGCCAAATTGAAAAATTAAATTATGAATAGTAAAAACGCTTTTAGCCTTTTTTAGTGTCTTAGAATATCTAAAATCAGTTTTTAAATAAAAAGGAATAAGCCCTGTTTGCCAATCATGACAATGAACAATATCGGCTGAGAATTTTAAAAGAGAAATTAGTTTTAAAGCCGCCACATTAAAAGCCATGAAACGAGCATTTTCATTTTTGGAGCCATATAAATTACGCCGCTTGGAAAAAAACTTTGGATAATCAACAAAATAAACCGGTAAATCGTCCATTAAATAAGCCTTCCAAAAGCTAACTTTTATTTTTTCCCGACTATTAATTCTTAAAACAATATTTTCAAAAACCGGAATTAAACCGCGCTCTTTTATATCAATTATCTTTCCATAAAGAGGGGTAATAATTATAACATCATGTCCTATTCTTTTTTGTGCCTTAGGCAAGCTACGCGTCACATCGCCTAGCCCACCTGTTTTTGAAAAAGGTGCTACTTCTGAGGCAATATGAACTATTTTTAATTTTTTTGGCATAAATTTTTATTATTTAAAGCACAAATAGCAACTGCTAAAGCGTCCGCAGCATCATCAGGTTGAGGTATTTTATCAAGTTTTAAAACTAATTTAACCATTTTTTGCACCTGCTCTTTTGTCGCTTTTCCATAAGAAGTAATTCCTTGTTTTACTTGAGAAGGGCTAAATTCTAAACAATTTATCTTATTCTTTTTAATGGCTAAAAGTATTACGCCTCGAGCCTGTCCGACAATCAAAGCTGTTTTTACATTTTTATTAAAAAATAATTGTTCTATTCCTACTACGTCTGGTTTATGTTTTTTTATTATTTTATCAAGTAAGTTAAAAAGTTGTTCAAGGCGAACAGAAAATTCTTCCGTAGAACTGGTTTTTATGGACCCATAATCTAGACATTTTATAAATCCTTTTTCTTCTTCAATAATTCCATAACCAGTATCAGCAATACCGGGATCTAAACCTAAAACAATTTTAGACATAATCGTTTAAGCTAAATTCGTATAATAATCACTAACATCTTCATTGTCTTCTAATTCGGAAAGCAAGCGATCAATTTTTTCATTTTCCTCATCAGATAAATTTATTTTATCCTTAGCCACATATTCAATTTCAGCTGACTCTATCTTTAAAGACTTATCAATTAAAAATTTTTCTGTTTCTTGTAAGTCTTTTACTTCTGTAAAAATAGTTATACCTTCGACTTCTTTTTTAAAATCAACCACATTCTTATCAATTAATTCTAATTCTAAATCGTCGATAGAAACATTTTTTAAATCTTCGGTTAAAATTCTAATAACTCCTAATTGAGAAAAATTCCATAAAACAGAAGACAAGGCTCCGCCATTTTTTGTAAAAGTATGTCTAACTGAAGACCCGCTACGATTTTTATTGTCAGTTAAACATTTAACAACAATTTGAATATTTGGCGGAACAATTCCTTCGTAATAAATTTCTTCAATCTGATCTCCTTGTAATTCACCTGTTCCCTTTTTTATAGCTCTTTCTATATTATCTTTAGGCATGCTCACACTTTTTGCCCGATCAATGGCTACTCTAAGACTTGGATTAGCGTCTGGATCGCCACTTATTTTAGCAGCCACGCTAATAGCGTTAGCTAGTTTTGTAAAAATTGCTCCTCTTTTTGCATCAACAACGGCTTTTTGGCGATGAGTTGTCGCCCATTTTGAGTGTCCTGACATATCAAAAATCATTATTTTTATAATAGACAAAAATTGACGTTTTTTTATACGCCCTTTGTTTTTAGGATAACCCGAATTGAAATAAAAATCAAGATAGATTATAATGAAAAATATGAAAATCAATAAAAAAAAGATAGAAAATCTAAATGAAGTCGTTTTAAAAGCTTTAGATTTTTTTAGTAAAAATCCTCCAAAAAACTTTAAAACATCTTCTTTTAAATTTCCCCTGGTAATTGGCAGTGGAAATGCTATCAATGCCGGAAAATTAATCTTTGGCGAGCAGGCTGCTTTATTTGCCACTGAAAGCAATTTTAAAGAAATATTAAAAAACTACCAAGAATTATTTCATAAAAAAATAATAAAAGAAGCTGTTGTTATATCAGCCTCTGGAGAAAAAGATTCTGTCTGGGAAATAGAATTAGCCAAAAAAATTGGATTAAAAACCAGTCTTTTAACTTGTTCTAAAAATTCTAGTGCAGGAAAAATAGCTGACAAAACTTTTATTTTCGAAAAATTACCAGAACCTTATACTTATAATGTTTCAACTTATTTAGGTATGATTTTAGCCGCTAAAGGAGAAAAGGCGGAAAATATTAAAAAGTTTATAAAAGCTTTAAAAATTCCTAATAATTTTTCCAGCTTTGCAGCCTATTCTTTTATATTACCAGATAAATTCGCCGCCTTAGCGCCAATGATAGATATAAAAAGACATGAATTATTTGGCCCCAGACTTTCTTTAAGAGCTTTTAGTGAAGGCGAAGCTCGCCATGCTAAATTTGTAATAGATTGGGATAAAGAATTAATTATAAGTTTTGGCAAAAATAAATATTTTGGAGAACAAAACAGAAAATGGGAAATAAACTTAAACAAAAATTATGACCAAGCTTTTATGATGGCTTTAAGTTATTATATAGTTGGCTTAATTCAAGAAACAAAAAATCCTTATTTTAAAAAAAATATTGCAAGTTATTGCCAGAAAGGTCCAAAAGCTTATGGACAAAAAGGTGAATTTCAGATTATAGTCGAATAAAAGAAAATAAAGAAATAAGTATATCGAAAATTCTTTTAAACAAAAATTTAAAAAAATATCCATTGAGGGAGGCTTATTGCTAGTTAAATTCTTATCTCTTTTTGGAAAAACATCATCCATCATTATAAAAATGTTGGCTTTTTTATCTAGAAAGTTTTTTAAATTTTTATTTTATAATTCTTTAGTAAAAATTTATTACACAATTTTTAGAATAAAAAGAAACGATTTAGAGGGAAAGCCCTTAAAATTATTTTTAAAAAAAGAAATTAGTGGATTAATTGTTTTTGCTGTAGCATTTTTTCTAATAATCTCTAACGTTTTTACAGCCCAAGAGAGCGTTCAAGCTGCCAACAATAAACTATCAAAAACAACAGTGGCTAGCTTAATTGCTTCTGACTTTGATACTGGCATAGAAGAAGAATTAATTGAAGAATTTTTAACTCCAAGTATACTAGGGGCAGCGAAACAAAAAAGCTTAGAAAAAGATTATCAAGTTGCAGAAAAAAATGACTTAAAAATAGAAGATAATGATAGTTCTTCGGAAGTATTTTTAAGCCTTAATGAAGCTGGGGATTTAGTTTTTAAACCAAAAAACGTTACAGAGGAAAATAAACAAAACAGCTCAAGTCAAAGAACTGAAATAGAAAAATATATAGTTCAGCCTGGCGATACAGTTTCTACAATTGCTGGTCGTTTTGGAATTACAATAAATACTGTTCTTTGGGCTAATAATTTAGGAAATTATAGCATTATTAAACCTGGTCAAGAGCTTACCATCTTGCCTTATAGTGGAATTATTTATAAAGTAAAGTCGGGTGATACTTTGTCAAAAATAGCTAACACCTATAAAATTAACGACACCGACATATCTGAAAAAAATAACATTGATATTAATTTGGGCCTAAAAATAGGTCAGGAATTAATTCTTCCTGGGGCTAGTCGTATAGTAGCTGCTGCTCCAGTTAGAGTAAATCCTGCTAGCACCCCAAATACAACGAGCTCGGTTAATAAAGTTCCAAACACTCAATCAAGTGGAGATAATATGGCCTGGCCAACAGAGGGTCATAGGATTTCACAGTATTTTACCTGGAGTCATAATGGCTTAGACATCGCTAATAAGGTTGGCACTCCTATTTACGCTGCTGAGGCTGGCACAATTGAAATATCTGCCACGGGTTGGAATGGTGGATATGGTAACACTCTTTTAATTAATCATGGAAACGGCAAAAAAACTCGATATGGACACTTAACTTCTCTTTATGTAAAAGTAGGTGATAAGGTTACTAAAGGAGAAAACATTGGAACCATGGGTTCAACTGGAAGATCAACTGGTTCACATTTACATTTTGAAGTTATTATAAATGGAGCAAGGTACAATCCTTTAAATTACATTAAATATTAAAATTATGAGCATCGTCTTGGGATTACTTATATTTGCCATTGGCATTTTACTTGTTTTAAAGTCGGATTGGTTTTTAAATAACTTCGGAAGAATATCTTGGTTTGAAGAGGTTTTTGGCTCATCAGGAGGATCCCGTCTTGGTTATAAATTAATTGGTTTTGTTTTTATATTTATAGGAATAATTTTTATGACTGGTTCGGGAAATAGTTTTATGACTTGGCTGCTAGGACCTCTTATGAAATATAACCAAGTTTAAGTCTTGACCATTAATAAATTTATTGCTAATCTTTTCTTGTTAGAAACAGGGCCCCTAGCTCAGCTGGTTAGAGCACCTGCTTTGCAAGCAGGGGGTCAAGGGTTCGAATCCCTTGGGGTCCACTAACAAACAATCACCCAAATTTATTTGGGTGATTTTTGTTTTTATCAAGACTAATTATTTTTTAAATAAAAAAAAGACGGTATTTTTTAAACCGCCTTTTAACAAAGAACTTAGTATTCAGATAGCCGGTGAAATAGAAAATCTTTTTTTTCTAAGTCAGGACTAAAAACCTCAATTGGTGAATTTTTTAAATCTAAGGACTTTAAGATTTCCCAAAAGCCCTCTTTTTCAAAATCCTCTAAGCTTTTTACTCCTCTTTTTTTCCATGACAATTTTTTTGCTTCGCTATCGGTTAAAATAGCCAGGGCTAGAAATTTGTCATTAATTCCAAGAGAAAAATCCTCCGTAAAAAACTCACCAATTTCCGCTAACTCAGACAACAATCTCTGTCTATTATCTTCGCCGTCTAAAACCAAGTATAAATTTCTATACATCCAGTCTCTTAATTGATAGAAATTATTTGCCTCGGGGCTAGTCGAAAAAGAAAGTTTTCCTAAAGAAGCACTTTCTGAAACAAGAGCGTAAATTGTTTTAGCTAAACGCTCTCTTTGATTTGATCCAAAAAATTTTACAGATTTAGGAAGACCTTCTTCCTTTAAATGACCAAGTCGAAGAGCGTCGTTTACATCGGAAAAAGTGTAAGCTATTTTATCAGCTAACATAACCAGAGAAGCTTCGGCGCTAACACCATTATTAATGCTTGCCTCAGCGCCACCTCGAGAATGATTTAAAATCCCCTCTAAAGTTTCAAAAGAAAGATTAAGTCCTAAACCTTTTCTTTCAACTTTTTGAGCAGTAACAACGCCCATGACCGCATGGGAGAATTTTTTACCACTCAAATAGCTCAAACTTCTTTCGCCAAGATGTCCATAAGGTGTGTGTCCTATATCATGTCCTAAAGCTATTGCTTGAGCTAAATCAGAATTTAGTCCAAGTATTTCAGCCATAAAATACGACAAAGAGACAACTTCGTTCGTATGAATTAAACGATTGCGAACGTGGGCAGTCGAATTAACTGGAAAAACTTGAGTTTTATCTCCCAATCGACGAAAAGCCTTGCTTTGTCTAATTTTTTCAACATCAAGTTTAAAAGGGTTAAACATGTTGCCAAAAAAAGAAATTTCCTCATCATCTTCAAAACGACGACCGAGAGTTTCTTCATTTTTAAAAGCTAAATGCTTTAAACAGCCTTGAAATTCACGAAAAGAATTTTTTTCTCTCATTTTATTTAGTTTTAATTATCAGTTTTTAAAGAACAAAAAATCATTTTATTAAAGCATTTTACTTAAAAAAAGTCAAAGCTTAAAAAATAGAGCCGCTCTTTTCTTTTGTTTTTTAATAGATTATAATAAATAAAGATATAAAAATTAATAAAAATTATATGATGGGCATGTTTAAAATGAATAGAAGAGAAAATCCTTCAGTTCAAAAAGCTATGGAAGAAAAAAATGAAAAAGAAAAAATGGCGTCAATAGCAAAAATTAACGCCATATCTTATCAAAATATTATTCTAAGAGCACAGGAAATTTTAAATGACGAAGACAATCAAAAACTTGACGAAATGGTTGGTAATAAAAATTTTGACAAAGAGATGTTGTCTTTTTTACAAGAAAAGATTCCTAATTTTTCTGAAATAATAAAAGAAGAAGTTATGAAAACACAAAATAATTTAGAAAATGAAATGCAAGAGCTTGAAAAAGTGGAAACAGAAAGTATCTTAAAAATTGGTGGCATGGCCTTAGAAGGAACAATAAATAATATCCTGGGAATTTTAGAGGGAGAGGAAAAAGAAAGTTTCAAAAAAATGCTAGACAAGGGAGATGAAAAAGAAGTTTACAATTATATTGAAGAAAACTTTCCTAACATGCTAAATAATAAAATTGAGGACACAAAAAATGATTTTAATTTTTTAGACGATGAAATTGAAAAAAATTTAGCAAAATTAGAAGCCGAAGAAAAAGCTAAAAAACAGGTTGAATAAAAAATCCATGGAAAATAGTAATCATTCTTATCAGGAAAAAGATAATGAAAATAAAATAGAAAAAATTAACAAGATAAAAAATTATCTTGAAGATTTAAATTTAAGATTGAATAGCGTACTATTAGAAAGTCAAGGAAAAATGAAAGAAGTGGTGGAAAAAAAAGAAGCGGAAAAAATAAATCAACTGTTAGAAGATTTAAAAAACATGTAATTTAAACATATGGATTACGAACAAGATAAAAATAAACAAGAGTCTTCTCAGGAAGGACTTGAAAGTAAAATTGAAGAAAATCCTTTTAACCCAGAAAAGCCTTTATCGGAGATTAAAGAAGTTGCTTTAGAAAAAGGTGAAGAAAAAATTGAAAAAAGCTCGGCTGAGTTAGAGTTTAATTTGGAAAATTTTTCTGGAGCAGTTGGTAATGAAGATTTTTTAGTAGCTGAAATGGAAAGCATTAAATCTGAAGCAGAGGAGAAAATAAATGAAGTGGGTAATGAATTTAAAAAAAATGTAAATGAAGTAGCTGATACTGATATAGAAAATAAAGAAGATAAAACGGAAAAAAGCACTGCGGAAATAAAATCTGAATCTATAGAAAAAGCTCAAAATACAAAAAAAGAAATAATTAATTTATATAAAGAACTAAAAAAAACAAAAGATTTAGGAGAGAAGGAAAAAATAAGCTCAGAAATAAAAGAAAAAGAAGGGTCTTTAAATGAAATAAAAAAAGAATACTTGGTTGCTTCTGGTGAAGAAATTTCTAAAGCTATTTTTGAAGAAGTAAAAGCTAACCCAGAAAATAGATCTTTAATAAAACTTAAAGCTCAAATTAAAGCGTTGGAAGAAATGAATGAAAAAATGGAATCCGGAACTATTAGCGCCGAAGATCATCATGCTTCTAAAAGTTTTATAGCAAAAATAGGTAAATATTTACCAAAAAACAAACTTGCTCAAGCTGCTTTAGTGGCTGGAGTTGTTTCTGTTGGCGCTATAGCCGCTAGCGGTGGTTTTTCGGCTGGACTAAGTCTTTATTTAGGCACAAAAATAGCTACAAAAATGGGCAGATCAATAGCTGGAGTTTTGGTTGGTGAAAAAATCGTTGATTTAATAGGAAAAGGCATTGACAAATCCCAGGAAAAAAGAGAAGATAAACTGTTGTCAGAAAATTTAGATAGTTCCTTGGATAAAATAGTAGAAATTCACAATGAAAAAATAAAAACCAAGCAAAAATCTGAAAAAATTAAGAAATACACAAAAATAGGAGCTCATGTTCTTTTTGCTGGCACTTTAATGGGCGGACTCGAAGTAGCTGAGGCTGGCTTAAAGGGAGCAGTTAATTTAGCAGGTAGCGGAAGTATGTTTGCCGAAGTTTTCTCACATAGCGTTAAATACGCAGGACTTGATATCGGTGGTGATAAATTAATTCACAAATCTGTCCATGCTCACGAACACTTAGAACACAAAAAAGCAGCTTAAAAAAATATTAATCTATAAAAAAGGAGGTTGTGATGTTGTACATTCTGATAGCAGTGGGGGTTTTTCTTTTAGCAGTCTTAATTGCTTGTATTCAAGACCCAAGAAGAAAAAAAACCAAAAAAACCTAGTAAACAAGTGAAACAAAAAGCCGTTAAAAAAACGGCTTTTTTTCTTTTAACTTGTTTTTGCTTAGTAGTCTTAAAAATGATAAAATTAAATCATGTCTAATAAAAAAGAAAAATTAATCATTATCGATGGAAATGCTTTAATTCATCGTAGTTTTCACGCGATTCCACCGACTTTACGAAATAAAGATGGCCTTTTAGTTAATGCCGTTTATGGGTTTTCCTCGTTTCTGTTAAAAGCCTTGGCGGAATTTAAGCCAGATTATCTTGTTTTAACTCTTGATAAAAAGGGTCCAACTTTTAGGCATGAGGCTTATGTTGAATATAAAGCTACCAGAGTTAAGGCACCGGATGAATTATATGAGCAAATTCCTTTAATAAAAGATTTGGCTCAAGCTTTCGATATGCCGGTTTTTGAATTAAGCGGTTTTGAGGCTGACGACTTAATTGGTACTATTTGTCAGTTACCAGAAACTTCTGATTTAGAAAAAATAATTATCACTGGTGATTTAGATACTCTACAACTAGTTAATGAGAAAACTAAGGTTTATACTATGAGCCGTGGTTTATCAGATAGCATTTTATATGACGAGGAAAAAATAAAAGAGCGTTATGGTTTTGGAGCGGATAAAATTATTGACTATAAAGCTTTACGAGGTGACCCGAGCGACAATATTCCTGGTGTAAAAGGTATTGGCGAAAAAAGTGCTACTGAGCTTTTATTAAATTTTAATAATTTAGAAGGGATATACGAGGCTTTAGAAAAAAATAGCGAAAAAATAAAAGCGAGGACGGCTGAGTTATTAACGACTGATAAAGAAAAAGCTTTTTTAAGCCGAGAATTAGCGACAATAAATACCAAGGCGCCGATAGAATTTAATTTAGAATCAACTCGTTTTAATACTTTTGATACAAAAAAAGTTTTTGATCTTTTTAGTGATTTAGAATTTAGATCATTACTTGCAAAGGTAAAAACTTTAAAAGATTCTTTAAATGCTAATTCAAGCTCTTTGGAAATAGAAGATGAAAAAATAAAAAATTCAAGCGAAGAAGAAACAAAAAGCATAGTTATTAAAACTCCAGATGAGTTAAAAGAATTAATTAAAAAAATTAATAAAGAAAAATGCCTTGGTCTAAAAATTGCTGTAGACAATAATTCTACTAGTAATAAAATTTACGGTCTTTCTCTATGTCTTAAAGAGGGGGAAGCTTTTTTTCTTGACTATAAAAAGTTAAAAGACTTAAAAATCGTTTTAGAGGATGAAAAAATAAAAAAAAGCGGACATGATTTAAAAAAAGAATATCTAAGCTTAAAAAAAGAAAAAATAAATCTGCAAGGTTTAGATTTTGATATTATGATTGCTTCTTATGTTTTAAATCCTGCTAATCGTAACCATGAACTTAATTCCCTGGCCTTTAGAGAGCTTGGTCTTGATGAAAAAGTGGAAAACAAGGCTGAGCAAAAAAGCACTCAATTAAGTTTTGATTTAAATGGTCCGGATATAGAAAAAATTTCTTTGGCTACTAATCGAGAAAACGACTTAAGTTGGCGTTTAAAAAAAGTTTTAACTGAAAGATTAAAACAAGAAGAATTATTTAAAGTTTTTAAAGATATAGAGATGCCTTTAGTTGAAGTATTAGGGGAAATGGAAAATAAGGGTATTTTATTTGACGCAAAACCAATTAAGTCTTTAGAAAAAAAATTGAGTTTAAAAATATCTAAACTAGAAAAAGAAATACATGACTTAGCTGGTGAAGATTTTAACATCAATTCAACCAAGCAGCTTAAAGAAATTTTATTTGATAAATTAGAAATTCCGACTAAAGGAATAAAAAAAGGAAAAACTGGTTTCTCCACAGCCGATGATGAACTTGAAAAATTAATTGAAGCTCATCCAATTATCGCTAAATTACGCGATTATAGAGAAACAAATAAATTAATAACCACCTATATAAACCCTTTACCGGAACTAGTTAATAAAAAAACAGGTCGAATTCACAGTCATTTTAACCAAACAATAACAGCGACTGGAAGACTATCTTCAAGCGACCCAAATCTTCAAAACATTCCTGCTAGAAGCGAGGAAGGAAAAATAATTCGCGAAGCTTTTATCGCCCAGGAAGGATTCGAATTGCTCGGACTTGATTATTCTCAAATAGAACTTCGCTTAGCGGCTCATTTATCAGGAGACGAAAAAATGTTAGAAGCTTTTAAAAATAAAGAGGATATTCATAGAAAAACAGCAGCTTTAATAAACGAGGTTGATTTAAAAGACGTGACTAAAAAAATGCGCCAGGAAGCTAAAGCTACAAACTTTGGCATTATTTACGGACAAGGTTCACATGGATTAGCTCAAGCCGCTAATATTCCCTACTACCAGGCTAAAGATTTTATTGTTAAATATTTTGAGTCATATCCGGGTATTAAAAAAATGATGGATGAGTCAATTTTAAATGCTTCAAAAAATAATTTTACTATAACTTTTACTGGACGAAAGCGACCTTTGCCGGAAATAAACTCTTCAATTCCGATGGTTAAGAAAGCAGCTGAGAGAATAGCTATTAATACTCCGGTCCAAGGTGGGGCGGCAGATATTATAAAAATGGCGATGATAAATATTTATAATCTCATTAAAAATGATGAGGAAAATATTCGCCTTTTAATTCAGGTTCACGATGAATTGATTTTTGAAGTAAAAAAGACTAAGCTTGATTATTACCTGCCTAAAATAAAAAAGATTATGTCAGAGGCAATTGAGTTAGAGGTGCCACTTGAAGTTGAAGGCGGAGTAGCTAATAATTGGGGTGATTTAAAATAGTTTTCTTATTATGAAAAATGAAAAAGAAATAAAAAGCATTGCTATTCTTGGCCTGGGTTTAGAAAATATTTCCCTGTTAAGAATTTTTGATAAACACAAACTGACTACTAAAATAACAGTTTGTGATTTTCGCAATAAAAAAAACCTGCCTCCCCTTGATTTAAGAAATATAAAAGTTGATTACCGTCTTGAAGAAAATTTTAATAAAAATCTATTTGATTTTGATCTTTTATTTCGCTCACCGGGCTGGCCTTTAAGTTGTCCCGGGATTAAAGAGGCTATTAAATATAAAAGTATAATAAGTAGTCCGATGAATTTTTTCTTGGAAAATTGCCCTACGAAAAACATTATCGGCGTAACTGGCAGTAAAGGCAAAGGAACAACCGCCACTTTAATATATAAAATAATTGAAAATAGTTTAAAAGAAAAAAAATCAAAAGCCAAAGTTTATCTAGGCGGAAATATTGGCATTGCCCCCCTTTCTTTTTTAGAAAAAATTAAAAAAGATGATTTTGTTGTTTTAGAATTATCTAGCTTTCAATTAGAAGATTTAAAATATTCGCCAAGAATTTCTGTACTAACAAATATATTTAAAGAACATTTAAGTCCAGCTGACCCTAATAATCCAAACTATCATTCTTCTGAAAAAAAATACTTCCAAGCGAAATTAAACATTGCCGCTTTTAAAGAAAATTTGTATTTAGTCGCTAATTCGAAATTAAAAACAAAAATAGACAAAATAAAAACTAACAAACCCCAAGGAAAAGTTCTTTATTTTTCAAAAAACGACAACACTTCAAAATTAGTCGGAGATTTTAACCAAGAAAATATTGCCGCCGCAGAATTAGTAGTCAAACTTTTAAAAATAAAAAGCTCTGTAATAAAAAAAACAATTAATAACTTTAAAAACTTAGAACATCGCTTAGAACTTGTCTTAGAAAAAGATGGACGACGCTTTTTTGATAATAGTTTTTCAACAACACCTGAAAGCACAATCGCCGACCTCAAATCATTTTCCTCTAACCTTATTCAAATAGCGGGCGGGGCAGACAAAGGAGCTGATTTTAAAAATTTAGCTAAAACGATTAAGGAAAAAACTAATTTTTTAATTCTTTTGCCTGGTGCTGGAACAGAGAGACTAAAAAAAGAATTAAATAAAATAAACTTTTCAAAAAATTTAATTTTCGAAGCAAGGGATATGAAAGAGGCTGTTTTAAAAGCTAAAAAAGAATCAATTTTCGGCAGTGTTATTCTTCTTTCAACCGCTTGTGCTAGTTTTGGTTTATTTAAAAACTATAAAGAAAGAGGCGACTTGTTCAAAAAATATGTTAAAGAATAAAAAGGAAACGGTAAAAAATAAAATAGGTGTGTTTGATTCTGGCTTAGGAGGCTTAAGTGTTTTAAAAAACTTTTTAAAAGAATTGCCAGATTATAATTATATTTATTTAGGTGATAACGCTAGAGTGCCTTATGGTGAAAAATCGCCAGAAAAAATTTATGAATATACTTGTCAGGCGGTAGATTTCCTATTTAAAAAAGGTTGTAATTTAATTATTATTGCTTGCAATACTGCTTCTGCACAGGCTTTACCAAAAATACAGCAAGAATGGTTGCCAAAAAATTATCCCGATCGAAAAGTTTTAGGAGTCATTCGACCATTAGCTGAAGAGGCAGCTAAAAAAGGCTTTAAAAATATAGGCGTAATTGGCACAAAGGCAACTATTAAAGCAAAGGCTTATAGTCAGGAAATAGAAAAAATAAACAAAATAATAAAAGTTAATGAAGCGAGCGCCCCTCTTTTAGTTCCCTTAATTGAGGATGGTTGGGCAAAAAAACCAGAGACAAAAATGATTTTAAAAAAATATTTACGTCCCTTAAAAGCGGCGAAAATAAATATGCTTATTTTAGCCTGCACGCATTATCCTTTTTTAATAAAAGACATTAGCCGAATATGTGGCAAAAGAATTTTAGTGCCTAATCCAGGGGAAATTATTGCTTTAAGTTTAAAAAATTATTTAAAAAATCATCCAGAACTAGAGTTAAGTGAAAATAAAAATCCTAGTCGAGAATTTTATGCTAGCGATAAGCAGGATATTTTCATGTCTTTAGGAAAAAAGTTTTTAGGTCGAGATATTAGTGATCTTCAGAAAGCCAATTTAGAAAATCTATGATTATATTTTTTTATGGTGACGATAATTTTCGCTCCAAAAAATCTTTAAGAGAATTAAAAGAAAAGTTTGTTAAAGAGGTGGACCCACAGTCTAACAGCTTAATTTTAATTGACGGACAAAAAATTGATTTAAGTGGTTTTAGTGAAAAAATAAATCATGGCTCTTTATTTAGTCAAAAAAGATTATTAATAATCGAAGATATTTTCAAAAATAAGAAAGCGGGAATTTTTTCAGAGTTTCTTGGTATTTTAAATAATAAAAAATCTGATAGTGGCGACACGATAGTCTTTTACGAAAACGACTCGGTTTTAAAAAACGGTACTTTAAAAAAAGACGCTGCTTTATTTTTTAAATTTTTAAAAGAACAAAAATTTTCTCAAGAATTTAAAACCTTAACCGGCGCATCTCTTTTATCTTTTATAAAAAAAGAATTATCTTCTTATAATAAAGAAATAACGCAATCAGCCGCTAAATTATTAACAGATAATTTTAGTGATAATAACTGGCTACTTGGCAATGAACTAAAAAAAATAGCTTTTAGTACAAACGAAAAAATTATTTCTTTAGATGATGTAAAAAAAATGATTAAAGAAAGTTTTAGCGAAGATATATTTTCTTTAACAGACGCTATTGGTGAAAAAAATAATCAAAAAGCAGTTGAAATTTTAGAACAACAATACTTAGCCGGATTAAGTGATGAATATCTTTTAAGCATGTTAATTCGTCATTTTAAAATACTTTTACAAGTTAAAGAAGAATTTTTAAAAGACGGAAGTAGTGCTAGTATAGCAAATAGTTTAAAGCTTCATCCCTTTGTTGTAAAAAAATCCTTAGCTCAGGGCAATAAATTCTCCCACACAGACATAATAAAAATATTTAATCATCTTATTAATTTAGATTTTAAAAATAAAACTGGAAAAAGTCGTTTATCCGAAGAATTATTTGTTTTTATCGCCACCTTATAATTAATTTTTTCTTAATTATTTTTCATTTTTTTTAAAAAATTAACAGCCTGATTTAGTACTTGCTTTTTTATTTATTGTCTGTTATAGTTTTTCCAGGATTTTTTGCGCCGAATCTTTTTTTTGATAAAGGCGGGCAATTAGCTCAGTTGGTTAGAGCGCAACACTGATAATGTTGAGGTCGGAGGTTCGAA
>CAZDYJ010000004.1:0-49684 GCA_964509735.1 uncultured Gammaproteobacteria bacterium
AGTCGAGCTTTTTTCTCTAAAACTTTATCGACTAATTTCTTTAAACGTTTATCGGTTTCCGTAATTATTTTTTTAGTCTTTTCTAAGTCTCCATCCGAAGCACTAATATCAATAGCAGAGACTGAAACGCTAATAAAATTAGCAGGCTCATCTTTACCCAACTCTTTTATAATTTCTTTAAAAATTAAATCCGTTGCTGAGCCGATAAAAGATTTTTTATTTTTAACCGCCGATGAAACAACTTGCCAATCTTCGTTAATAAATTTTTCCTCTCGTCCGCCATTAAAAAAATTAGCCAAAGCTGCTAATCTTAGAGTTTCTGAAATCTTCAGTTGTTTGAGTCCATGTTTAGATAAAACGGAAGATAGGGTTTCTTCAACCACTATATTTTCATCATTAACATCTAAACCAGAACCGATACTTAAATATCTAGCGTTAATAGTGCTTGGTAAAGGATTTAAACTGGCTGCTGGATAATCTTTTAATAATTTATTTATATTAGGTGTTTTAGCTAAGCTAATAGCATTTCCCTCGTTATCTGGCGCTATACCAAAGCCATCAAGTAATAACAAAATTACCGGACGTTTATCGGGCAAAGGTTCTTCTCCTAAACTGATAATAGAATTATCCATATAATATTATTTTTGCATATGTCGCTCAATTTCTAGCAAGCGATTATATTTTTCCACTCTTTCTCCGCGAGATAAAGATCCCGCTTTTAAATAATCAGCTTCTACAGCTACTGCCATATCCACTATTACCGTATCAACGCTTTCCCTGTTTCGACCAGAGATAATTAATCCATAAGATCTTTCTTGTGCCAGTTTTGCATAGGCAAAAAATTCTGTCAACGTACCAATCTGACTTGGCTTAACAATTGTTGCATTAGCTATGCCCTCTCCAGATGCTAACCGTAAACGTTCTATGTTAGAAGAACAAAAATCATCAGCCGCTAAAATTAATTTTTTTCCTAATTCTATACCTAAATTTTTCCAAGACTCAAAATCATCAACCCCAAAAGGATCTTCGAGATAAATAATAGGATAACGGCTCAACCATTCGCTATAAAGAGATAGTAAATCGGCTGTTTGAAAATTTGTATTATCTAAAGAAAAAACATATTTTTTACTATCCTCGTCATAAAGAATTGAAGCCCCAATATCTATTCCTAAAGAAAAATCATGATTCAATTTATAACCAGCTCTTATAACCGCTGACATCATAAGCTCGATTACTTCTATACTTGAGTCTAAATCGGGGGCGTAACCACCTTCACTGCCGGTGTCAGTGTCATAACCGGACTCCTCTAAAACTAAGGCTAATTCTTTAAAGACCTCCGAACTTGATCTAATTATTTCAGAAATTTTATTTTTTTTAGGGATTAGTAGAAATTCTTGAAAATCTAAATTGGTATCTCCTGTGTCACCGCCATTAAAAACATTAAAAATTGGTATAGGCAATTTGCTTTTCTTTTCTTCTTTAATAGAAAATGTTTTTCTTAAGTACTCATATAACTCCTGCCCGGATTGACGAGCGGCCAATTTCGCACAAAGTGCAGAAATTGTAAAAATAGCAGAAACAGGAAAAGCTGTTTTATCAGTTCCTGTTAAGGATATTAAAACTTTATCAATTGCCTCTTGATCATTAATTTTTTTACCAATTAAAGATGGTTTAGCTAAATCAGTAATTTTAGAAATACAAAGCAATAATCCTTGGCCATTAAATCTTTTATTATCCTCGTCTATTAAATCAGTTAACGCAAAAGGAGATTCATAAAAATCTTTTGAATAAGTTAAAGAGTCTGACAAAGAATTCTCCAAAGTTATTTTTATCCGCAAAGCAGCACTTCCTGCTGAATCTAAAACCTCAAAAGCTTCGATGTTTTTTATTTTTGAGAAAGTGGGCATAGTTTTATTTTTTTAAACTAATTATTTTTTCTAAACCAGGCATATTTTCACCACCCAAATAAGAAAGCATGGCGCCGCCAGCAGTAGAAATGAAATCAATATACTCTTCCATTTTTGTCATTTTTAAAACTTCAATAGTTTCTCCACCGCCAACAACTCCAAAAGATGAGCCCTTTGAGCGAGCAGCTACTAAGCGAGCGACTGACAAACTTCCCTGCTTAAAAGAGTCTTCTTCAAATTTACCCATGGGTCCGTTCCAAACCAATGTCGCCGCTTTTTTTATATTTTCCGCAAACAAACTAATAGTTTCTGGTCCTATATCTAAAATCATTTCACTTTTTTTAACTTCATCGGGAAAACAAACACGAACTTTATCATTACGTCCTTTAACTACTAAATCAATTGGTAAAACTAATTTTTTAAAATACTTCTCCTCTTTTAACATTTTAGAAACTTTTGGGCTTATTTTCTCATCATAAAAAGATTTACCAACTTCAAAACCAAATAGCTTAAAAAATGTGGTTGCTAATGCTCCGCCAATTAAAATCTTATCGGCCTTGCCATAAAGACTGAAAATTAAAGGAGCTTTAGTTGATATTTTTGCTCCGCCCATAATAACAACTAATGGTTTTTTAGGGGCAATAATTTTATAAAGAGCTGTCACTTCTTTTTCGAGCAATAAACCAGCGTAAGCAGGTAGATATTTTTTAATAGAACTAATTGAAGCCTGTGGTCTATGACTGACAGAGAAAGCATCATTTACATAAATATCACCTAAAGAGGCTAATTTTTTGGCAAAAGCGGCGTTATCAGACAACTCTCCTTTATTAAAACGAAGGTTTTCTAAAAAAATAATTTCTCCTTCTTTAATATTGCTAACAACATCTAAGGCTGCCTCGGGATCATGATTACTTAAAAAATTAACTTTTTTACGTAAAAGTTTTTCTAAATGAAAAGCAATAGGCGACAAAGAATATTGTTTATCAAATTCTCCTTTGGCCGCGCCTAAATGACTTATAATAACTAAAGAAGCTTTCTTTTTTAATAAAAATTCTATAGTTTCTAAGCCTGCTAAAATTCTATGATCATCTTTTATTTTTCCATTTAAAATAGGAACATTAAAATCGACTCGTAAAAGAACTTTTTTTCCTTTTAAAGATTTAATATTTTTTAAAGAGTTTATCTTCATAAAACTTGATATTAAATTTACAAATATTATTTCAATTCACCTAAAGTTATAGTAATTTCTTTCTCAATTCCATTTCTAACAAAAATAATATTTATTTTTTCTTCCGGAAGAAAAGAAGAAATTATTTCTGTTAAATTATTACTGGAATCAATTTCTCGGTTATTAATCCAGGTTATTATATCTCCTTTTTCAAGTCCGGCTAAAAAAGCTGGACTATCTTTTTTTACAGACGGTTTTTTAATTTCATCATCACTCCAAATTAAAGCCCCTTTTAAAGGTTCTCCAAAATCAGAAACAATTTTTAAACGACTTAAATCTAAATAACTAAGACCTAAATATGGTCTTTCAAATTCACTTTTTTCTAATAAGCTTCTCCAGTAATGATTGTAAGAAAAAGCGGGAATAATTTTTTCTTGATAATTAACGAAAGCAACTAATTCCCCATTTAAATTAAAAATAAATGAACCTTCTAAGCCTTCAAGGGGTAAGTCAATGCTTAAATTATAATCCAATGATTCGCTATTTAATAAATCACCACTTTCTCTAAGCGAGGTTAAAGTGCTTGGATAAGCAGTTGTTCTATTGTTGATAACTAATAAACTTTGACCGATAAAAATATCTGATCTGCTAGCATTTTTTTTAATTGCTAAATTACGAGCATCAACTAAGTGAAAAAACGCTAAACCATCCTTTTCAAGAATTAAAAAATCATCTATTTTATAAATTTTTCTATTGTTATCAATAACAATTAATTTCTCATATTCTTCTGGAAAATTAGAAATCATATTTTCATCTAATAAAGCCATAACCCAACCGTCGGAAGTTACAATTAAGCCATTAAACAAAGCTTCGTCTAAATTATAATAAACAAAAGAATCTATTAAGCTTGAAGAAGCTGAATTGCTAATGGTTTTTAAATTGCTTAAATTCTTCTCAGAAAAGACGCCAACTAGAGATGGATTTACCGAGTTTATTGTTTCTGAAAACTTAACATCTTGATTGACAACAACTTTTTTAGCATCGCGAATTATTAAGCCAGCATTTTGACCTCCCAAACCAGACAAGTCAAGTTCATTTCGATAAGACAACAAAGGGTCTTCGGAAAAATAAATGCGACTAATAGCTTCACCAAAAAGACCGGCTATAATAGCACAAATAACCAACAAAGGAATCATGATCCAAAAATTTTTACTCGATAAATAATTCTTTTCTTCTTTTTTCATATAACAATATTTAAATATTTTAATCTATAACCAACGTGAGCTTAATAAAAGCATAATTGATAAAACCGCGGTTATCACCATAACCCATTTCAAGCTACGACGATTTAATTCATCTTTTAGACTTAATTTAAAAACATTCGCCAAAAAATAAAATCCAAGAGCCACTAAAAATCCTAGAACATCGGGACGTAATGGCAATAAAGATAAAGCCCAGCTTAACTGAGATAAAATTAAAGCATTAATACCAGAAAAAATCAAAAATTCTTTTTTTAAATGATTTAAGCGATAAAAATAGTTTTGAAAAAATAAAGCAAAAATAAATGGTAAAACGAGTAAGAATGGCAATAATTGAGGGAGGTTAATAAATAAAGGCAGTGTATAAATAGAAGAAAAAGATGTAAAAACTATTAAAATTCCGCTACTGAATGAAAACGTTTCTAAGCGACCAACAAATTCTTCTTTATTAGAAAATAAATAATAATAAATATTTTTGAAATAAGAAAAAAGAAGAATAAAAAGAATAACAAAAACTATCTGAATAAGTAAACTATTCGAAGCTAAAGAACTATAAGTAGAAAAAGACAACCACAAAAAAAATGGAGTAATTAAATAGCTAGGCCAGAACCTCTTTTTATTTTTAGAGGCTAGCATTTTCAAGCCAAAAGTAATTAAAACTAAACCAAGGGACAAAGAAACAAAAAATAATTTTGGATAAAAGAAAAAAACTTCACTTAAAATAAGTAAGCCTAATGGCAGTAAAAGTGGTGTTAACCTGTATTTGTTCATAAATACTTAAATCGTTTTTATTAATTTTATAACCCAGACTCAGGAAGTTCGTCATTAATCCAAGAATTATCAATAAGCTCGCCAGCATATTCTTCTTGATTATTTTCTGACTCAATTACATCCAAGCTCTCATTAACAACCTCCTCTGGCCAAGGAGTTAATTCAAAAATATCTACCATATCAGCCTCAAAATTATCTTCTATAAAAATAGGTGTTTCCTGATAAGTGTCATCGAAAAAATTTTCAGTTTGATTTTCATTTGAATTATTTTCCCGACCGGAAGATATTAACAAATCATCTGGATTAACGGAAAGGCTTAACTCCAAGCTAGATTCAATATCCAAGAAAGTAGCACTTAGCATTTTCTTGTCAGAAAAAGATAAAAGCCTGTTGTTATGCGTTAACATGCGACGAACAGTATTTTCAAAATAACTTAGACCATTTATCTTATTTTCCTGGTTGAAAAATCCACCCGCCGAATGGTCAGCTCTACCTAAAAATTCTAAAACATCGCCCTTGTAATTAAAAGCAAAAAATCCAGAAAAATATAATCTATCTCCCTCTTTTGAAAAAACAGGAAAACTTATAATTTTTTCTAAACTTGAAAAGAAAAATGATTGTGGGTCAATAAAAGAAAAGGAGCCAGAATTATCCTCGCCTATTATATAACTGTCTAACTCTTTCGGTGTTTTTAAATCAGAAAAATCAAATAAGGAAAGTTTTAGTTTTTTTTCTTTTTCTGAGGAGTTCTCCTTTTCTTTTAAATAATAAGATAGACCAATGAAAATGTTCCCTTCGTTATCGAGGGCTCTTAAATAATTTTCTTGTCCCGGCATCTTTAAAGTGCCCGCAAAAACAGGTTTTTCTTCATCAGAAATATCGATAACAAATAAGGACCCTTCTTTTTCAGAGGAAACTAAAAAAGCTCTTTTGCCAATAAAACGAACACTTGAAATTTCATCTTTAGTTGTTAATCTCTCCATTTTACCCATTAAAACTAAATCACGATTAAAAATAAAGATATTATTATAATCACTTAAAGCCTTGCCGTCTTCATCAAATCTTGGCAAGCTACTAGACAAATAAATTCTTTCACCGGTGTCGACTAAAGACTCTTGTCCGGAAAATAAACCGTTTATTTCAGAAAAAGCATGATATTTTATTTTTTCACCATCAACAGAAAATTTATGAATAATTGTTTTTTCAGAACTTAAACCGCTCTTCTCTAAAAGATTTTTAACCCTATCCGATATATCAGCTTCTAATAAAACCTTTTCACCAAACTCTAAAGATTCTAAAAAAGAATTAAAAATTAAAGAAATTCTTTCCTGCTTCTCTAAATCACTTAACAAAAACACATCCAGAGCTTCAACATCTTCAACTTTCTTTCTATCCCCCTCGCTTAATTTAGGCAAAATAATTTCTTTTTGAGCCTCTTTTTCAAAATTTTCTCTTAAAGGTTTTTTAAAATGAGTAATAAAAATACTAAGCCCTGAAGTATAAGCTGATTGATTGTTATTTAAAACATAAATTTGCCCACTTAAACTATCATTGGGATTAGTTAAGCTAAACACATTAATGCTTAAGAACTTATAAGAATCATAGATACTGTCAAAATAAAAAACATTCGGCGAAAAACATTTATTAGTCTGATTACAATCCTGGGAAATCAAATTATCATTTTCAAATATCTCTGGTAAAAAATTAGTGTCATCAGAGAAAGACGGACTTGATTCAGATAAAAAATACAAATATCCATCTTTTACAAAAGCTCCAGAAAATTCTCCAACAAAAGAATATTTTTTCACACTCCTGGGACTATTAACTTGGCTAATATCAAATATTTCAATAATTTGATTTAACTTATTATCGTTACTGGAATTTGTTAATCTATTTCCATGAACGGCTAAAAATTTATCAGCTAAAAATATTCCCTCAGCTTGATAATCTAAGTTGATTTCTTTTAAAATAGTGGGACTATTTTCATCAAGAGATATGACTTGTAAATTGTTTTTATTAAGAAAAAAAGCTAAACCATCCTTCTTTTTTAAAAAATCTGATTTTAAAGAATTATGAGAATTGTTTTCCTGATAATATTCTAAAAAGTTATTTTCAATAGAAGAACTGGCTATTTGACTGCTTAAATTAATAATATTTTTTCCTTTATTAGCAATTAAAAAAGACTTTAGATCTTCTTGATCTTTAAATTTTTTTAAGCGATCACTAAAAACTATTTTTTCGTCATCACTATTTATATTATTGTTTTGTTCTGGTTCAACAAAAGAATTATTATTCTTTTTCCAGGGAATCGAACAAGCTCCAGTAATTAAAGTTATAAATAACAAAAAAGCACTCCAACGTAAAAAAACTTTCATATTTTTTTATTTATTTTCATAAAGAAAGACAAGAAATTGACCTTTCTCTTTTCTTGTTTATTATAACACTAAAAACAGATAAAACCAAAAAATAAAGACACTCTATTTCTTTCTTAAAGAAAACTCGCAACCACAAAAATTTTGTCGATAAAGATCTTCTTTTTTAGCCAATTCTTGAGATTTTTTAAAAATATCAGATGATCTTAAATTATCTGGTAAAAACCCCACTTTAAATTCATTCGATAGTTTATGACTAATATTTAAAATTGAGTTTAAATCTTTAAAAGGGCTGACACTTAAACTTGTACCAAAAAAATCAAAACCTTTCTGCTTGGCTAAAGATGCTGTTTTAAGCAACCTGTCATAATAACAAATAAAACACCTCTTCCCTTTCTCTGGCTCATTTTCAAGTCCTTTTACTTTATTTAACCAAGCTTCATGATTATATTCATCAACAATAAGTTTGATTTTAAATTTTTCAGCTATAAATCGAACTGCTTCTAATCTTTTTTCATATTCTTCTCTGGAAAATAAATTTGGATTACAAAAATACCAAGTCAAATCATATTTTTTTATCAAAATATCAATTGACACAAAAGAAGCACAGGGGGCGCAGCACACTTGAAAAAGTAAACTTGGTTTTCTATCTGTCTTAAATTTGAGATGTTTTTTTTCTCTTAAGCTAAAAAATAAAACAATAAAAAACATCAAAAAACTAAGGAGAATAAGCGCTAAAAATTTTCCCTGGCTTTGTAAAAATAAACCACTAAAACCAAAAGTAAAAGACAAAAAGCAAAAAACCAAAACTGTTTTTGGTTGATTTAAGCCGCTATCAAGAAGTCTGTGATGAAGATGTTTTCGATCAGAAAATCTAAAAGGATTTTTTCCTTTTAAAGTACGCCTAATTATTGTCCATAAAACATCAAGAATTGGTATTCCCATAACCAAAAGAGCAATGGCAATTTTTGCTCCAGAAATAACAGAAAATACTCCCAAAACAAAACCAATAAGCAGCGATCCGCCTTCACCAAGAAAAATTTTCGCTGGATGCCAATTAAAAACCAAAAAGCCAGCAATCGCTCCGCAAAAAATAATAGCCGCTAAAGCAATGTCTGGCTGAAAATAACCAGGCGAAAGAGTGAATAAGAAAATTATCAAAGAAGCAATAAGTCCGATTCCTGAAACTAAACCATCAACACCATCTAAAAGTTTAGTTGTATACATCATGCCCATTAACCAAACAAAAATAAGTATCGGAGAAATCCAAAAAAAGACGGATAAATCAATTACTCCTCCAAAGGGATTGCTAAGACGACTAATTTCCACACCACCTAAAACAACAGACAAGACTGCTAAAATGGGAAAGATTATTTGTTTTCCTGGTGATAGGTTATATTTATCATCTAGTGCACCACCTATTATTATAAAAAGAGCGCCAATAAAAAATCCCAACAAATGTCTAATATTTAAATCACCTAATAAAAATTTGTCAGAAAATAAAAATAAAATTGTAAAAAAGGAAATAAAAATAGCCGAACCTCCTAGCAACGCTGTGGTTTTAGTGTGAATTTTTCTACTTTTCTCATTATCATTTTTGGCGTCTCTATCGGGGTTGTCGAGAAAAGAAAAACGCCAGGCGATTTTTTTTACAAAATAAGTCGCTATTAATGATAAAATAAAGGATAGAAGGAAAGGAATAAAATAAGTCATTTTTTTAAAGCTCAATACCTTTTTCAATTTCTATTTCTGCTCGACTGTTTATAACAATTGTATCGCGCCTTTTAAGTTCGCCTGATAAAATTTTATTAGCAATAACACTTTCAATTCTATCTTGTAGAAGACGTCTTAAAGGGCGAGCGCCGAACTTAGGATCATAGCCAAGCTTAGCTAAAATTGCAACCCCGTCTTTATCTGCTTTAAATCCATAACCCTTCTTATCTAGATTTTTCTTTATTTTTTTCAAAAGCAAAGTAGCAATAGATAAAACATTATCCTCGCTTAAAGGTTTAAAAACTATAATTCCATCAAAACGATTAATAAGCTCGGGACGCATGTGTTTATTTAAATGATCATCAACAAGTCCTTGGGTAATAATGCTAATGTTTGTATTTTTCTTTATTTCCTCTTGAATATATAAAGCGCCAATATTAGATGTAGCGATAATAATAGATTCTGAGAAGCTAATCGTTCTTCCCTGCCCGTCGGTTAAGCGTCCATCATCTAAAAGTTGTAAAAATAAATTTAAAACATCAGGATTAGCTTTTTCAATTTCATCAAACAATATAAGAGAAAAAGGTTTTTTGCGAACCGCTTCGGTTAGATATCCGCCAGCACTATCCCTATCACCAATCATTTTATCAACACTTTCCGCTCCCTGATATTCACTCATATCAATGCGAACCATATAATCTTCGTTGCCAAAATAAATTTCCGAGACAGCCTTGGCTAATTCAGTTTTACCAACACCGGTTGGGCCAAGAAAAAGAAAACTGGCAATTGGCCTTTTCCCGTCTTTAAGTTCAGCTCTTGAGCGACGCAAGCTAGCTGATATAGCTTTTACCGCTTCTTCTTGGCCAATAAGTCTTTTATGGATTTCACTTTCTAAATTTAATAATTTTACACTTTCAGATTCCGTAACTTTTTGAGCCGGAACGCCAGTTAATTCACTAATGGCGATTGCTATTTCGTTACGATCACAAAAAACATCCTCGGGGTTATTAGCTGCTCTTAAAGCAGATATAGACGCCCCTTTTTCAAGTAAATTAATAGCTTTAAGAGGTAGGGCTTTATCATGAAGATAGCGAGTTGACATATTAACCGCTGCTTCTAAGGCACCATAAACAATATAAGTTCCATATTTAGATTCAAGATAAGGAACCTTGCTTTCTAAAATTAAAATTGCCGAATTTTTATCTGGCTCATCAATGCTAATAGTTGTCATGGTCTCACCCAAAGATTTATTTTCAATGTAATTTGAATAGTTACGAGAAGAGGCTGAAGCGATACAAAAAATATGCTTTCTTCTTATAGCCTCAGCTAAAACCTCTGAAAGATCGAGACTTTCTTGACTGCCAGAAGAAATGCCAATCATGTTTTCAATATTATCTATATAAAGAACAATATTACCAGAGCGATTAGCCTCATTGATACTTAATAATAATCTTTCTTGAGCTAAAGAGGCATCTGCTCCAGAAACTAATAAAGGAATATCGAGTTCTATTAAACGACGGTCCTTTAAAAATTTAGGCACTTTTTCTTCAACCATCATTTGAGCTAAACCATTTACAATAGAACTTTTTCCTACTCCATTTTGACCAACTAATAATAAACCATTATGACCGCCAGCAAAAGACTGAAAAATTTGAGAAAATTCTTTTTCTCTACCTACGCACATTTCTAGTTGTCCATATTTAGCCTTAATAGTTAAATCATGGGAAAATTGATCTAAAGTCGGCGTAGCAATAGCGGTAAAAGACCTATTCATATTACTCCCTGGCTTAAGTAAAGCGGAACTTTTAAAGCTATTATTCCTATTTATAAGCTCGCGATTTATTCTAAACCAAGAAACTGTATTTCTAATTCTATCAGCTGTAATTTCTACCTCCTCTAATATCTCCGCTAAAACATTATCTCTTTCGTAGCAATGGGAAATTATATTTAAAGGATCAACGCTATCTTGTCCTAATTCGTAAGCCTCAATAAAGGCAGAAATTAAAATTTCCTCCAGGTCGTTATCTTTTTCTTCCTTAAAATATTCTGGACGAGCTAAATTTCTATCTAATAAAGAAATCATTTTCTTAGCGTCAACATTTAAACGGATAAAAATATTTTGGATTTCTTTATCTCCCAACATTACTCTAAAAATATGTAAACTATAAACTTGTTTTAATCCTAATTTTTGAGACAAAAAACAAGCTTCTTCAATTAAACTGAGAACCTTATTTGAACAAGCAGAGGAAACATTGAAACGTTTCCCGTTTTTTTTAAGAATTTTATTAGTTTCACTAAAATAGCGATGATTTATTTTTTTAGCCATCGCCTTTTTTTCGCTATTTCTATAAATTAAAAAAAGGTCAAACCATAAACTTAATAAAAATAATAAAATCAAAAAATCAAAATCTTGCCAAAAGAATAATAAATTAAGAGGATTGGCCAATAAAATTTCTTGATTTAAATAAATCCAAGTAAAAAAAGACAGCCAGCCAGCAAAAACTAAAATCAGTAAAATAATATCACCAGTTTTATAAAATTTATTTTTAAAACCGCGTAAACGAGCTAAAGATTTTTTAACTGGATAATGCCAATATAAAAACTTTCCCAAAAACCAAGAACCGTAAAGACCTCTTTTTTCATCTTTTATAAATTCTATTGTGTTATCTTTATTTGACATAAGATGTCTTTAAAATTAAAAAATTTGAAAAATTAAAGCAAAAACTAAAAATACTGGCAAAGCTATCCAGGCTAAAAGCATAAAAATAACTCCTAAAAGCCAAAAGAAAAGAACTAAACCGCGAAAAATAATTTGAAAAAATCTTATAAAAAAACTAATAATTCGGCCACTAAAATCACGCTGACCGTACATGGGAACAAAAATATTTTTAAGCCAAATAAATAAACCCAGGTTTTTTTCTTTATATTTCAAAAAAAACCATAAGGATCTGGCTTTTTTAAATAAACCCACGCTATACCACCAAATAGGAAAATAAATAATTTTACCCAATATTTCAATAGTAATAACCGATAAATAAGTAAAAGAATTTTTAGATATCATGTCCTTCATAAATAACAAAATAAGGCCTAAAATAATTTAGATAATAGCCCTGCTTATCTTTTCTTATTTAATATAATAACATTTTTAAAGCACAATTGACAACTGATATATCTTATATTATCATAGACTTAGCACTCTAATAATGAGAGTGCTAATAAATCAATAAAAATTAAGACTATGTTTAATAAATTTACTGATAAATCTCAAGAAGTTATTATAAATTCTCAAGCTATTGCGGCTGGCTTTGGCCAAGCAAATATTGAAGCTCTTCATATCCTTTTAGCTCTTTTAGAGCAAAATGAAGGTTTAATAAAACCAGTTTTAGAAAAAATGAAAATAGACCCAGAGATAATTGAAGAATATACCATTAAAGAGATTGAAAAGTTGCCACGTGGAAAAGTTAATAGACAAAATGGACCAATTCAAGCTGTGTCAGGAACAGCGGAAACAGCTTTAGTTTTAGAGAGAGCAAAAAAAGAAGCTGATGGTATGGGCGATGAATTTATCTCTACCGAACATATTTTACTAGCTTTAGTAGGAATTAATTCCGCAGCTCAAAAAGTTCTCTTAAACTTTAAAGTTGAATATGAAAAAGTAAAAGATATTTTAAAAGAATTACGCGGTTCTCAGAAGATAAGCGACCCCTTCCCTGAAAATAAATTTCAAGTCTTAGAAAAATACACCAGCAATTTAACCGAGTTAGCCAGACAAGAAAAACTTGATCCGGTAATTGGACGTGATCAGGAAATACGTCGCATCATGCAGGTTTTGCTAAGAAGAACAAAAAATAATCCTGTTTTAATTGGTGAGCCGGGCACAGGAAAAACTGCCATAGTTGAAGGTTTGGCTCAGAGAATTGTTTCTGGTGATGTGCCAGAAAATTTAAAGAAAAAAGAAATTATTGCTCTTGATTTAGGCTCTTTGGTTGCCGGAGCAAAATTTCGTGGTGAGTTTGAAGATCGTTTAAAGGCTGTTTTAAAAGAAGTTAAAGCTCAAAACGGGCGCTTCATTTTATTTATTGATGAATTACATACCTTAGTTGGAACTGGCGCTTCTGAAGGGGCTATGGATGCTTCAAATATGTTAAAACCAGCTTTAGCAAGAGGAGAGTTAAGAACTATTGGGGCAACCACTACTAAGGAATACCAAAAATATATTGAAAAAGATGCAGCTCTTGAAAGAAGATTTCAACCGATTATAACAGAAGAACCGAGCATAGATGATACTATAAGTATGCTTCGAGGTTTAAAAGAAAAATACGAAGTTCATCATGGTGTTAGAATAACTGACAATGCTTTAATTGCCGCCGCTAAGTTATCGAGTCGTTATATTAGCGATCGTTTCTTGCCGGATAAAGCGGTTGATTTAATTGACGAGGCAACATCTTCTCTACGTATGGAAATAGATTCTATGCCTGACGAACTTGATCAATTAAAAAGAAGAATATCTCAACTAGAATTAAATAAGGCTGGTTTGAAAAATAGCTCTGATAAATCTGGTTTAAAAATTAGAAGTTTAAAATCTCTAAACTCTGAATTAGCTGAGCTAAAAGAAAAAGCTGGTCAATTAGAATTACATTGGAATAATGAAAAAAACATTATTTCCGAAATTAGAAACTTAAAAAAAGAAATTGAAGATTTAAAAATAAAAGCTGAAATACTACAAAGACAGGGGGCCGATTTAAACGAAGTCGCGGAAATAAAATACGGTTTAATTCCTGATAAAGAAAATAAAATCAAAGATCAGCAGGCTGAGTTAATAAAAATTCAAAAAAGAGGACAAAGAATTTTAAAGGAAGAAGTTGACGAAGAAGATGTAGCAAAAGTCGTGGCTCGTTGGACAGGAATTCCGACTAGTCGCATGCTGCAAGATGACATAAAAAAATTAGCTGACGCTGAAGATGTTTTAGCTAAAGAAGTTATTGGTCAGGATGAAGCTATAAAAGGAATTGCTAATGCCTTAAGACGAAGTCGAGCTGGTATAAATGAAGAAAAAAGACCAATTGGTTCTTATCTTTTTGTTGGACCAAGTGGTGTGGGAAAAACTGAACTAGCTAAAGCTTTGGCAAAATTTATTTTTGATGATGAAAAATCATTAATTCGTTTAGATATGAGCGAATTTATGGAAAAACATTCTGTCGCTAAATTAATTGGCTCACCTCCAGGATACATCGGACACGATGACGGCGGACAACTAACTGATAAGGTCAGACGACATCCTTATAGTGTTGTTTTATTTGATGAAATTGAAAAAGCCCATCCAGACATGTTTAATATGTTGTTACAAATTTTAGACGATGGACGTTTGACTGATTCAAAAGGTAGAACAGTTAATTTCAAAAATACGATAATCATTATGACTTCTAACTTAGGAAATGAGGTTATAAAACAATATTCAATTGGCTTTACAACAGGTGATGAAAAAAATGATAGTCGTAATCGCGATTCAGAAATGAAAGAAAAAATTGATTCTATTTTAAAAAAGAATTTTAAATTAGAATTTTTAAATCGTATTGATGAGATAGTGCTCTTCCGTAGTTTAAGTCGAAAGAATTTAGAAAATATTGTAGAACTAGAACTTAAGAAAGTCGAGAAACGTTTAAACAATAAAAACATCGCCATTAAAATCAGCCCGAAAGTAAAAAATCTTTTAGCAGAAAAAGGTTATGATGTAAGTTATGGCGCTCGCCCACTTAAAAGATTAATTCAAACCATGATTTTAGATGAAATGGCTATGGAAATAATTGAGGGAAAAATAAAAGATGGCGATAAAGTAAAAATTGACCTTGATTTGAAAAACGAAATCATCATGGCGGTTAAATAATGCCCATAATTAAATATTTGGCTCAAAAGTGAAAATATAGTATAATTAGGACTACTTAAAAACAATCAAATTAACCAAATGAAAACTTTTAAACCTTTATTTTTTCTCTTTTTATGCTTAATTTTAGTATCAGCTAAAACAGAAAAAGTTCAAGCAGCCAGTGAATTTAATCCTAATAGAATATTAGAAGATAATGTTCTTTTAAATACTGGTTCTATGTCTGCTTATGATATTCAGAAATTTCTTGAAGAAAAAGGAAGTTTTTTAGCTAACTATACAATTAGCAATGCCTATGGAACTTCTAAATCAGCGGCTGAAATAATTTGGGATGCGGCTAATAATAATTATGATTGCGATGGAGTAGTTTTAGGAAAAAATCCGACTGAAGCAGAGAGAATGATAAAATGTAAAAAAATAACAACTGTTAACCCTCAGTTTTTATTAGTCCTTCTTCAAAAAGAACAAAGCTTAATTCAAAATGCTAGTCCGAGTCAAAAAGCTTTAGATGAAGCAACTGGTTACGGTTGTCCAACTGGCCAATCATGTAATCCTTATTGGAAGGGTTTCGGCAAACAAGTAAACAGTGCTGCTTTGCAATTTTTAGATTATATAAACAATCCGGAAAGGTATGGTTTTAAAAACGGAGCAACTTATATCGCTAAAGATAAATATTCAATGCTTAAAACTCCGGCTCAAGCTATTTTAGACAGAACTTATAACTCAATCGTCGCTTCACCTGGCTTTGTAAGTATTACTATTGAAAATAAAGCCACGGCTGCTCTTTATAACTACACCCCTCATATTTATAACGGAAATTTTAATACTCACAGATTAATGGAAAGTTATTTTCCAAACACAAACTCTATAATTCCAAGCACTCCAACGAGATATAGAAATTTTCCTAATGGCTCTTTATTAAAAGACCCAAATAAACCAGAAATTTGGTTAATTGAAAATGGTCAAAAAAGACATTTTTCTAATTGGTCAACTTTCGCTAGCCGTTTTCGCTTAGAACAGGTTATAAGCGCCACGCAAGCCGAAATAGATCGTTATCAGACTGGATCACCAATAAAATTTCCAGAATATTCTTTAGTTAAAACACCAGAAAATAAAATTTATCTTTTAGTTGGTAAAGAAAAAAGACCTTTTGCTAACGAATCAGTCTTTAAAAATTTCGGTTTTCATCCAGATGAAGTAGAAAGTGCCAATGAAAACGATTTAAGCTCTTATACTATAGGTCAAACAATTACCGCTACATCGACTTATTTAACAGGAACCTTAATGCAGGATAACAAAACGAACGAATATTTTTACATAGAAAATGGCACAAAAGCTTTAATCGATAAACTTATTATTGATATAAAATATCCCGGACAAGTAATCATCAAAAAAAGTACCGCTGAGCTAAATGCTTTTAAAACAGTCTCTCCAATTGTTTTTGCCGATGGAACCCTTACTAGAACAAACATGCATCCAACTGTATATCTTATTTCCGATGGAAAAAAACGCCCCTTTGCAAGCGATGCAGTTATGGAAAGTTATGGTTATAAAGCCGAAAACGTGATTGTGGCTACTTCTCAGTTATTATATAATTACCCGATGGGTGAAATTATTCAATAAACATATATGCCTCTTTTAGTTGCTGGTTTACTTCCCCACTCACCTCTTTTAATCCCGGAAATCGGACGCGCTAACCGCGACTTTCTTGGTAAAAGTCTTGAAGCTTATAATTTTTTAGGTAAGAAGCTAAAGAACGAAAAAATTGAAACCTTAATAATTATCAGTCCTCATGCCTCTCTTTCGGAGGAAAAATTTTGTCTTAATGTTGCCCCGGAAATGTCTATTGACTTAAAAGATTTTGGATTTATACCAGAGCGAAATAAAATAAATGGCGACTCTATTTTAGCTGACAAATTAACAGCTGTTTTAAAGTCAGAATTTGAACTCGATTTAACTTCAGAAAAAACTTTAGATTACGGCAGTGCCATTCCCGCTTATCTTTTAGAAAAATTAGCTTCAAAAATAAAATTAGTTGTTTTAGCTCCGGCAGAAAATCTTAGCGCCGAAGAGCACTTTCGCTTTGGAGAAATAATTGGTGAATCTTTAAAAAATAATCCTAAAAAAACAGCGATTATAGTTTCGGGGGATCTTTCTCATAGCTTAAAAAAGAAATCACCTGGCGGTTATTCTCCAAAGGCAGCTAAATTTGATAATAAATTAATCGAAAACTTAAGTGATAATAAAAACGGTTTAGAAAAAGTTTTGAAAACGGATTTAAAAATTGCTAAAGAAGTTGGCGAATGCGCCTTAAGGCCAATTTTTATAATTTTAGGAGTTTTAAAAAATCACAATTTTACAACTGAAGTGTTAGGATACGATACGGAATTTGGCGTTGGTTATTTAAGCTTGGATTTTAATTTAAAATCAGAGGAAGAAGAAAAATAATATGTCTCTTGAATCTTTTTCAGAAATAATGAAAAATAAGACAAAGACAAAGGCCCCTGCCTACCCTTGGCAAGAGTTAGCTCTTGATATTATTAAAGAATTAAATCCCCCTGATTTTAAAAAATCTTCAGTTTTTAAAGCTTGCAAAGAAAATCCAGCCGCCACTGTAAGAGTGGCTTTAAATGATACTAAAGAATTATGTAAAAAAGGAGCACGGTGGCAATATTTTTTTAAAGTTTTAAGCAGTATTAAAGAAAATCAAAAAAATGAAAAAGGAAAATAATTTAGATATAATACTACATCCAAATCCTATCTTGCGGAAAAAATCTGTCGAGATAGATTTGAATTTATTAAAAGACCCTGAATTTAAAAAATGGTTAAAAGATTTAGAGACAACCATGCTCAGAAAAGACGGAGCCGGCTTAGCCGCTCCTCAGGTTGGAAAAAATATTCGCGTTTTTGTTATAAATCATGAGGGAAAAAATACTTTCATTATCAACCCACAAATAACTAAAAAATCTTGGGCGAAAATAACTGAGGAAGAAGGATGTTTGTCTGTGGTAAATAAAAAAGGCGAGTTAGTTTACGCACCTATTACTCGCCACAAAAAAATAAATTGTTCTTATTATGATGAAAAGGGTAAATTACATAAAATAAGTGCTGAAAAGTTTCTGGCTCGCGTTATTCAACACGAAAATGATCATTTAGACGGAATCCTTTTTATCGACTACCTTGACTCGTCGCCCCTTGATTTTAATGAAAATATAAAGAGCGCCTAAAACAGCAAAGACCCAGGTTATCTCTTGATAATAACCATGTAAGATATCACGACTAGCACCAATAAAATAACCTAAAGCTGCTAAAATACTTACCCAAATTAAAGAGCCAAGAGCCGTTAAAAGAACAAAAGGTATAAATGACATTTTTGAAAAACCAGCTGGAATAGAGACTAATTGTCTTATAACGGGAATTAGACGACCAAAAAAAGTGGCTGATTTAGAATTAGCTAAAAAATATTTTTCCGCTTGAGCAATTTTTTCTGGACTAATGAAAAAAAAGCGAGCTAGGCGATGAGAGGCTAGTTTATATATTACAAATCTTCCCAAAGATAGAGATAGAAAATAATTTAAAACCGCTCCTAAAATACCCCCTAAAACACCAGACAAAATAACTAAGAAAATATTCATTTCTCCTTGGCTAGCTAAATAAGCAGCCGGAGGAACAACAATTTCTGAAGGAAAAGGTATAAAAGAGCTTTCAATTGCCATTAAAATAACCACCCCGAAATATCCGAGGTCGGCGGTAATGCCAAGAAAAAAACCAAAAAAAGATTCTAACATTTTTTTTAAAATTAATTACTGATACTCTAAATAATAGATTATAAATCAACTTATGTCCATAAAAGAAAAAGTAAAAATATTATTCATGGGCACTCCAGATTTCGCCTTACCAGGATTTAAAGCTTTAATAGATGAGCCTGATTTTGAAGTTATTGGCACTTATACTCAAGCTGATAAACCTATTGGCAGAAAACAAGAATTAAATGAAACTCCAGTTAAAAAACTAGCTAGTAAGTTCGGTATTCCCGTTTTTCAGCCCCTAAAAATAAAGCCAGAGATTGAAAATATAAAAAACTTAAAACCTGATTTAATTGTGGTTATTGCTTATGGCAAAATAATTCCTCAAGAAATTTTAGATATTCCAAAATACGGCTGTATAAATGTTCATGCTTCCCTTCTGCCAAAATATCGCGGAGCCGCTTGCTTAAGTGCACCAATTTTAAATGGTGACACAGAAACTGGAATTACTATCATGAAAATGGAAGCCGGTCTTGATACTGGTCCAATTTTAAGGCAGGAAAAAATAAAATTAAATGGAGAGGAAAAACTAAGTGATGTTCATGACGCACTCTCAAGTTTAGGGGGAAATATTTTAGTTGAAACTTTAAAAGATTTTATTGCTTTAAAAATAGAAGCAAAAAAACAAGATGACACTCTTTCTAGTTATGTTTCAATTACCAAAAAAGAAGACGGAAAATTAGATTTTTCAAAAAAAGCAATTGAACTTGAAAGGCAAATTAGAGCCTATAATCCTTGGCCAGGAACCTATGCTTTTTTAGGTGATAAGGTATTAAAAATTATTGAAGCAAATGTTTATATAAACAATGAAGATCTTAATAAATCACTTAATATTGGCGAAATTTGCGAAAAAAATGGCAAAGTTTTAGTTAAGTGTGGACAAAATTATTTAGATATATTAAAATTGCAGTTGCCTGGAAAAAAAGCTTTAAATGTTAAAGAGTTTTTAAACGGCAATAAAGATTTAATTGGAAAAATTTTAAAATAATTCCATAAAAACCGGTCCCTTCGTCTAGTGGTTAGGACGCCAGGTTCTCATCCTGGTAACAGGAGTTCGATTCTCCTAGGGACTACATAAAATAAAAGGCGTATCTTTCGATACGTCTTTTATTTTATAGCGGCGTTAGCCGAGAGAATCGAACTGGGTGGCAACGAGCTAGATATTTGAAAACTTTCAAATATCGCAGCGAGTGCCGACAAAGACGAGTAAGCGCAGCCTTTGGCGCCACCCCCGGACAACGAATGAGCGAAGGGCGGCGAGCGAATGAGGCGATAATTCTCCTAGGGACTACATATAAAAAGACTGCAATAATTATATTGAGTCTTTTTTTAAAAAATCACCTAGAATTTAAGCTTCTTTTTATTATAAAAAAAGCCAGTCCCACAGAACTGGCTCAAACTTATACAAAGCGAGTTTATACTAGCTCTTTAAATGATTAGCTGCTTCCAAGCCAACATCCTTTATACAAGTTTACATTTTCAAACAATAAGTCTTTTTCTCTTGCCCATTTTTTGTCGCCTATAAAAACTGGCCCTTTTAAAGCCTTTTAGGCCTTGACCGGAATTAGTTTCATAACTTTTTTTTGACAAGACATATCCTGGACTTGAGAAAAAAAATCTTTGGGCATTAAACTGCCGGAAAGAAGAAATTAAATTAGCAAAAAAACCCTTACGATTCATAGTATAAGTTTTTAGTTTATTTAAAATTTAAAAGAACTTAAACTTAAGCTATCACTAAATTTACCAATTGTCCAGACTCTAGATTTTCTATTTCTTTGCTATTTTGAGGCAAGGCTTTTAAGATGTCTTTTTTACTTAATCCAATTTCAAAAGAAAATTCACTTAGAAGTCTATATTTTCCTAAACTTTTAGGGTTTTTAATTAAAATAAAAGATAATTCTTTGTGTTTATATTTTTCCAAAATAAATTCTTGATAAGATTTTTCTAAATCAAGAGATAATTCTCTTAAAATTTTAGAACGTTTTTTTATAATCTCTTGACCTACCTTATTCTTTAATTTAGAGGCGAGTGTTTTTTTGTGTTCTGAATAGGAAAAAACATGAACCTTGGAAAAGCCTATTTTTTTAGCAAAAAGATAAGTTTCTTTAAATTCTTTTTCTCCTTCTCCAGGGAAGCCGACAATTATATCTGTCGTTATTGATATATTAGGTATTTTCTTTCTCAATACTTTAATGCGCTTACTAAAAAATTTAGAATCATAAGGTCTTCGCATTGCTTTTAAAATTTTATCAGAACCGGATTGCAGTGATATGTGTAAATGACGACAAATTCTTGAATCTTTTTTTATTAAATTTATTAACTCATCACTTACTTCATTAATTTCAATAGAGCTAAGCCTTAATCTCCCAAGATTTTTTATTTCTAAAAACTTTTTTATTAAAGAGCTTAAATTTAACTCTTTGCCATTTTTGTCCTCACCATAACGACCAAGATGAATACCGCTTAAAATAATTTCTCGATAGCCATTATTTACAGCTAATTTTACTTCTTTAACAAGCTCGGAGCTTTTCCGACTCTTTAAGCGTCCACGTGCAAAAGGAATAAGGCAATATGAACAAAACTGATTACAACCATCACCGATTTTTAAAAAATAACGTGAACGATCAGTGGGAATTAAAAAATTGCTTTCAAAAACTCCCGATAAATTAAATTTATTTTTAAGTTTATCAGCTAAAAATTCTATTTTTCCTGTTCCCCAAAAAATAATTTTTTTATCACTAAAACTTTTACTAGCATTTTCATCGGTCTCCGGCCAACAGCCCATAACAACCAAAAGTCCTGTGGGAAATTTTTTTCTAAGCTCTTTAACTAAATGCTTATCCTTTAAAATAGCTTTGTTAGTTACCGTACAGGTATTAACTATTATTAAATCTGGGTAATTTTTCTTATGATTAAGTTCGAGTTTAGGCCTAATTTTAGACTTAGAAATAAGCCCCTCCTTAATGTTAAAATTAGGTTCAACTTTAGCATTAAAAATAGATTTAAACTCTTCTTTAAATTCAGAAAAACCCCTCTTAATTAGCTCCCTCTTTAAAACCGCTGAATCATATTGATTCACCTTGCAACCTAAAGTGTTAATTAAGAAGCTTGGCTTTTTTTCTTGATTTTTGTCTTTTTTCTCTAATTTAACTGACATTTTATGATAGACAGATTAATTTCTAAACATTTATTAAAAAATAAACTTATTTAAATTAACCATAAAAACTATTATTATTTTAAGATTATAGCAATAAGTTTAAAAAATGGGCAAATTAACATTTTAAATAATTATTTATAAAAATCAATTTTTTCTTTAAAATTATTTAAACCCTTGCCAAAATAAAAATCATTTGTTATTATAATTTTTGTAAATATTTTCAACAAATACGGATATTATCCGTCTTTGTTTTTTGCGCCTATAGCTCAGCCGGTAGAGCAGCTCCCTTTTAAGGAGAAGGTCCCAGGTTCGAATCCTGGTGGGCGCACAAAAGATTGCCGACTTAGCTCAGCTGGTAGAGCAGCTGTCTTGTAAACAGCAGGTCGTCGGTTCAAGCCCGACAGTCGGCTCCCAGAAAAAAAACCGCTATTTTTTAGCGGTTTTTTGTTTTTTAATTTCTTAATTGAAAGGAAAATTTTGACTGCTTATTTTTTCCCCATCTTCGAATGTTCCATCGTCCTCAATAACTTCCAGGGAATCTTTAACTATTAAGAATCCTGATCGTAAAATTGGTGCCCGACAAAAATATTTCGGCATCATCCTGGTATAAACCAAGGCGTTTAGAAAATCTGACAAAATAGTATAGAGATCTACATCCATGGTAAATTTCTGCCAAATTTCGTAAGGAAATTCTTGCTCCAGGGCTTCATACTGAATCTCAGCTGCTTCCTGAACCATTTCAATAAGATTTTCTTCTTCAGAGCTGATTAAATTATCAAGAGAATTGATATCCAAGCCAAAAATTACCGACAGAGTGCATAAATCCTTATATTTATTCACCATAAGAGTGAAAATTCTTTTCTCAGCTTCACTCATATTACCAATTACAACCTCATTTGCCGCTTTTTTTAAAGCGGGGTCCAAAAAGTCCTCCTCCTTCAAGGAAAAAAATTCCTCCAAGAATGTTCCAGAGAAAATATTTAACAATTTTTCTTGTGTTGCCATGTTCAGTCCTCCTCATTTTTTAAGGTTCTTATTTATTTTTATTATTCTTTTTACATCTTTCAAGAAAATATACTAAAATCTTAAAATAATGTCAATGAGTGCAAAAACTCTTAATAAACGGTGAATAAAATACTAATAAAAACGTCTTGAAAATAAGCTTAAGATAAGTTAAGATGAATAAGAATAATTTAGAAAAAATATGCAAAATAACAACCAAGACTTAATCGGAAAAATACCTCCTCATAGTGAAGAAGCTGAAGAGTCTTTATTGGGTTGTCTTTTAATAGATAAGGATTCTATTATTAAAGTAGCCGACTCTCTTTTACCTCAAGATTTTTATAAAGATGCTCATAAAATAATTTATGAAGCAATTAAAGATCTTTACGGAAATCAAGAGCCAATTGATATTATTACCTTGGCTAACCGTTTGGAAGAAAAAAAGAATTTAGAAAAAGTTGGTGGTCGAAGTTATTTGGCCCATCTTTCAAATACTGTTGCTACTTCCGGAAATATAACAAATTACTCTGGCATAATTCAGAGAAAAGCGACTCTACGTCGCTTGCAACAAGCGGCCGCTGAAATATCGACTTTAAGTTTTGAAGAGGGGCGTGATATTGATGAAATTTTAGACGAGACAGAAAAAAAAGTTTTTGCTGTTTCTCAGAAATATTTAAAAAATGCTTTTCTACCAATTGACAATCTTTTAGCTGACGCTTTTGAACGTATTGATGAACTTCATAAAAGAAGTGGTAAGTTGCGCGGCCTAACGACTGGCTTTATAGACTTAGATAGGGTTTTGGCTGGTTTACAAAAATCAGACTTAGTAATTTTAGCAGCCCGTCCTTCAGTTGGAAAAACTTCTTTTGCCTTAGATATAGCTCGTCAAGCAGCTATTGCCAGCAAAGAAGGAGTTGGTATCTTTTCTTTAGAAATGAGCAAGGAGCAATTAGTTGATCGTATGCTTTGTGCTCAAGCTGGCGTTAGTTTATGGAAAATGAGAACTGGAAACTTATCAGACAAAGAAGATAATAATGATTTTGCTAAAATAGGTGATGCTATGGGAAAATTAGCAGAAGCACCTATTTATATAGATGATTCTGGCAGTTTATCGATTATGGAAATAAGAGCTAAATGTCGTCGTTTGCAAATGGAGAAAGGCTTAGGCTTAATAGTTATCGACTACCTTCAGCTTATGGAAGGTCGAGGTAAATATGCTGATAATCGTGTTCAGGAAATCGCTGAAATAAGTCGTGGTCTAAAGTCAATCGCTCGTGAGTTAAATGTTCCTATTTTGGCCTTAGCACAGTTATCAAGAGCCGTTGAGGCAACTCACCCCGCTATCCCTAAACTATCTCATTTACGCGATTCTGGGTCCATTGAGCAAGACGCTGATGTGGTTATGTTTATTTATCGTAAAGCGGCTGATAGAGGCTTTAATCCGGCTGACTTGCCAGAAGATGAGAGGTATAAGGCGGAAATATTTATTGCTAAACATCGTAACGGTCCAACTGGAAAAATAGAGTTATTCTTTGATGAAACAACAGCTAGTTTTAGAAATTTAGCCAAAAGAGTTAGTTCCGAAGAAATAAATGAATTTTAAAAATTAATAACATAATTATAAAAACTATGTTCAGTAAATTAAAACAATTTAAAGAATTGCGCGACCAAGCTAAAACCATGCAAAGCGCCCTTTCTCAAGAAACTATTAGTGAAGAAAAAAATGGTGTAAAAGTTTCCTTAAACGGAAATTTAGAAATTATTGAAGTTTCTTTAAATGAATCTTTAAATAAAAGCTCTCAAGAAGAAGCTTTAAAGTCATGTTTAAATAATGCCATTAAAAAAGCACAAAAAATAATGGCTAAAAAATTACAAGACATGGGTGGTTTTCCTGGTCTTGGCTAAAAATCATTATGCGCTATCCAGCGACCCTACAACAACTAATTAATAAATTATCAGAACTACCAAGCGTCGGTCCTAAAACCGCCGAGCGATACGCCTTTTTCCTTTTAAGGCAAAGTCAGGAAAAATTAGAAGAACTGGCTAAGACAATAAACGAGGTTAAGAAAAAAACCGCTGTTTGTCATAGCTGTTTAGCTATCTCTGAACAAGATCCTTGTCATATTTGCTCTGATTTAAAAAGAGAAAATGGCAGTCTTTGTGTTGTGGAAAATATTCAGGATTTAAGTGTTATTGAAGCAACAGGTCAATTTTCTGGTAAATATTTTGTTTTAGGTTCTTTAATTAGCGCTATCGACGGAATTGGTCCAGAAAAGTTAAATATCCGTCAGCTTCTATCAAAAATAGAAAAAGAACAAATCAAGGAACTTATCCTCGCTTTAAATTTTACGCTTGAAGGCGAAACGACTTCTCTTTATTTAGCTAAAATTTTAAAAGATAAGATAAAAATAAGTCGCCTCGCAAAAGGACTCCCAGCTGGAAGTGATTTAGAGTATGCTGATGAAATAACTTTAGCGAGTGCTTTAAAAAACAGAAGTGAGATGAAATAACTTACAAAAAAAACCGCTTAAAGCGGTTTTTTTAAATGGACTTAAAAATATATTAAGCGATTGAAGTAATTTTTAGTTCAGTTTTAATTTGGCGATGACCTAAAGTTCTTTTGTATCTAGTTTTATTTTTATATTTTACAACTGTAACTTTATCACCTTTAGCTGTTTTTATAACTTCAGCTTCAACTTTTTCCCCTAAAGAAGGAGCACCGATTTCTGTTTTTTTATCATCAGAAATAAGTAAAGTTTCTAATTTAATTTTAGAATTCTCTTCGGCTTCAAGTTTTTCAACTTTAATAGTGTCGCCTTCTTTGACTTTATACTGCTTGCCGCCAGTTCGAATAACTGCAATTTTTGACATATAATTATCTTTTTCTTTTTAATATAAAATTAACAAAAATCGGGGTTCTAACCCGAACAGATTTATAATAACAGATATTTGAAAAATGTCAATAAATAGGCTATAGTAAAAGCAAGAAAGCCTTTTATTGACTTTTAGAGGGTTTTTTATTTAAAATTAAATGATTTATTAAATTTTATAAAAATATGGCTAAATTCATCATAAAAGGCGGAAATGAGCTAAAAGGCGAAATCAATGTCTCTGGGGCTAAAAATAATGCCCAAATTATGTTTCCAGTTGCCCTGCTTTCTGAAGAAACAATGACCTTAAAAAATGTACCAAGAATTGATGGCATAGAAAAAACTATAGAACTTTTAAAAGATTTGGGAGTTGAAGTTGAGGATGGTGGATCGGAAATTAAAATCAGTGCCAAAAATTTATCAAAACTCGAACTTGATGAAAAAATTGCTGACAAGTTTAGAACCTCAGTCATGTTTGTCGCTCCTATGCTCGCTCGCTTTAAAGAAGTTCGCTTCCCTCACCCAGGCGGCTGTGTGATTGGTGCTGCTGGTAGGCCAATTGATTTATTTTTAGAAGGATTTATAGCTCTGGGCGCAAAAGTTGAAATTGGAGAACATTTTTATCATATTAGTGCTAAAAAATTAAAAGGAGCTGATTTCTTCTTTACAACCGCAACAGTTACCGGAACCCAAAGCATGATTATGGCCGCTTCTTTAGCGGAAGGAAAAACTATTTTAAGAAATTGTGCTATGGAGCCAGAAGTTTCTGCTTTAGCTGATTATCTAAACTCCCAAGGTGCAAAAATAAGTGGTGCTGGTAGTCCAACTATAATTATTGAAGGGGTGGAAAAAATTTCTGGCGGAGTTTGTGAAATAATCCCCGACAGAATTGAAGCCGGCTCTTTTGCTTTAATGGCAGCGGCGACTAATTCAGAAATTTTAATTAAAAACTGCAACCCCGAACATCTTTTAAGTTTATTAGCTATATTTGATAAAATCGGTGTTAATTATGAAAAAGGTAATGATTTTATCAAAATGAAAAAATCAGAAAATATTAAAGCTTATAATTTAAAAACTCACGAATACCCAGGATTTCCAACCGATCTTCAAGCTCCTTATATTGTCTTAATGACTAGATCTTTCGGTGCGTCTCTTATTCAAGAAACTATTTATGACAGGCGTTTAATATGGACAGACATGCTTTCACAGATGGGTGCTAATATTGTTATGTGTGACCCGCATCGCGTGGTTGTCAGTGGCCCAACCAAGCTTTATGCTAAAAAATTAATTAGTCCCGATATTCGTGCTGGAATAGCTCTTGTTATTGCTGGTTTAATCGCCGAGGGCAAAACAGAAATTGATAACATTTATCAACTTGATAGAGGTTACGAAAAATTAGATGAAAGACTTAGAGCTTTAGGGGCGGATATTATCCGAGTCGAATAATAATTTATTATATGTCAAAAAAATTTAGAGATTTTTTATTTTGGTTTTTTGTTTTCATTTTTATAATCGTAACAAGCATTCTATCTCTTTACGCCTCTGGTTATAAATTTAATTTGAGCTGGCCGCCAAACTTTAATAGATTATTAGTTAAAACTGGAACTTTAGCTCTTGATTCAAATCCAAAAAATGCTTTGGTTTATTTAGATGGAGATTTATTGTTACAAAATTCCTGGAGACCATGGAGTAAAAATTATTTAAGCACACCGGTCAAAATAAAAAATCTGTTGCCTGGCGAATACGAAGTAACTATAGAAAAAAGTGGTTATTGGCCTTTTCAGAAAAAAATAAATATTTCTTCTGGTCAAACAACTTTTCTAGAAGATGTTAGTCTTTTCAAAGCTGACAATCCAAGTATAAAAGCGGTTTTTGGAGAAAACGAGCTAAAAGAAAAGTCTTTTTTAATAAGTAATGATAAAAAATACATCTTTTTAAGTGATGAGAAAAAAATAATAAATTTAGAAAATGGCGAAGAAAGAGATTTATTACTAACTATTCCTGAAATAAAAAACATTAGTCAGGATAATTTTGTTTGGTGTAAAAATAATTTTCTTTTTGTCCAAGGCATATTCTTTTCTCCAGAAAAAAACAAAGATGATCAAAATTATTTATCTCTTATCGGAGAAAAGGCAAATAAATGGAAAATGGGTAATTCGGAAAATAAATTATATTATCAAAGTGATTCTAGTTTAAATTATTTTGATGTAAATCAAAAAAAAGTCATTTCAATATTTGATAAAATAGACTTTTTTGATTATTTGCCAAGTGAAAAAAATATTTTCATCCTTCAAAAAAACGAAAACAAAGTTTCTTTAATAAATTACGAAATTGAAACATCTTCCTATAAGGAACTCGCTTCTCTGCCTAAAAATGGGGATTATTATTTTTCACCTAACAGTATAAATGAAGATTATCTAAATATTTTTGATAGAGAAAATAAGACTTTATATCTCTTTGATAAAAATGAACCCGGCAAGGGAGCCAGGTCAATAAATAATGTAAATGATTGGCAATGGGCTGACAATGAAACAATTTTTTTCATAAACGATTGGGAAATAATTCGTTTTCAAGTAAAAAGTGGCGAGAGTCATCTGCTTGGACGTTTCGGAAAAACATTAAAAAGTATTTCGACAAATAAATCAGAAAATTATTTAATTTTTTCTGATGATCAAAGCATTCATATCTTTGATTTAAAAACAGGTTTTACAACCACGGTTCTTAGTGCTCAAGAAATAGGAAAATTAATAGTTGATAATAAAAATAATCTGCTTTATTTTTTTGCTAAAATAGAAAATAATCCTGGAGTCTTTAGTATCAAAATAAAATAAAAAAATCCGGAAGATATTTATTGTTTAAATTTAAAAGACTGTCTTTTGCGACAGTCTTTTAAGCATCTTTCAAGCAATTAAACTGATAATTCCTTTATTAATTTTTTAACATCCTCGCCTATTTCTTTATCTTTTAAAGCAAATTTTAAACTAGCTTTAACAAAATTAAACTTATTGCCAGTATCAAGCCATTCGCCTTCTATTTTTTTACCATAAATAACTTTTTTGTTTTCAAGCATTAAATCAAAAGCATCGGCCAATCTAATTTCGCCCGATTTTCCCGACTTCATAGTATCTAAGGTATTTAAAACTTCTGGGGTTATAACATAAATCCCTACAGCCGCTAAATTAGAAGGAGCTTCTTCTGTTTTTGGTTTTTCCACAAATTTATTTACCTTGAAAGTATCATTACCAATATCTTCTCCGTCAATAACACCAAACTTATTAACTTCACTTTTTTCAACCTCCGACAAGCCAACCACCGACTCGCCATATTTCTCATAAACATCTAAAACTTGTTTAACTGGCGAAATCTCAGCATCATATAAAGTGTCGCCAAACATAACCAAAATCGCTTCATCATCGCTTATTAAATGAGAAGCACATTTTATTGCATGTCCATCGCCTAAAGGAATCGGCTGGCGAACATAGGAAAACTTAGCCAAACTTTCTATTTCTTTTACTTTTTCAAGTAAGTCTAATTTACTCTTCTCTACTAATGTTTTTTCAAGTTCATAAGAATAATCGAAATGATCTTCAATCGCTCTTTTGCCACGTCCGGTTACAAAAATTATTTCTTCAATTCCAGCTTTAACCGCCTGCTCAACTAAATACTGAATAACTGGCTTATCAACAATCATCAACATCTCTTTAGGCTGAGCTTTAGTCGCTGGTAAAAATCTAGTACCAAAACCAGCTACTGGAAAAATAGCTTTTTTTATTTTTTTCATATTTTTTTTAACTTATATTATTTTTAAAACCCCATTTCATAAAATACTTTATCCAAGAATAAATATGAATTCTGGTTATTTTATCTCTAAATAAAGCTATATACCAGGGGTTTTTAGCACTTTCTCTGGCATGATCATGAATTACAATTGCCTCTGGATTATAAATAACTTTCTTGCCATTCTTTTTTATTTCCCGACATAAATCAATATCTTCAAAATACATAAAATATCTTTCATCAAAAAGAGGTTGAAATTCGGTCCCATCGGCTTTCTTCCAAGACTTTCTAAACATCAAACAAGAACCCATCAACCAGTCAACTTCTTTAATGTTTTTATGGTCAAAATCAGCCATCATAAAAGAATCTCGTTGTTTTTTAAATCTATCACCTAAAAAAGTTCGTCGCAAAACTGGAATAAAAAATCCGGGAAAGCGAGCACAGGAATACTGCAGACTTCCATCGGGATAAAGAAGTTTTGGACCAACTAAACCAGCTTCTTCATTTTTTTCTAAATAATTAAACAGAGTTAAAATAGCCGAACTGCTAAGTAAGGTGTCTGGGTTTAAAACTAAAATATAACGCCCTTTAGCTTCTTTAATACCTAAATTATTACCACCACCCATGCCTAAATTTTTATCACTCTTAATGATTCTAAATTCTAAAACACGAGTTAAAAGATTAACATCGTCTCCTGAGTCATTTTCCACAACGATTATTTCTCGGCTAATTTCCGGCGTATCTGATTTCGACAAAGAATCTAGACAATTAGCTAGTTTATAAAGACTCTTATAATTTACTATGACAATCGATAAATCCATGAAAAAATTAAACTAATTTCTTAATAAAAAACCAGGATAAAGCCATGACGGGGTTGGCAATATATTTTAATAAAAAACTATCCGCTTCCTGAAAATAAATTTGGCCGACAAAATCTGACTTTAAATCGGAAAAATTTAATAAACTATTTTTTTTCAAAAATACTCTTTCTTTTTTTATTTTTTTCCAAGTACCAGGCTTTAAAAAATAAAAATACATTTTTAAACGACTATTAAAAGTTTTATTAAAAATGGAATTAAACAACATACCAAGCTCAATGAATAAAGCTGGTAAAAAAATTAACATTCGATACTTAAAAGAGCTAAAAATAAGCAAAGTTAAGTAACGATTTCTTTCCATAAAATAAAACATTTTCACGCTTCTTGAAAACTCGTATTTATGAAAAACGACAGCTTGAGGTGCTAAAACTATTTTATACCCAGCCAATCTTATTTTCAAGCTCAATTCAATATCATCATGATACATGTAAAACTCCTCATTTAAACCGCCGACTTGCTCGAAAATATCAGCTCTAGTTATAAAAGCACAACCAGAAGCATAACCCTTTATCTCTGGGTAGCCTGATATCTTATAATCTGGTTTTCCGTAAAAACTAGTAAAACCAAAACCGAGAAAGTGAATAATGTTTCCCAAGCTATTTATTTTTGGATTTTTTTTATCTTCTTCATTTTTAGGATAAAGCAAAATTTTGGCCTGAGCTATACCTACTTCAGGATTATTTTCTAAAGCCAAAACTAAATTACTTAAAAAGTCTGGCTCAACTTCAGTGTCCATATTTAAAGCGACTAAGTATTTTGCTCCGTCTTCTATTCCTTTCTTAAAGCCTAAATTATTAGCCGCTGAATAATTTCCATCATCTCTTTTTAAAATTTTAGCCTCTGGATATTCATTTCTTAAATAATTAAAAGTTTCCTCGCTAGAATCATTATCGATAATATATACTTGAAAATTTTCTAAACCGTAGCTTTGGCGACGCAAAGAATTACGACAAGGCTCTAAAAAACGCTTGGCATAATCATGATAATTTACTAAAACAACAGCTATTTTTTTATTATCTTCTTTCATTATAGTTTTACTTTTTATTAATCTTTTTTTAATCTATGTTTTGCTATTATAAATCTGTGGGCCGAGCAATGGTGGCGGAACTAAACTTAACAATTAGCTTCTCGGGGTTCGATTCCCCGCCGGTCCACAAGCTGGCTTTAAATTTGACTTTTTCTAAAAATATGCTATAATATAGGTATTGTTAAGTTTAGTTCTATTACCACCAAGGTAGAAGTCGTAAAAATCCCCTTTTTAGGGGATTTTTATTTTATCAAAAAGCCCATCAACCTCCAAGCAAATTTTAAAATTAAATAATCGCGTTTTTTCTCCCACTTTTTAAAATAACTAAGCATTGAATCGCGAAAATACCTTTGAGTTAAACCTAATTTAACCTGAGAAAAACTAGCGCCAACATAATCAAGGCATTTAGCTTCCGGACTATACCAAACCTCTCCGCCCAAGCTTTTAATTTCGCGACAGAAATCAACTTCCTCAAACCAGATAAAATATCTTTCATCTAAAAATGGTTTATCTTTTTCACTTATTTTCTGATAAGTTTTTTTATTTATTAGAAAAAAGGCTCCACGAACTGAATCTACTTTCGCCGTTTTTTCGTAATCAAAATCTTGCGGGATATAAGAATTTAAAAGAAAAGGAAAAATATGAGGCAATTTTAAAATAATTATAAGTTGATCAAGTAATTTTGGAAATTTTCTTATTTGTTTTATAATTTCACCTTTCTCATTTACTAATTTAAAACCAGAAACAACTGCTTGAGGATTATTTTTAGCAAATTTTAAAGAATTTTCCAAAGTATCAGAAAAAACTTTCATATCAGGATTAAGTAGTAAAATAAAATCGCCACTTGCCTCTTTAATTGCCTGATTATTAGCTTTAGCAAAGCCTAAATTATCGGAATTAGCAATTAACTTAACTTCAGAAAAACTCTCTCTTATCATTTCCACGCTTCCGTCACCAGAATTATTATCAACTACAAAAACCTCAAAAGAAAAATCACCCTTTGAATTAAAAAGTGCTTTTAAATTTTCTCTTAATTTTTCCCTAACTTTCCAAGAAACGATAATAATTGATAAATCCATATTTAAAGATTGGTTTTGGTGATTAAGAAATTCGTAATTAACGACTAATTTTTATTGTTTTTATTCTATCTTTTAAACCAACAACTATTTCCACTTGGTATTTTCGCAAACCAAAACTGCTAGCGATTAACTTAATAAGAGCCTTATTAGCTTTTCCATCCTCAGGACTTTCATTAATCTTTACGTTTATCACTCCGTCTCGTCCTGTTTTTAAAGAATTTTCCTGAGAATTCGGAAAAACCTTAATCTTAAATAAGACTTCTTTGTTCGTCGCCATTTCATCTTTTAATTCCTGTAAAATATTCATAAACGCTAGATAAATTTTATAAATAACTTGTCTTCATTGTAGCTCTTTTTATCTCTTTTTGAAAGGACAACAACGATAAAGCTTGTATCTGTCAATATGTTTATTTTTATGAAAATATATTAAAATATAGACATAAATCATAAAAAACAATTTTATGGAAGAATCTACAAAAAAACAAGAAGAAGAAAAAAAATATGTCCGTCCTTCCTGGGATGAATATTTTATTGAAATAACTGAAATGGTGGGACGAAGAGGTTCTTGCGATAGGGGTAGATGTGGTTGTGTAATAGTTAGAAATAATCGCCTAATCGCTACTGGCTATGCCGGCTCTCCAATCGGTCTTCCTCACTGTGACGAAATTGGCCACGAAATGCATACCGTAATTCACGACGACGGTAGTCAAACACAACACTGCATTAGAACCGCTCATGCTGAACAAAACGCTATTTGCGAAGCGGCTAGAATGGGAATCTCTCTTGATGGCGGAACCTTATATACAAAAATGCTACCTTGTTATACCTGTGCGAAGATGATTATAAATTGTGGCATTAAACGCGTTGTTTGCGCTAGAGAATATCATCCCGGAACAAAGGCTAGTCAAAGAACTTTTGATGTTTTTAAAGAGGCAGGCATAGAATTCATTAGCCTAAATCAAAAGGCGGATTATTAAATTAAAGTCTTGAAATTTCCTGTCTTTTGTGCTGAAATAAGGGCAGAAACTTAAAAAAAGAATAATATGAAAATTTATCATGATTTATTAAGCGATGTTCTAGAAAACGGCGTTGAGAAGTGGGACAGAACAAACACCGGGACTAAAAGTGTTTTTGGTCGCCAAATTCGCTTTGATCTTAATAAGGGATTTCCCTTAATTACCACCAAAAAAGTTCACTTGAAATCAATAATTTACGAATTGCTATGGTTCTTAAATGGTGATACAAATGCTAAATACCTCCAAGAAAACGGGGTAAAAATTTGGAATGAGTGGGCTGATGAAGACGGAAATCTTGGTCATATTTATGGATACCAATGGCGTTCTTGGCCAGACTATAAAGGTGGCTCAATTGACCAAATTAGCGAAATTATAAACACCATTAAAAACAATCCGGACTCAAGAAGAATTATTGTTAGTGCTTGGAATGTAGCTGACCTGGAAAATATGAATTTACCACCCTGTCACGCCTTTTTCCAATTTTACGTAGCTAATGGAAAACTATCATGCCAACTTTATCAAAGAAGTGCCGATAGTTTCCTGGGAGTACCTTTTAATATCGCCTCTTACGCCCTGCTTACTATGATGGTAGCTCAGGTATGCAACCTGGGACTTGGAGAATTTGTTCATACCTTTGGTGATTTACATATTTACAATAATCACTTTGAGCAAGTAAAAGAGCAGCTTTCTCGCAAACCATTCCCTTTACCGACAATGAAAATCAATCCCGAAGTAAAAGATCTTTTTTCTTTTAAATATGAAGATTTTCAACTTGAAGGCTACGAGTCGCATCCTCCTATTAAGGCTGATGTAGCTGTATAAGTTTTAACAATTAAATAGACCGTCTAAAAAGCGGTCTTTTTTTCAAAAATATGAAAGTTATAATGATGATGGCAATAACGGCTGACGGAAAAATTGCCAAAAACAGTGCTCAATTCGCTGACTGGACTAGTCGCGAAGATAAAAAATTATTCGCTAAAATTTCTAAAGAATGTGGTGCTGTTTTAATGGGTGAAAATACTTTTAAAACTTTTCCAGCTCCTTTAAAAGAAAGGCTTAATGTGGTGTTTACGGAAAATGAAAATAATTCAGAAATAGACGGCGTAAAATTCGTTAGCGGTGAACCAAAAAAAGTTTTAGAAGAATTAGAGTCTTTAGGATATGAAAAAGTTTTATTAGGTGGCGGAGCATTTCTTAATTCCCTTTTCTTAGAAAAAAACCTAATAAATGAAATAATGTTAACGCTGGAGCCAAAAATTTTTGGAGCGGGCCTATCTTTATTTAATCGAGATTTAGACGCTGATTTAAAATTATTAAATGTTGAAAAAATAAACGAAAATAGCGTCTTACTTCACTATGAAGTTTTAGCTAAATAATCACTTGAAATTTTTATCATATTAATTCATAATAAATAGTCAGTTAAATTTAGAAAAATGGATAAATTAATTATCTGCTTTGTTGGTTTAATCGCCTCTGGAAAAGACGCAGCGAAAAAATACTTAGAAGAAAAATACGGCGCCGAAAGTTTTCGCTTTTCTTCGATTTTACGAGAAACACTTGATTCTCTTGGGGTTGAGAAAAATCGAGATAATTTAATTCTTCTTTCTACTTGGGCTCGTGAAAATTTTGGCAATGACTTACTAGCTAAAACAATGGCTAAAAAAGCGAGCGAAGCAACAAATAATTTAGTTATTATAGATGGCGCCAGACGTTTAGACGATTTAAAATATTTAAAAGAACATAAAAACTTTTTTCTAATCGCAATTGAAGCAAGTTCTGAGATTAGATATAAAAGATCCTTATCAAGAAACGAAAATCCGGGCGATGCGGAAAAAAGTTATGAAACTTTTTTAGCCGATCATGAAAAAGAAACAGAAAAGACAATTCCTGAAACCATGGCGAATGCAAATTTTAAAATAGATAATAATCACGACTTTGAAAGTTTATATAAACAAATTGACGAGTTAATGAAAGGTTTAAATTGGTCTGATAAAAATGAAATTATTTTAGTATGAGTAACTATCCCGGAAAACTTATTGTTTTATATGGAATAAATAATCTTGGCAAAACAACCCAGGCTAAGCTTTTGGTAGAAAGTTTAAAAAAAGCTGGTTATAAAGCGGAGTATTTAAAATATCCGATTTATGATTTAAAGCCATCTGGCGAAATGTTAAATGATTATTTGCGTCAGGGAAATTTTTACAATCTCAGCCTAAAGGAGGCCCAAATTCTTTACGCTCTTAATAGAACTCAATATCAAGAAAACTTAATAAATAAATTAAAAGCTGGCATTAACGTTGTGGCGGAAGATTATAAAGGAACTGGTATTGCTTGGGGTTTAGGAGGAGGAATTTCTGAAACATTTTTAAAAAATATTAATTCTCATTTAATAGACGAGGATTTAGTTTTCTTGTTTGATGGCGAACGCTTTAAAGAAAGTATTGAAAATGGTCATCGTCACGAAAACAATGATGATTTAATGAATAAGGTTCGTTGGGCTCATTTAAAATTAAAAGAAGAATACGGCTGGATTAAAATAAATGCTAACCAAAAAATAGAAGAAATAGCTGACATAGTTTGGCAAAGAAGCGAATCTTTTCTAAAAGGTGAAGTAAGAGAACATGAGGTCAGCAGAAAAACTTATAATTACTCAGGCTTTAAAACTTTTGGTGATATTTTAAGCAGTAGTCGGGCTGATATGATAGGCCAACTGCCGGCTGAGAAAATTTATAAAAACGAAGAAGCCCTTCAATCTCCTGTTTTAAATAAAGAGATTAATGAAAGCCCTATTTTAAACAATGAGGATGTTCAAGCTCCTGCTTTAAACAAGCAAGATATTCAAGCTTCTACTCCAAAAGACGAGAAAGAAAAAACAGATTTCTCAGAAAATAAAATAGAAAATAAAATAGATGATAAACAAGAAGATATTACCACTTTAGAAAAAACTAGCGAAAATATTATAAAATCAGAAAGAAAAGAAATTTTAAAAATAGAGAAAATATCTAATAAGGCCAAGATGCCAACTAAAGCTCATGAAAGTGATGCCGGTTTTGATATTTACGCCAATGATTATCATTCAATCCCCCCTTATGGACAAGCTTTAGTTGAAACGGGTATAAAAATGGCTATTCCGCTGGGCTACGCTGTTTTAATTTGGGATAAAAGTGGCTTAGCTAGTCAGGGGATAACTACTATGGGCGGAGTTATTGACTCTGGTTACCGTGGCGAGGTAAAAGTAGTGGTAAAAAATTTAAGCGAAGACATGTTTAATATAATTCCTGGTCAAAAAATCGCTCAATTTATAATTCAAAAATTACCAGACATAGAAATAAAGGAAGGAAAAATAGACGATGATAGTTTAAGAGGTGAAAATGGTTTTGGAAGTAGTGGTAAATTTTAAAAGCGAAAATTAAAATTAAGCTTTAATAGGATTTAAAGCTAATTTTAAAACACAAAATAAAAATATGAAATACGATGTTATAATCGGCTTAGAAATTCACGCCGAATTAAAAACTAAAAGCAAAATGTTTTGTGCTTGTTTAAATGATCCTTTTTTAAGCGAAGCTAATAAAAATGTTTGCCCTATTTGCCTTGGTCACCCCGGCTCCCTGCCCGTTCCAAATAAAGAAGCTTTAGAAAAAGTAATAATGACCGGATTAGCTTTGCATGGAAAAATAAATCGTAATTCTAAGTTTGATAGAAAAAATTATTTTTATCCCGACTTACCTAAAGGTTATCAAATTTCTCAATACGACTTACCACTTTGTTATGGAGGATATTTAAGAGTTTCTGGCAGAAAAATTGATATAACTAGAATTCATATCGAAGAAGATACCGGAAAATCAATTCATAAAAACGGCTCTCTTTACACTTTAATTGATTTTAACCGAGCTGGAGCGCCTTTAATGGAACTTGTAACAGAGCCAATTATTAAAAGTGCTGAGGAGGCAAAAAAATTCTGCCAAGAATTTCAAAAAACCTTAAGATATTTAGACGTTTCAAATGCTGACATGGAAAAAGGTGAGATGCGTTGCGAGGCAAATATTAGCTTACAAAAAAAAGGTTCTTGGAAATATGAAAATGGACAAATTATAAGCATTGATAAAAAATCCCTCAACTCAAAAGTAGAAGTAAAAAATATTAATTCTTTTAAAGCTGTTTTTAAAGCTATTGAATTTGAAATAAAAAGACAGAGCGATTTACTTGATAAAGGAGAGGAGATAACTGCCGAAACTAGAGGCTGGAATGATAATAGCAACGAAACAGTGTCTCAAAGAAAAAAAGAAAGCTCGGCTGATTACCGCTACTTCCCTGAGCCAGATATTCCACCTTTAGAAATAAGCGAATCCCTGTTAAGCTCTTTACATCAAAAGCTCCCAGAAATGCCTGGAAAAAAAGCTGATCGTTTAAAAAGACAATATAATCTAAATAAAGAAACTGTTGAGACCATAATTTCTGATAGAAAATTGTCAGAATGGTTTGAGGCCGCTGTTTCTGAATTAGGCGCTTGGATAGAAGCTGATAATGACAGCTATGATCGCCAAGAAAATGCTTTAGCTAAAACTTTAGCTAACTTATTAACTGGCGAGTTATTAAAACATCTTAAAAATCAAAACAAAAAAATTAGCGACTTAAAAATAAGTCCGGAAAATTTTGCCGAACTAAGCTTTTTATTATACAAAGGAAAAATTAATTCTAGTGCTGGTCAAAAAGTTTTAGAAGAAATGCTAGAGAGAAACGAAAGTCCGATAAAATTAGTAGCTGAGTTGGGACTAGAACAACTTGATAATGAAGCTGATTTAGAAAAAGCAGTTGGCGATATTTTACAAGAAAATCCCGAGCAAGTTGCTCAATATAAAGCGGGCAAGACTAATATTATCCAATTTCTACTGGGAAAAGTTATGGCAAATACTAAAGGGAAAGCCAATCCGAAAACAGCAAAAGAAATTCTGGAAAAACTTTTAAAATAGTTTTTAAAAAATATGATAAAAAGTGATAAAACAAAAAAAGGATTTTCAGCTTTTCATGATTTTAATTTTTGGAGAAAATTAATAAATTTCTGGAGTCTGCTTTTTTTCTTTTTCATAATTTATGATTTTTTTACTCCTTTAACATCAGGAAATACTTTAGAAATTTTATCAACTGTTTATATCGGGGTGTTGGCAATTTATGTTGGCGATAAAGAATTTGAGCGTTGGTATAACAAACATCAAAGCAAGCATCCGGGAGAAATTTTTGTTATTATTTGGACGGTCTTGATATTTGCTTTAATATTTTTTGGAACAATATTTAAAGAAGCTTATAAATTACCAGGAGCTGTTGTCTCTGCTTATATCGCTGTTTTAACTATTTTAGTTATTACCAGTAAGTCAAAACAATTATACAAAACTCGCAAGAAAAAATCTTAAACATTTAACAAATAAACAAAGACTCTCGGTGCTCGCTAAGTGCTTATAATAATTCTGCCTTTTTTATAAAAAATAAAACTCGGAAATTTTTCCGAGTTTTTTAATTCTTCTATGTTTTTAGTTAGTCCATAGTAGTAGAATTCGTTAATTTTTTTCAGCACCTGTTCCCCAGCTGATTCAAGGGTTTATAAAGATTAATTCTTAAATATAAGTTAATTATATCACATTTCTACAAAAAAGTCAAGTTTTGAGCTTTTTTAAAACAATTGCTCTAAAATTTAACTATATTGTTTTATTATTAACTAAAATACTATTTAAGATCCAAAAAGCCCGCCACCAGGCCATCTGCGTCTTTTTCGTCTTTTAACCAGTTAATTAGGCCTCCCTGCTTTTCAAAGCGCTTAAACCAGGTTTTTTGGCGTTTAGCGAAGCGATATGAGGCAATTTCAAGTTCATATATCATCTCAGGATATGAAAGTTCGCCGTTTAAATGACGATTTATATAGCGATATTCTAAGCCAAAAGATTCTAGGCGTTCATTACTTAGTCCAGTTTTTTTTAAGTCTTGGACTTCAGCTATCATACCCTCTTCAAAACGCTTAAGTAAACGATAAGAAACACGACTTCTTAAAACTTCATTAGGAAAATCTAAGCCTAAGATAAGAAATTCATAAGGAGAATTTAAGCGCCTATCTATCGCTCCACCGCTTTCAACTATCTCTAAATAACGTGCTAAACGGCGCGGATTATTTTTATCACTATTATTTAACTTCTTCGCAAAATCCGGTTTTAATTTTTTAAGTTGCTTAAAAAGTTCGGGGGCTCCTAATTTTTCTAACTCATCTCTTTTAGCTCTATCGGGGCCGGCCGAGCTTAAATCATAGTTATCAACTATCGCCTGTAAATACAAACCGCTACCGCCGACAATAATCGGTAATTTTTTTCTTTTTAAAATATCTTCTATCGCTTTAAAAGCGAGTTTTTGATATTTTGCTAAATCAAAATCCTCTTTTGGATCAGCAATACTTATTAAATGATATTTAACTTTAGTTTTTCCTTTTCCATATTCTTCTAAATCCTTCCCAGTTCCAATATCCATACCACGAAAAACCTGGCGACTATCAGCGCTTATTATTTCGCCATTAAATTTTCGAGCCAAATCAACTCCTAACTTCGTTTTGCCAGAAGCGGTCGGTCCAAGAATAACTAAAACTTTAGGTTTTTTTGCCTTAATTAAATTTTTATCTAAATTTTTTAATTGCATTATTTTTTGATTTTGTTATAATATTTATAGCACTTTTGAATTTAATTGTTAAACTTTTAAAAGGTTAATTATGAGAGACAAAGTCCACGGAAACATCGTTATCGATCAAATGCTGCTGAATAAAAACTGAATCTACTAACCTGAAACAGTTTTTCGTCTACTTTTAAAAAGGGTCATACAACGACCCTTTTTTTATTTTAAGAGTTCCCCTTCTAAACCAAAAGGTCTTGTTCTATTTATTTTAACTTTTACAAACTCACCAATTTTTAATTTCTTTTTTCCCGCCTCAATTAAGACTGTCTTAAAGGAACTAGATTTGCCAAAATATTTTCCGCGGCGATTTAGGCCATCAACTAAAACTTCTATCTCTTTATGCAAATAAACTTTATGTTGCTTATCGGCTGTTTCTTTTAAAATAGCGTTTAAAACTTCAAAGCGACGCTTCTTCTCTTCTTGGCTAACATTATCCTTCATCTTTTCCGCTGAAACTGTTCCGGGACGTGGGCTATATTGAGCCAGATAAGCCATTTCAAAAAGAACTTCTTTAAAAGCCTTAACGGAATTTAAAAATTGCTTTTTCGTCTCCCCCGGAAAACCAACAATAATATCAGTTGAAATCGCAATCCCAGGCTTTTCTTCTCTAACTTTTTTAATTAAATTTTTATAATGACTTATTGTATATTTTCTATTCATCGCTTTTAAGATTTCGTCATCACCGGACTGCAGGGCTAAATGGAGATGGTTGCATACTTTATCTGAAGAGCCTATAACTTTTATAAGCTCGTCGCTCATATCTTTTGGATGGCTGGAAAAAAATCTAATCCAAAAATGACCAGGAATTTTTATAATGCTTTTTAAAAGTTTGGCAAAATCATATTCGCCGTCACTGTAGCTATTAACATTTTGAGCGATTAAATTTATTTCTTTGTAACCATTTTTAATAAGCTCTTTGACCTCTTTTATAATATCTTTGGCTGGGCGATAAACTTCGCGACCCCTCGCATAAGGGACAACGCAATATGAACAAAAATTATCACAACCATTGCCAATCGGGACTTGGGCATTATAATTATTTCCATATTTTGGCTTAACTTTTAAATATTTCTCTCCGTTTTTTAAGCGATAGTTGTCTAAGCTAAATTTCGGCTCATAATTATCGCCAGCAAATAATGACGGAATTAAAGACATGTCACTAACCGGCAAAAACCAATCAACTTGCCCAATCATTCTTCGCATAACATCCTTCCGCTTACTAAGACAGCCGGTTAATAAAATTTTAACCTGAGGATTCTGCTGTTTTATTTTATTAGCTAAACCATAAATTCTATTTTCAGCCATTTGCCTAACTCCACAAGTGTTTAAAACTAAAAGATCAGCGTCAGTATCTTTTTTAGCTAATTTAAAACCTTCGCTCTCTAAAAAAGAGGCTAGTCTTTCGCTATCTGAAACATTCATCTGACAACCAATGGTTATAATAAAATATTTTTTTTGCATAAATATGTTTTACTTTAAAAACTATCTAAACTTGCCTCTAAGCTATTCGGGGTTAAGGGGGAAATTTTATATAAAGTAAAATTTTTATCAACTTGCTTTATTTTCTGCATTTGTAAATTAAAATTTGGCAAACGTCTGTCATTTAAATAATTTAAATCTTTTTCTGGCAAATTAAAATGGTAATAATAAATTGGATATTTACTAGCTAGAGGTGATATTATTTGAGTTAAAGCATCATCTGGAAAAGTAGCAACAATTACCCTTCTAAAAGGAAAAAGTAATTTATCATGATAACGAGAAATAATAATTGAATTATCTTCTGTTAAAGAAAATACTTGTCTGGCGGCTTGATAATCAAATTGATTATTATGTTTCCAGTAAACCAAGCCCTCGCTAGAACCAAAAAGTACAAAAAATAAAGAACTAATTATATAAATAAAAACAAGAAGCGCTTGTAGACTTTCAGACAAAATACGACGCCAACTATTTTTAATTAATTTACAAGAAAAAAGTGCTTTAGAAAAACGAATCAAAAAGAAGGCTGTAAGAGGCATGAGCCAGATATAAATAGCGAGCCAATAACGAGTATAGGAATTTCCAATAGTTGTTTGCGAGGCATCAGGATTATCAAAAAACTGCCAACTACCATAATATAAAATCAGAAAAGCGGAAAAAAATAAAGGCACGACAAGATAAGCTATATGCTTTTTTTTAAAGCTTGTAAATTTAGCAGAAATAAGGGTTATAGAGCCTAAAACAGCTGGCCAAAAAATAAAAGGAAACATGGAAACAATATATGCTTTAAAAACGTGCCAGGATTGCAAAGGTTTAAAGCCAAAATAAAAAACATTATCTTTTAACTTTTCAAAAAGATTAAACCAGTAATCAAGATTAAAAATAGACAAAGAAGCTGAAAGCGATCCGGCGGCACTTAATTCGTTAATTGATGAGTTAAGTTCGTTATAACCGCCGTATAAAAATGAACCGTAAAGTATTTGATTATGAAAAGCGGCTGGCAAACAACCTAAAATTAAACCTGATAGAAAAAGTAATAATTTAATTAGACCAAAACGACGAGCGTAAAAAAGCCAGAGAATAAAAAGTGAGGGTAGAAGCCAAAGAATTTCTGAAGTTCTAGTTATAATTGCCAAGCCAAAGAAAGTTCCAGCAAAAAAAGTTGGCAAAAACTCTGACCAGCGCTTTTTATTGTTTTTAAAAACAAAATTTTTCCAAAACAGTTTTATTTTTTCTATTCTCTTCTCAGTTTTGTTATGAATATCTTTAATTTTCTTATTACCAAGCGCTAAACTTAGCAAATAAAATCCCGCTAAAAGAAGAACGATAAACAAAACATTGTGAAACATTGCTCGAATAGAATAGTAAATATAGACCGGAAAAAAACTTAATAAAAAGGCGGAAATAATAGCAACTCGTTCATCAAAAAGACGACGAATGAAAAAATAAAAAATTAATATTCCAAAAGCAGCAAAAAGTGGGGTCAAAAAAGGAATAATAGCACTGCTAAAAAAATAAGCTAAAGTGCCAAAAATTAAAATAATACCAGGGAAGCTAACTGGCTTTAATTCGCCAAAATCACTTCTCATACTTCTGGGACTAGTCCAACCAGAACTTTTAAGACCGCTTTCTTCAAAGATGCTTAAACGACCAGTTTCTGAGTAAATTCTTGTAAAATAATAATTGGCTGTTTCGTCGGGCGATGACCAGCGAGCATAGGCTTCTGATTGATTAAAAGCTATAAAAAGGGAGCAAAAAATAAAAAAAGACAGAGCTAAAAAGCCAGCTAAAACATTAAACTTGTTCTGATTATAATTTATCTTAAATATTTCTTTAATATTTCGGAAAAAACTCATAAAAATCTTTAATTTACAAAATCTAAAAAAATAGGCAAACCTTATAATAAATGTTATCTAAAATTACCAATTTTAGCAAGAATTTGCTATTATTTATAATATAATTTATTGATTTACTTAATTAGCCTAAAAAATCCCTATCGCTAAACGTTATGTTTAATTTTATAAGAAAATCCCGACAAATTTTAGTAGAAAAAATATTTCTCTGGCAGATAAAAGAAATATTATCCTTTTCCCTGGCCCTTATCCCTTTAAGCGGAGCTTTGATTTATTATTTTTATAAATTAAATATTTTGGGCATTTTTGGAATAGCCATTTTAACGCTTCTAGCAATATTTTTAATTTTTAAAAACAAAAAAGTTCAAATTGCAGATATAGATTTTAAAAAGAATTTTATTTTCAATAAAAGTGCTCTTTTTTACCTTCTTCCCTTTTTATTCTTTTCCTTTCTATCTTTTAAAGAGTTGTTTAATGCTTCTACCAGTCAATCCCTAATATCTCCTTGGCAAGTTCTAGGTAATTACTTCTTTATCTTTTATGCTCTTAGCGCTTTATTCTTAATTTTTCTAAATAATCAAAAATTATTAGGAAAATTTTGGAAGCTAAAAGCTAATATAATTTTTTATTTTCTATCATTTTCCATCTGTTCTTTTGTTTTTAAAATTGGCTACGGCTTTGACCCTTTTATACATGAGGCGACGATGGAGTATATAAAAGAACACGGCCAAATTCTACCAAAAAACCCCTACTATCTCGGGCAATATAGTTTAATAATATTTTTAAATAAGATAAGTGGATTAAGTATTGATTTTTTAAATCGTTTTTTAGTCCCTACCTTAGCTGCTCTAAGTTTGCCTTTAATTTTTAATAAATTCAGTAAAAGTTATTTAAAAGAAAACGTCTCTTTATTACCTATAGCTATCTTAATTATTGGTTTTAGTCCTTTTATAATGACTGCTCCTCAGAATTTAGCTTATCTTTTTTTAATTTTAAGTATATTTTTTAGCCTAACAGAAAAAAGTCTTTTAAAATCTTCTTTATTTGCCTTGGCAACTATAGCCATTCATCCTTTAAGCGGTTTGCCGGCTTTAGCTTTTATTGCCTTTTCTTTTTGGCAAAAAAATAAACATAAATGGTCTAAAAAATTTAAAAATATTTTTCTGTCTCTAATTTTTATTTTCAATTCTTTAAGCATTCCCTTAGCTTTATTTATTTCTGGAGAGCAAAAAATACAATTAAAACAAATTATTTTTAATTTAAATGTTTTTTTCAAAAATATTTGGAAATTTGATTTAAGTGGTCAAGAAAATATATTTTTAAATTTTATTTATTTGTTTGAAAAAAATAAATTATTAATTTTAATAATTTTGATTATTTGTGCTCTAATTTATTTAAAAAGAAATAAAATAAACAATGAAAACTTTAAAAATTTATTGGAAATAAGCTATTTAAACGCTACTTCTCTTTTTATTGCCTTTATCTTAAGCCTGTCCTTAACTTTTAAAGATGTTATTTCTTATGAGCAAAATATTTATAGTTCCAGAATTCTAACTATAATTTTAATAATATTTTTACCGGCCTTATTAGTGCTTTTTAGCCAAATAATAAAAGATGTAAATAAACATAATTTATTTACAAAAATATCTTGCTCTTTAGTATTAAGCTCTCTTTTGCTTACTGGTATTTATTTCTCTTATCCTCGCTTAGATAAGTATCATAATAGCCGAGGTTATAGCACGGGAGAGTTTGACTTAAAGGCTGTCAAAATAATTGAAGAAGGCAGTAAAAATGAAAAATATTTCGTTCTTGCTAATCAACAAGTAAGTGCGGCGGCTTTAAAAACTTTCGGATTTGAAAAAAATATAAAAACAAGTACTGGTGAGATTTATTTTTATCCAATTCCAACTGGAGGAATGTTGTATGAGTATTATCTAAAAATGGTTTATGATGAACCAAGTCAAAAAAACATTAAAGAAGCCATGGACTTATTAAACATCCAAACAGCTTATTTAGTTATTAACCGTTACTGGCATCGTAGTGCTGAGTTAATAAATCAAGCCAAAATAGAGGCTGAAAATTGGCAAGAAATAAATAATGAAGTTTTTATTTTCAAGTATTAATTACTTTCTCTATAGTCCCAAATTGGACCAACTGAGAAAGATTTCCCACCCTCTCTTTGATTTATTAAAATAAGCAATTTAAAGTTTCCAAGATCGGCTTTTAAAGGTCGGTCTTTTGATATAGGCCAGCTAGCATTTCGATTGGAAAAAGTTGTACTCGTTTCTAATTGGCCAGCAAAATCACTAATTGCCTCGTAATCAGCTGCTTGCAATTTATCTCCAGAAATTTCTTTTATCATTATTTCACGCATTTTTTCCAGCATAGTCGAAGAATTTCTAAGCTCTAAAATAACCGAGCGAACCTCCTGTTCTATTCTTAAGGCTTCAAGCATACCTAAGATCATTTTATTATTAGCAATTAACTCATTTATGAGAGGTAGATTTACTTCTACAAAAGAATTTTCATTAAATCTTGAGAAGTCACCCAAACCTTGTCCACCTGATGATTGAGTTATTTTATATTTATCAAGAGGGGTTTGTAGGTTTGCCCAGGCAGCAGCTGAAAAATTAAGCGTTCTATCTTCCCAGTTTTTTGTTTTAGCAAAAATTGGCAAAGAAGATTGATCAACATTTAAATATGCTTGCAAGGAAGACAGGGTCGACCAATAATTACTAGATTTTTTTTCCAAGCTAATTCCTATTTCTTTGCCTAGACGATTAGACTTGTCGGAATAACCAACATAATTAGTATTTTCCAAAAAATAAGGATTATAAGTAATCGGTTTTATTAAATTTATCACATCAAAAGCAATTCCATTACAACGAAATAGTCCTTGTTTCTTAGAACAGGCGCTAATATTATTAGCTGCAGCTTGACGACCAGCCAAATAAGCGCCGACTTCTGGGGTGCTTAGCCTGCTAAAAATATAATTATCAGGCGAATGTGGTTCAGCTAAAAGACGAAAACCAATCATCGGCCTTGCCTCTGAATCAGACCGACTAAAAGCTCCTTGAATTTCCAAAAATTCGTAAGTTTTTAATTTTTCAGCCAACTTATCAATATTTTCATCAAATTTAGGAAAATCAGAGAATAAATCATTAATACTATAATCATCGCCAAAAGAAGATGTTAAGGCATTTCTATAGTCAATATAACTTAAATCATCTCCCAGTCCTTTAAAAAAAGAAATTAATTTATAAATACGAGCCCAGCGATTTTTTAAACTTGGTAGAGAGTAAAAATCGTCAGCAATTAAAAAGGCCGTTAAAAAATTAATTCCCCAATCTTCTCTATCAAGTAAACACTCCAAACAAGAATCATTTTTATAGTTTAGAGGAAAAACCGAATTATACCACTTTGAAGCTAAATAGAAATTATTTAATTTAGCATTGTCTCGATAATCAGAAGGAACACTAAAATCATTATAATTTCTAACATAAAGAAAGCTTGGTGATTTCACTTGATCCTTACCCTTTCTAATAAGTAAAACCTCTGCTTCTACCTCATCTTTTATATTAGCTGGTAAAATAAAAGAAAAGCGCTCTGCCTCAAAAGAAGAAAATTTTCCCTGAGATGATTGGATGTTTAAAGGAGATGTTTGCTCGCTGGTAGGTTTTAAAAGTTCTAAAGCAACGGCAAAAAAAACTGTTTCAAGGCGAGATGCTTCTAGTAGAGGATCATTGATATTACCAATTTCTGATAAACGAGCTTCGAAACGTTTTCTAGAAGCCTCGTACATTATTCGACTAATGTCCCAGAGATTATCAAAGAAAATATTTTCCTCAATTTCTTTAAAAACTTTTTTAAGAGAGTTTTGTTGATAGTAGACAAGGAAGTCTGAAGTAATTAAAATAGGAATTTGTCTTTCATTTAAACTTTTATAAATAGAAAAAAAATCATTTGAATCTTTAACCCAAGGATTAGAAATAGCAGCAAAACCATTGTCATTTAATTCTTCTAGAACTGGGTCAATGTTTATTTTACGTGACAGGTCGTAATAATTTATCACATCTATTTTTACATTAAGCGGTAAGGTGTAGTTTGTAAAGCCGGCTTGAAAAGAATTATCAGGGGCGGTGTAAAAATCAAAAAATGACAACTTCTCTATCCCCAAGTCGGTCGTAGTTGCTAAGCCAGTAGAATCAAGTTCGACTGGATCTTCGGCTATTTCTAAACGTGGCCTATCAATATTTTCATTTTCTCTCACTGTTACTTCTCCTTCCGTTTTATTTTTTAAAAAGTTTTGCCAAACAAAAAATACTATCACAGCAATGATAGCGACTAAAGCAATAAGAATAATAATTATTTTTTTAACAGAAAATCCCGAATTACCGGAATCGGGAACGCTGGTATTTTCTGAAGATAAAGCGCCTGGTAAGTCTGCGGGCATATTTTTTTATTTTTATAATTTTTATTTCATGTATAAATATTTATTACGCAAATGTTCGTCATAATTTTTTGCGTAATAAATTTTACTACCATCAAAAGTAGTTAGAAAAAAGAAGTAATCAGTTTTAGCCGGATAAATAGCGGCTAAAATCGCAATCATTCCCGGGTTAGCAATTGGTCCAGGCGGTAGGCCACGATATTTATAAGTATTATAAGGGGATTCAACTTGTAATTCAGCTCCACTATGAGCTGGTTTTTTATCGTTTAGAATATAAGATAGAGTTGCGTCAGATTGAAGCGCCATTCCTATTTTTAAACGATTCCAAAATATTCCAGAAACTATTTTAGCAGCTGTAATATCTTTTTGAGCAAAAATCGGTGCTTCTTTTTCAATTATAGAAGCCATGGTAATTATCTCATGAATACTTTTTCCTTGACGTTTTATTTCTGCTCTCATTTCGCTTGTTAACTTGCGATTAAAATTATCAAGCAAGCGAGAGACAACTTCATCAGGACTAGTGCTCGCAAAAACTCGATAGGTGTCAGGAAAAAGATAGCCCTCTAAGCTAAGATTGTCTGGTTTATCGTCTAAAAAATCATATAAAGACGACCAATCGCGAGAGAATTCCTGCTCTTTTTTTAAATTATCAGTATTTTTATAACCAACGCTTTTTATAAAATCTTCAGCCAAGAAAAGCGCTTTCTCTTCACTTAAATAATTTTTTACATCATCATTAGTCCAACCTTCAAGGATAATAATATTTTCTTCAGCTCGATAAACTATTTCCGGCTTTGGAGCTTCTTTTTTAAAAACTTTATCAAGCAAGACTGACACCTTACCGCCGCCGGAAGATAGACCTCTTAAAATAAAAAATAAAAAGAAACAAGTAAGTAGGGCTATAATAAAAAATCCTAAAGAAAGAAATTTTCTCTGACGCCAGTCTTTTATTTTAAAATTATATTTCATTTTTTTAATTTTTCTTTTTTAGCAGCCGCCCTAGCAATCATTTTTGAGCTAGCTCTTATTTTTTTTCCCAAACCATCAACCATTTCTATTTTTAATTTCTGACAAATCGGATACTCTGGCACATCGCCTAAACTTTTTCTATCTCCTCCGTTAGCAAAAATATTTGGTCTTACTTTTGCCAAAGATTTACAAACAGTTTTATCCTTATCGATTGATAAAAAAACTTCGTCAACATCTTTTAAGGCGGCAATAATTTTTAAACGATCGCGTTCTGACATAAAAGGCACACTTCCCTTTAAGGCTACCTGAAAATCACTATTTACAATCGCTACCAGCTTATTTCCTAGTTTTTTTGCTCTTTGAATCATCTCTAAATGACCAACATGAAGAGGGTTAAAATAGCCGGACACCGCAACAACTACTTCTTTAGTTAATTTATTCTTTTCTTTGGTTTTTTTTGATAAACAAGGCATATAATAAATATTTTAGTCTTTTTATTATAACAAATTTTTAACAAAGAAAAAAGCGCTTTTTTTAAAAAGCGCTTT
>CAZDYJ010000004.1:49784-51463 GCA_964509735.1 uncultured Gammaproteobacteria bacterium
CCGGCCTTTTCCATTGCCAGAAAGAACTCATGAATTCTTCCTGAGAAATCACACATTCTTGTTTCCATTTTTATTTTTTTAAAAGTTCATTTTTGCTCGACTTATTTTTACTTCCGAGCTTAAAGTAATCACAAAAATATATTGCGACTGCTTATTATAGCATATTTAGAGTGAAAAGTCAATATTACTAAATAAAGATTTTTATAGTAAACTTAAATTAATTAGTAAATAAATATTTTATATGAACATTTGGCAAAGCATAGTTCTTGGTATCGTGGAAGGTTTTACAGAATTTTTACCAATCTCCTCAACAGCCCATTTAATTGTTAGTGGCGAATTACTGGGCTTAGAAAATTCTGAATTTTTAAAAACTTTCAATATTTCTATTCAGCTAGGCGCTATTTTAGCGGTTGTATTATTATATTTCAAAAAAATAATTAATTCTCGCTTAATTATTAGCCGAATTATAGCTGCTTTTATTCCAACTGCGGTTATCGGTTTAATTCTTTATAAGCTAACTAAATCTTTTTTAATGGAAAGCTTGCCGCTTATAGCGGCCATGTTATTTTTTGGTGGTATTGTTTTAATGATTTTTGAAAAAAATTATAAGAAAAAAAATAATACTTTAAAAGAAGAAGAAAATAAAGAGAGTGATGATTTAAAAAAAATCACCATCAAACAGGCGATTATTATCGGCGTATCTCAAACTTTAGCCATGATTCCTGGCGTTTCTCGCTCAGCAGCGACTATTATTAGCGGTTTATCTTTAGGTTTAAGTCGTAAGGTTATTGTGGAATTTTCTTTTCTCTTAGCAATTCCGACCATGGCCGGAGCAACAGCTTTAGATCTTTTTAAAAGTCGTGATGAATTAAGCCTTTTAACAACATCGGAAATTCAAGTTTGGGTGGTTGGCTTTGTTCTATCTTTTATAACCGCTTTAATTGGCGTAAAATTTCTTCTTAAATTCATTAAGAAAAATGATTTTATTCCTTTTGCTTGGTATAGAATTTTTGCCGGCCTAGCTTTAGCCCTTTATATTCTAATTTAAAAAGCTTCGTGATAGCCAGTTTTATAAGATCTAATCGCCTCAAAAAAACGATCAGCCGGATAACGATAGTCAGCTCCATTTCTTGTTCCTGGGTCATTGGTTATAAACTCATTTTTTAAATAGTCATAACCTTTAACTAAAACCATGTGGCGCTCTGGGCCAAGTCCTGTGAAATTAGGATTTTTTAAAACTTGACCATTGGTTGGAGCAATAACTAAATTCCCTGCCTCAAGCTCAGCGATAATATCGGCTGGGTTTTTTATTTTCTTTAAAGAAACTTGGTCATAGACAAAATGGTCTAAAAAAATTCGGGAAATAATATCATCTAAAGCTGTATCACGGTGCTCGCCATAATTTTTCTGTTGCCAGTCAGCTAAGTTAGTAATTTTATCGCGCCACATTTTTTGACTATAATTTGGAATTTGCCAAGTCCAGGATAAAGACATTAAAACAGCAGCTTCTTCGCAGCCATCTTGTTGGCGAGAGTCGCTCCACTCGCCCAGCGGGGCTTGAGAAGTAAAAGGCACATAATTATTTATATTATTTTTAGTAGCTGCTTTTAAATTAAAAAAAGTCAGAGCAAAAACCCCGACCAAAAAAATTAAAAAATATTTAGTTATATAATTTTTTC
>CAZDYJ010000005.1:0-49001 GCA_964509735.1 uncultured Gammaproteobacteria bacterium
CAAGCTGATAAATATAGAGTTCCTCGTCTTTGTTTTGTAAATAAAATGGATAAGACTGGTGCGAATTTTTATATGAGTTTAAAATCTATCCGTGATCGTTTAAATCCTAAGGCTGTAGCTATTCAACTTCCTATCGGTGCTGAAAGCAACTTAAGCGGTGTTATCGATTTATTAACTAAGAAAGCTTATATTTTCTCTGGTAATTTTGGTGTTGACATTCAAGAAATTCCAGTACCAGAAGACATGAAAGATTTAGTTGATAAACATTACGCTGAGCTAGTTGAAAGAGCAGTTGAATGTGACGAAGGAACAATGGAAAAATACTTAGCTGGCGAAGAAATTGGTTTAGAAGAACTTAAGAAAGCTATTAGAAAAGGGGTTATTGCTAATGAACTTTATCCTGTTCTTTGTGGTACCGCTTTACAGAATATTGGTGTTCAATTCGTTTTAGACGCTGTTAATGAATATTTACCATCTCCTCTAGACGTTCCAGTTCTTGAAGCTGCTAAAGTAGATTCTGATGATAAAGTGGAAATTATTGCTGCTGACGGAAAACCTTTCGTTGGCTTAGCTTTTAAAATCGCTACTGATCCTTTTATTGGAAAACTATGTTTCGTTCGTGTTTATCAAGGTGTTTTAACATCTGGTTCATATATCGTTAACTCTTCTAAAGGAACAAAAGAAAGAATTGGCCGTTTAGTAAGAATGCACGCTAATCACCGCGAAGAAATTAAAGAAATTGCCGCTGGTGATATCGCTGCGATTATTGGTTTAAAAAATACTACTACTGGAAATACTTTATGTGCTGAAAACCAGGAAGTTTTACTTGAATCTATTATCTTTCCAGAGCCAGTTATTAAAATTGCTGTTGAACCTAAAACTAAGGCTGACCAAGAAAAAATGGGTGTTGCTTTGCAACGTTTAGCTGAAGAAGATCCAACTTTCCGTGTTGAAACTGACGAAGAAACTAACCAAGTTTTGATTTCTGGAATGGGAGAACTTCACCTTGATATTATCGTTGATCGTATGAGAAGAGAGTTTGATGTTGAAGCTAACGTTGGTAATCCTCAGGTTTCTTATCGCGAAACTATTACCCGTCAATCAGAAGCAGAACACAAATACGCTAAGCAATCAGGTGGACGTGGTCAATATGGACATTGTTCCTTACGCATTGAACCTTTAGTAGATAGTGATAAAAACTTTGAATTTGTTGATGAAGTTAAAGGTGGTGTTATTCCAAAAGAATATATTCCGGCGATTGAAAAGGGTGTTAAAGAAGCGATTTTAAGCGGTTCTTTGGCAGGATTTCCGATGGTAAACGTTAAAGCAACAGTTTTCTTTGGATCCTATCATGAAGTTGACTCCTCAGAAATTGCCTTTAAAATGGCGGCTATCTTTGCCTTCCGCGATGCTTGTGCTAAAGCGGGTCCAGTTCTACTTGAACCGATTATGAAAGTGGAAATTACTACACCGGAAGAATATATGGGTAGCGTTATTGGAGATTTAAATAGTAAGAGAGGTCAGATTGAGGAAATGGCAGATAGAGCTAATGTAAAATTAGTACACGCTAAAGTTCCTCTTGCGGAAATGTTCGGTTATTCAACCGCTCTTCGTTCTATGAGTCAAGGTCGTGCTAGTTACTCTATGGAATTTTCTAATTATGCTGAAGTACCAAGAAATATTTTAGAAACGATTAAAGAAAAGAAGGGAAGATAAAAATTTAATTCAAAAAGATATGTTGTCTAAAGAATTAAAAAAAGCTTTTTCTCTCGTTAAAAAAACTGGTGATCGTTTGTTAGTTTTTGACTCTAATTTACCTGAAGAATCATTTATTATCATGGACATAGATTCTTATGAAAAATTACTAACTGGCGAGGGAAGAGTAGAAAAAGAATATAAAACAGAAAACATTGTTAAGGTTACTGATAATTTGTCAAAAAATGAAAAAAATGGTGAAAATAATGAGAACCCAGAAGATTTGACAGATGAAGATTTAACTGATAGAATAAATCGCGAGATTTCAATGTGGAAAAACAAAGAAGAGGTCACTTTCGGAGACGAGAATAATGAGGTTAAAAAGCCTTGGAAAATATCCCCTAAAGTAAAAGAAAAAGCCTCAGAAATTGAGTAATGTTAGAAAAAATTTATTAATAATAATTTAATTAAGTTCGGCTGGTTTCCTTATAGGAAAGAAACTTCGTTTCACAATTAGTGAAAAGAGGGCCTAACACAAAAAACATGGCAGAAAAATTTGAAAGAACAAAGACCCATGTCAACGTCGGCACAATTGGCCACGTCGATCATGGAAAAACTACTTTGACCGCCGCTATGCTGGCCGTCTTTAGTGCAAAGGGTATGACCGCTTCTAAAAAAGAAATTGGCGAAATTGACGCTGCTCCAGAAGAAAAAGAAAGAGGTATTACTATTGCTACTGCTCACGTTGAGTATGAATCTGAAAAGAGACATTACGCTCACGTTGATTGTCCGGGTCACGCCGATTATGTTAAAAACATGATCACTGGTGCTGCTCAAATGGACGGTTCTATTTTAGTAGTATCTGCTACTGACGGACCTATGCCTCAGACTAGAGAGCATATCCTTTTAGCAAGACAAGTTGGTGTTCCTTACATCATCGTTTTCTTAAACAAATGCGACATGGTAGAAGATAAAGAGCTTATTGACCTTGTTGAAGAAGAAATTCGTGATTTACTTAAGAAATATGAATTCCCTGGAGACACTACTCCTATTATTCGTGGTTCTGCTTTAAAAGCTCTTGAAAATCCAAACGGATCGGATGCTGAGCCTTTAATGGAACTTATGAAACAGCTTGACGAATACATTCCAGAACCAGCTCGTGATGTTGACCATCCTTTCTTAATGCCTATTGAAGATATTTTCTCAATCGAAGGTCGTGGAACTGTTGTTACTGGTCGTATCGAAAGAGGTGTTATCAATGTTGGCGACGAAGTTGAAATCGTTGGTTTAAGAGATACAGCTAAAACTACTGTTACCGGAGTTGAAATGTTTAATAAACAATTAGACAAGGGTATGGCTGGTGATAATGCTGGTTTACTTCTTCGTGGTACTAAGAAAACTGACGTTGAAAGAGGACAAGTTCTTTGTAAAGCAGGAACAGTTACTCCTCACACAGAATTCACTGCTGAAGTTTACGTATTATCAAAAGACGAAGGTGGAAGACATAAACCTTTCTTTAATGGTTATAAACCTCAGTTTTACTTCAAAACTACCGATGTTACTGGAGATATTACTTTAAATCCAGGAACTGAAATGGTTATGCCAGGTGATACTACAAATTTAACCATCAAGTTAATCGCTCCTATCGCCTTAGAAGACAAACAAAAGTTTACTATTCGCGAAGGTGGAAGAACTGTTGGTGCTGGTGTTGTTACCAAAATCATCAAATAAGCAATCGCTTTGTTCCGTTCTCTTTTTTGAGGACGGAACTGTAGCGCCTGTTTAGACAGAAAGTCGCTTTATTTAATAAATTATTATTTTACAGACAATCACTATGCCTGAAAACAAAAAAGAAGAAAAAGATTTCAAGCAGAGAATCAGAATCAAGATCAAGGCTTTTGATCATAAGATTATTGATCAATCAACGAAAACTATTATCGAAACGATTGAAAGAAGTGACGCTCAGTTTTTTGGGCCAATTCCTTTGCCAACTGAAATAAGAAAGTATACTGTTAATCGTTCTACTTTTGTACATAAAGACGCTCGAGATCAGTACGAAATGCGCATTCATAAAAGAATGATTGATATTATCGAACCAAATGCTAAAACTATTGAAGTTTTAAGTAGTTTGAGTTTGCCAGCCGGGGTTGACGTTGAAATAAAAATGTAGTAAGATAAACAGGTTGAAATAAATTAAAAATCAAAGAACCGTTTCTAGTTCGGATAACTCTGCAAAAAAGGAAAGTGTCAGAACAAAAATCGGTCATATTTGGAGGTAAATCAGCACAATAAAGATTGAAGAAAAAGAGCGGACTTCTTGTCCAATTTTTGCGGATATTTTTAAGAGCTGGTTTCTTAGCCAGTTTTTTGTTTTAAAGACATCAGAATTATATGAAATTCATTTTGGGAAAAAAGATGGGAATGACACAAATTTGGGCCGGCGATAAAGTTATCGCTCTGACTCCTGTTCAGGTTGGTCCTTGTGTTGTGACTCAAGTTAAAAATAAAGAAAAGGATGGTTACGAAGCTTTACAGCTTGCTTTTGGTAATCGAAAAGAGAAAAATATTAAAAAACCTCAGTTAGGACACTTTAAATCAGCTGGAGTAAAACCGGCTCATGTTAAAGAATTTCGTCTTGATAATATTTCTGATATTAAAGTCGGAGATGTTATTAGTGCTGCTTTGTTTTCTGCTGGTGATATTATCGATGTAACTGGAACTTCAAAGGGTCGCGGTTTTCAAGGTGTTGTTAAAAGACACGGCTTCCACGGTTTCAGAAAAACTCACGGTAATAAAGATCAAGAAAGAATGCCTGGCTCAATCGGTCCTAAAGGTCCAGCTCATGTTTTTAAAGGCACAAGAATGGGTGGCCGTATGGGTGGTGAAAGAGTTACAACTACAAATTTAGAAATAGTTTCCGTTGACGAAGAAAATAATATTATTTTCATTAAAGGTGCTGTTCCAGGAGCGATTAACGGATTACTTATGATAAAAGGAAAAGGCGATTTAGTGGTTAATATGAAAAAAGTCGTTGAAGAAGTAAAAGAAGAGGTAAAAGTTGAAGAAACTTTAAGCCCTGAAAATACTTCAGAAGCTACTTCAGAAATTGCTACTGAAGAAATTAAAGTTGAAGAGGTAAAAGAAGAAGTTAAAGCTGAAGAAGCTCCGGTTGCAGAAGTTGCTAAAACAGAAGAAGATAAAAAATAAAAAGTTTTAAATTTTGATACATATGTCATTAAAGATAAAAGTTTATAACAAGGCAGCCGAGGAAGTTAAAGAATTAGATTTAGATCCTAAAGTTTTTTCTGTAGCCTCTAGTCAGGAATTATTACACCAAGTAGTAGTTTCTCAAATGGCTAACGCCAGACAAGTTTTAGCTGATACTAAAGGTAAAGCTGAAGTTTCCGGAGGTGGAAAAAAACCTTGGAAACAAAAAGGAACTGGTCGTGCTCGTGCTGGTTCAAGCCGTTCTCCTATTTGGCGTGGCGGTGGTGTGACTTTTGGTCCAAGCAGTGATCGTAATTTTAAAAAGAAAGTTAATCAGAAAATGAAACAAAAAGCCTTCATGATGGTTTTATCTGACAGAGTAGCTGAGGGAAAATTAGTTGTTTTAGATGATTTAAAATTTTCTGAATTTAAAACTAAGGATTTTGTAAAAATGTTAGGCGGTATTGAAAAAAATGTTTTAAAAGATGAACGTCGCCAAGCTTTAATTATTAACCCTGGAAAAGATGATAAGATGTTTTATTCTGGAAGAAATTTACAAGGTGTAAAAATCGTTAATCCAGAAAATATGAACATTTTAGATTTATTGAATTATAAAAATTTGATCATGGACGAAGCTATTTTAAAATCCATGGAAGATAAATATAGAAAGTAAAGACTTTAGCAAGAAAATTATATGGCTTTATTTGGAAATAAAAAAACAAAATCTGATTCAGCAGACAAGGCTGAAATTAAGAAAGAAGAAAAAAAAGACACAACTCCTTCCATGGAAGAGCTTTATGCTGAAAAGGAAAGCGTTGTAAAATCCAGTTCTTCTAAAACAAAAATTAAGAAGACTTTAAAGAGCCAAGCTTTTAGAGTTTTAGTTAAACCGGTTGTCACAGAAAAAGCTACTAACTTAGTAAGTGATAATAAATACGCTTTTATAGTTCATAAAGATGCGAATAAAATCAGCATCGCTAAAGCAGTTAAAGATGTTTACGGAGTAGAGGCTATTAAAGTAAATATTATAAACATGGAAGGAAAAAGAGTCAGTCGTGGTAGAATTCAAGGTAAGAGAAGTGATTTTAAAAAAGCTTTAGTTACTTTAAAGAAAGGTGACAGCATTAGCCTTTATGAGGGAGTTTAAAAAATTCCAAGAATATAAAAATATTTTGATATACATATGGGAATTAAAAAAGTAAAACCGAATACACCAGGCAGAAGAGGAGCGACCTTTGATGATTTTAAAGATTTAACTGCTAAAAAGCCAGAAAAATCTTTAGTAGTTATTAAGAAAAGACAAGGCGGACGTAATGCCACTGGTAAAATAACAGTTAGACATCGTGGCGGCGGAGCTAAACGCTTTATTCGTCTAGTTGATTTTAAAAGAGATAAATTTGATGTTCCAGCTACAGTTGCTTCTATTGAGTATGATCCAAATCGTGGCGGACGTTTAGCTTTGTTAAATTATGCTGACGGTGAAAAGCGTTATATAATTGCTCCAGTTGATTTAAAAGTTGGTGACTCAGTTATGAGTTCTAAAAAAATGACTGAAATTAAAACTGGCAATGCTTTACCTTTACAATTTATCCCAGCTGGTGTTGCTGTTAGTTGTGTTGAACTTGAAGTAGGTGGTGGTGCTAAAATTGCTCGAGGTGCTGGTAACGTTGTTTTCGTTATGGGTGTTGAAGGTAAATTCGCTCAAGTAAAAATGCCATCAGGAGAAATAAGATTAATTAAGAAAGAATGTCTTTGTACAATTGGAAAAGTAAGTAACCCAGACAAGCGTCATATCTCCCTTGGAAAAGCTGGTAGAAAACGTCACTTAGGCATTCGTCCAACTGTAAGAGGTACTGCTATGAATCCGGTTGATCACCCACACGGTGGTGGTGAAGGTAAACAGTCTATCGGTCTTAAACGTCCGAAAACACCTTGGGGCAAAGCCGCTCTTGGAGTTAAGACTAGAAGAAAACATCCTAGTGACCGTTTAATCATAAAAAGAAGAAGTAAGAGAAGAAAATAATTAACGAATAATATGTCGAGAAGTTTAAAAAAAGGCCCATACATCAATCTACGTCTTTTGAATAAAATCAAAAATTTACCAGCCGATGATAAGACTGTGATAAAAGTTTGGGACAGAGCTTGCACAATTACTCCGGAAATGGTTGGCCGAACTATCGGTGTTCATAACGGAAAAACCCATCTACCAATTTTTATAGTTGAGAACATGGTTGGCCATCGTTTAGGAGAATTTTCTCCAACCAAGAAATTCATTGGTCATGGTGGTAAAATGGCTAAAACACAAGCCGCTGGTAAGAAATAATTTTTTAAAGAATCGCCAATAATATGGAAATAAGAGCTAGTTTAAAACATTTAAGGATGTCCGCCCAGAAAACCAGACTGGTTGTTGATCTTGTTCGCAAGATGCCTGTTCAGGCTGCCTTAGATCAGCTAAAGTTTGCTAATAAGTTAGCCGCTACTCCAGTCGCTAAACTTATTCAGTCGGCTATTGCTAATGCTGAAAACACTTACGGATTAAATAAAGATAATTTATTTATAAAGGAAATAAAAGTTGATGAAGGAGTGACTTTAAAACGTTGGATGCCAAGAGCTCATGGAAGAGCCACCTCTATTAGAAAAAGAGCTTGTCATGTACATGTTGCTTTAGCGGAAATCAAAGAAAGTGCTAAAGTTGAAAAGAAAGTTGTTAAAACTGATGAACCTGTAAAACTTGAAAAATTAGTTAAAGAAGGAGAAAAGACAGTAAGCGCTAAATCATCTAAGACAGTAAAAGATAACGCTAAGGTTAAATCTGCCGCTGGTGAAAAAACAAAATTATTTAACCGTAAGGTTGGTTAATTTCTTTAAGATAATTCGAAATCTAAAAATATGGGAAAAAAAGTTAATCCTAAAATTCTCCGCATGGGCGTCATTAAGACCTGGCCTTCGGTTTGGTTCGAAAGGGGTGATAAATATACCCAGAACCTAAAACAAGACATCGGCATTCGTCGCTACATGATTAGAGAATTTAGAGAAGCTGGTATTGATCAGGTAGAAATGGTCAGAAGCTTAAGTAAAGTGGAAATAAATATTCTTACCGCTAAACCGGGTTTAATCATTGGAAGAGGTGGTAATGGCGTGGAAGATTTGAAAAAGAAATTGCACGACAAATTCTTAAAAAATTTCCGCATGGGCGAAATTAATTTAAATATTAAAGAAGTCGCTAGACCAAGCTTAAGTGCTCAAATAACTGTTCAAAGTATTATTTTAGATATTGAAAAAAGAATGCCTTTTAGAAAGGTAATGAAACAGAATTTGGGAAAAATTGAAAGAGGCGGTGCTTTAGGAGCTAAAATAGTTATTTCCGGTCGTTTAAATGGAGCAGAAATTGCTAGAACGGAAAAATTAGTTTGGGGTAAAGTTCCACTACAAACTTTAAGAGCCGATATTGATTATGCTCGCGGTGCTGCTAGAACTACTTACGGAACAATTGGAATCAAAGTCTGGGTCTATAAGGGAGAAGTATTTGAACATGATAATAATGAAAAAGGCGAGGTAATCGCTCAGTAATTGTCAGTTATAATAATAAAAAGAATTAAAGGTTTTTCATATGTTAATGCCAAAAAAAACTAAATGGAGAAAAGATCATAAAAGACGTCGAGGCGGAAAAGCAACTCGTACTCTTAATATAAGTTTCGGTAGTTATGGTCTTAAAAGTTTAACTGCTTGCTGGGTAACTTCTCGTCAAATAGAATCAGCTCGTCGAGTTATGACTAAATATGTTAAAAAAGGTGGTCAAATTTGGATTAGAATTTTTCCTGACAAACCAGTAACCGCTCACGGCGGGGAACTTCCGATGGGTAAGGGAAAAGGTGCTGTTGACCATTATGTCGCTATTGTGAAACCGGGCATGGTAATGTTTGAGATGGAAGGACTAACCAAAGAAGCTGCTAAAAAAGCTATGGAATTAGCCGCTTATAAATTACCAGTAAAATGTCAATTTATTAGCAAAGAATAAAAAAAGAGAATCAATAAAAATATGGAATTTAAAGAAATAAATGAAAAAAATGACAGTGATTTACATAAACTTTTAGACGATAATAGAGAAAAGTTACGTGAATTGCGTTTTAAAGATTCTAATAAACAGTTAAAGAATGTTCGAGAGATAAGAGGTCTTAAAAAATTAGTAGCTCGAATTCAAACTGTCTTAAATAATAAGAAAAAATAAATATGAGCGCGATAAAAGAAGCTAAAAAAACAGAAGAAACAGTTTCAACTTCTCAAGAAAAAAGTATTATCAAAAAGAAATTTTCTGGTGTGGTTGTTAGCGATAAAGGTGATAAAACCATTGTCGTTGAGATTAAGACTGTTAAAAAACATCCGAAATACAAAAAGCGCTATACCGTTAGTAAACGTTATAAAGTTCATGATGAAAAGAATGAATATAAAGTCGACGATAAGGTTGTTTTCATAGAATGTCGCCCTCTAAGTAAAGATAAACGCTGGCGCGTAATAAAAGCCTAAGTATTAAAATATAAATCAGCATATATGGTTCAAGTACAAACATATTTAAAATCAGCCGATAATTCTGGAGCTAAAGAGCTTCAATGTATTAGAGTTTTAGGTGGCTACCGTCGTCGTTATGGACGAGTTGGTGATGTTATTGTCGCTGCTGTAAAATCTGCTACTCCTCATGCCGCTATTAAAAAGGGTGATGTTGTAAAGGCAGTTATCGTTAGAACACATAAAGAAATCAGACGTGCTGATGGTTCTTATGTTCGTTTTGATGACAATGCTTGCGTTATTATAAATGACGCTGAAAAGAAAGAGCCTAAAGGTACTCGTATTTTTGGACCAGTAGCGAGAGAAATAAGACACGCTGGTTTCACAAAAATAGCCTCTCTAGCTCCTGAGGTTTTATAATTTATCGACATTTGTAACCATATGAATATAAAAAAGAACGACAAAGTAAAGATTTTAACCGGAAAAGATAAAGGAAAATCTGGTAAAGTCCTTCAAGTTTCTCCTAAAGAAGGAAGAATAAGTGTTGAAGGTTTAAACTTGTTAATTAAACACATGCGCCCTAATCGTCAAGGCGAAAAAGGTCAACGCATTGAATTCCCATCCTTTATAAATGCGTCTAATGTTATTTTAGTTTGCCCAAAATGCGGAAAAGAAACTAGAGTGGCTCATAAAATTATTGCTGGCGGAGAAGGGAAAAAAGATAAGAAATTTAGAGCTTGTAAAAAATGTAAGGAGATAATCGAATAGATAAATTGAATTAATATGAGATTAAAAGAAAAGTATCAAAAAGAAATAGTCCCAGCTTTAAAAGAAGAATTAGGCATAAAAAATAACATGCTTGTTCCTCGTTTAAATAAAGTTGTTTTAAACGTTGGCTTTGGACGTCATTATAAAGAAAAAGATTTTATTGCTAGCGTTGAAAAAGGACTTTTTGAAATAAGCGGACAAAAACCGGTTATGAATAAAGCTAAAAAATCTATTTCTGCTTTTAAAATTAGAGACGGACAAGTCATCGGTGCTAAAGTTACTCTCCGCGGACCTCGTATGTATGATTTTGTAGAAAAGTTAATTGATATAACTTTTCCTCGAGTTAGAGATTTTAGAGGTATTAGCTCAAAGAGCATGGATCGTGAAGGGAATATGACCATCGGATTTAAAGAACACGTTTGTTTCCCAGAAATTAAAGTTGAAGAAATTGACAATATCTTTGGTTTAGAAGTTTGTTTTTCAACAAAAGCTAGAAATAGCGTCGAAGGTTTAGCCCTGTTTCGTCACTTCGGTTTCCCTTTTCAAAAGGAAATCGCTCAGAAAAAAAATAAGTAATCCAAATATTATATGGCAAGAACTGCATTAATCGTTAAAGCAAAAAGAAAGCCGAAATTTTCCACCAGGAAAATAAATCGTTGTTGGCGTTGTGGTCGTAATCACGGCTTCATGAATGATTTTAAATTATGCCGAATTTGTTTTCGAGAATTAGCTGATAACGGCGATTTGCCGGGAATCACCAAGTCAAGTTGGTAAGCTTATTTCGCTTGATTGGTAATAAAGATAAATTAAGATAAATAAAAATATGATGGATCCCATCGCAGACATGTTTACAAGAATAAGAAACGCTTCTTTAGTTAAAAAATCTAAGGTTGTTTTGCCGATGAGTAAACTAAAGCACAATATTGCTGAAATACTTGAAAGAGAAGGCTGGATTAAAGGTGTAAAACTTGTTCCAGGCGGACTTGACGGAGCTAGTAACCGTTTTGATGAAATAGAGTTAACTTTAAAGTATCGTAAAAACGGTAAACCACAAATCTCATCTATTAAAAGAATCAGTAAACCTGGATTAAAGATTTATGTTTCTAAAGATGAAATTCCAACTGTACTAAATAATTTTGGTATGGCTATAATTTCCACTTCTCAAGGTCTTATGACTGACAAAGAAGCTCGTCTTAAGAAAATTGGCGGTGAGTTGTTGGGTGAAATATATTAATAAAAAAGAATTAAGCAAATACTTATGTCTCGTTTAGGAAAATTACCAATAAAAATTTTGTCCGGTGTGGAAGTTTCTATTTCTGATAAAGAAATGACTTTTAAAGGACCGAAAGGAGAATTAAAGTTATCCCACAACCCTCTAATTGAAGTAAAGGTTGTCGGTGATGAGCTTATTATTGCTCCTTATGATAAAGATGCTAAAAACGCTTCTGCTATGTGGGGTTTGGTTTGGAGTTTAACTAGAAATTGCGTAATTGGTGTTAGTCAAGGTTTTCAGAAAAAATTAGAAATTAATGGTGTTGGTTATCGTGCGGCTGTAGCTGGCGATAAGTTAAACATGAACTTAGGTTTTTCTCATCCAATAATTTTTGATCTACCAAAAGGAATTACCGCTACCGTTGAAGGAAATACTATTACAATATCTGGCGCTGATAAAGCCGTGGTTGGAGAAACAGCTGCTCAAATTAGAAAAATTAGAAAACCAGAGCCTTATAAAGGAAAGGGTGTTAAATATTCTGATGAAATAATTAGAAGAAAAGCTGGTAAATCAGCCGCTAAAGGTTCAAAATAAAATTTTGTAAAATTTAAATTATATGGATAAAAATAAGGCAAAACAAGAAAGAAGTCGTCGTCGCCATGATAAAGTAAGGGCTAAGGTTTCTGGTACAGAACTAAGACCTCGCTTAAGTGTTTTTCGATCTAATACCGGCTTATTTGTTCAACTAATTGACGACTTAAAAGGTTTAACCCTTGCTAGCGCTGATACTCGTGAATTAAAAGTAAAGACTGAGGGAAAAATTGCTGCCTCTTTTGAGGTTGGAAAATTGATTGCTGAAAAAGCTAAGGCTAAGAAAATTAGCGCTGTTGTTTTTGATCGCGGTTCCTATAATTATCATGGTCGAGTAAAGGCAGTAGCTGACGGTGCTCGCGAAGGTGGTTTACAGTTTTAAGACCAAAATAAGAATTAATTTAATTAACGCATATGTCAGAAGATAAAAAGATATCAGTAGCTGAACAAGACACTACAAACACAAGCGAAAAAGCAGCTCAAACTGTAGCTAGCGATGTTTATGGTGATAGAAAAAGCTTTGGTCAAAAAGGTGGTCGCAAGCCAGGTGGACGTGGTCCAAAACGTGGTAATCGTGATGATCGTCCTCGTGATGAATTTGAGCAAAGAATTTTAGAAATTGCTCGTGTTACTCGTGTTATGGCCGGAGGAAAAAGAATGAACTTTAGAGCTTGTGTGGCTATTGGTGATAAGAAGGGCAGCGTTGGAATTGGCCTTGGAAAAGGGGCTGACGTAACTATTGCTGTAAATAAAGCTGTTAACAAAGCTAAAAAAACGATGATTAAAGTTTCAACTACCAACGAAACAATTCCTCATGCAGTTACTCATAAATCAGGAGCAGCTAAAATTTTAATTAAACCAGCGGCTAAAGGAAGAGGTGTTATTTCTGGTGGAGTTGTTCGTGTTATTATGGACTTAGCTGGAATTGCCAATATTACGACTAAAACTTTAGGAACTAATAATAAAATTAATAATGCTCGTTGTACTATTGAAGCTTTAAGTCTTTTAAGAAAGGTGGAAAATAAGCATTCCGATAAGACAAAAAAAGAGGAAGTAGTTCAAGAAAAAAAAGAAAAGAAAAGCGCTACCAAATAAAGCGATAAATAAATTTTAGGGACAAAATAATATGCTATCACTTAATACAATTAAAAAAGCCAAGGGCAGCGCTCAAAAAAGAAAGCGCGTTGGTCGCGGTAATGCATCAGGACATGGTACTTATAGTACTCGTGGTTTAAAAGGACAAAAATCTCGTTCCGGTGTTTCTAATTTGAAAAGACTTGGTATGCGCCAACAGCTTTTACAAACTCCAAAATCTCGTGGTTTTAAATCTTTAAATCCAAAAAATCAGATTGTTAGCGTAAAAGCTATTAATAACAATTTTAAAGACGGAGATCAGGTTTGCCCTAAATGCTTAGCAGAAAAAGGTCTAATCAGTACCGCTGAATTGCCAGTAAAAATTCTTGGTAAAGAAAAATTAAGCGTTAAGGTTGAATTTAAGGGTGTAAAAATGAGCGCTTCTTTGAGCGGACAATTTGAGAAAAAATAAATTTTTGAAAAAATTAGGCGGTCAGGATAAATATTTTAAAAAGCAAGTCTATGTTCGATAAAATAAACCAAATTTGGAAAGCTCGTGACTTAAGAAACAATATTATTTTTGTTCTCTTGATGCTGGTTATCTTCCGTTTGGCGGCTCATGTGCCAATTCCAGGAATTGATTCTATTGCTCTTAAAAATCTTTTTGCCAGCAATGAAATGCTTGGTTTAATGAATTTGTTTTCTGGTGGTGGTATGGAAAATTTTTCCATTGTTATGATGGGTGTTGCTCCTTATATCACTTCTTCAATTATTTTTCAATTACTAGGCATGGTTGTGCCTGCGGTTGAGGAAATGAATAAAGAAGAATCTGGTCGTCAAAAAATTAATAACTGGACACGTCTCTTAACTATTCCATTGGGTGCTCTACAAGCTTATGGAATGATTACCTTATTACGTCGCGGTTCAGCTGATATTTTAGGAAATATTTCCGCTCTAGATTTAACTATGATGATTGTAGTTATCACCGCTGGTTCTGTATTTTTAATGTGGATTGGTGAACTTATTACTGAGAAAAAAATTGGTAATGGAATATCTTTGCTTATTTTTGCTGGTATCGTTGCTAGTTTGCCAGGAATGATTAAACAATTTGCTGCCACTTTTGACGTTAGTCAATTTCCTTTAATGATTGGCTTTATTGTTATTGCTTTAGTTACAGTTGTCGGTGTTGTCTTTATAAACGAGGGACAAAGAAATATTCCGGTTCAATATGCTAGACAAGTAAGAGGTAGTCATACTTTTGGTGGCACAAACACTCATTTACCTATCAGGGTTAACATGGCTGGAGTTATTCCAATTATCTTTGCTATCTCGGTTGTTCTTTTCCCAACGATGATTGCCCAGTTTTTTATTCATGCTAAAACAGCTTGGATTGCCGGAGCAGCCGAAAAAACAATTACTTTGTTTAACAATCAGTTATTTTACGGCTTAATTTATTTTGTTTTAGTTTTTGCCTTTACCTATTTTTATACCGAGGTTGTTTTCAGTCCCAAAAAAGTTTCAGAAAATTTACAAAAACAAGGCGGATTTATTCCTGGTATTAGACCGGGAAAAAATACTAGCGAGTATTTGGCTAAAACAAGTAGTCGAATAGTTTTCACTGGAGCTTTATTTCTTGGTTTAATTGCTATCTTACCTTTAGTGATGCGTTATTTTACAGGCATGCAAGCTTTAGCAATCGGCGGCACCAGTCTTCTTATCGTTGTTTCTGTTGTTATTGAGACTGTTAAGCAAATAGAATCACAGCTTACTATGCGTGAATACGATGGTTTATAAAAAATATCAATTTTTCAAAAAAGCGGCTGGTTGGCCGCTTTTTTTTGTGGTATAATTTAAAATATCATAAAAATATGAAAAAATTATCTGATGTTACAAAAAACTTAACTAATGAGCGAAGTGCTATAATCGCTAAGCGTTTAGGACGCTTAAGTGTTATAAATCCTAATTATAAAAATTTAGATGAAGATAATAAAAAAGTAATTCTTGATCTAATAGAAAAATATAAGAAAATTTTAAAACGAGGTGTAAAAACCTCAAGTTTAATGATTAAAAGAGATAGGTCTTATCTTTATAGCAATCGAATAAAATTAGGTCTTAGTCAAACTGACTTAAAACAAATATTCGATCTTTTAGAAAGTTTTAAAGATTAATTATATGGATATAAATGAAAGCCTTTTTAGGTCGACTAGTTCGACGCCCAGCAGCTCTAATTTAAATAATTATAATCAAAGAACTTCACAAGGTTCTTTAAATTCTAATGATAGATTTTCAAAAGCTGCTAACGACAGAGTAAGTAGCTTCTCTGGTTCGCCAAGGTCACGTTCAAGTATGAGCAGAGAAGAGTTAAAGGCAAGCTTAGTTTATGAGAGAATGAGAGCCTTGGGTGTGGCTGGTCGCGAAGTTCAGAAGCAGGCTTTTGCTAAAATAAAAGAATTGGAGAATAAAAAAAATAAAAATGATTTATATAAAAAATAAAGAAGAAATAAGAGCCATAAGAGAGGGTGGAAAAATATTAGGCGGAATTTTAAAGAAATTAATTTCTCTGGTAAAGCCAGGAATGTCGTCTTTAGAATTAGAAAAAATTGCCTTAGCTGAGATTGAGGCTTGTGGTGGTCGCTCAGCTTTTAAAAACTATCCCATGGGTGGAGGAATTTTTTTTCCTTCCGCTCTTTGCGTTTCTTTAAATGACGAAGTTGTTCATGGAGCAGCTATTCCAGAGAGAATTTTTAAGGCTGGCGATATTGTGGATTTAGATATTGGCATGGAATGGCCAGTTGATCCTGAGATTAGAAAAAGACATAATTTGCCAACGAATAAACATTCAAAATTTGGCGGATTTTTTTCTGACACTTGTTATACCACTGCCGTTGGGCCAATATCTTCTGAAGCTAAAAAATTATTACAAGTTTCTCGTGATTGTCTTTACGCAGCCATAAAAGAAGTGAAAGCTGGTGCTAAAATGAACGATATAGCCAGAGCAGTCGAAACTTTAGCAGAAAAACATGGCTTTGGAGTTGTTCAGGATTTAGTCGGTCATGGTGTTGGTTATTTTGCCCATGAAGCTCCTGATGTTTTTAATTTTACAGTGCCAGAAAAATCCAGCGAAAATATAGTCTTAAAAGAAGGAATGGTCATAGCTATTGAACCAATGATAAACCTCGGCGATTGGCGGGTAAAAATGGCTGATAATGGCTATACTGTTTTATCAAAAGATAATTCTTATAGTGCTCATTTTGAACATACGGTTTTAGTTACTAAAGATGGTTCAGAGATTTTAACTCTTTAGATTTATGAATAAAATTATAAATTATTTAGGAGTTGATTGGGGTGAGAAACGAATTGGCTTGGCCACTGCTGATAGTGATACTAAGTTATCATTGCCGCTTAAAACGGTTAATGGTCTTAGTGAATTACTTGAGGTAATAAAAAAAGAAGAGATTGATATTGTCGTTTTAGGATTACCAAGAAAAATGTCCGGGGCGGCAGCTGACAACCCAGATTGGTTAAAATTTTTTAATAAATTAAAGGAGAAAAGTCTTGTGCCAATTGAAGTTTTTGATGAGAGACTAAGCTCTTTAGCGGCAGATGCTTTATTCGGAGCAAAAAATGAAAAGGCTAATCGCGATGAAATAGCAGCCGCAATTATTTTGCAAGATTATTTGGAGAAAAATATTTAAAAGATATGGATGAGAGTAAAAATACTTTAGCCTTTATCTTGTCCTCGCGTCCTTACAAAGAAAACGATGTTATTGTTAGTGTTTTTAGTCGCGATTTTGGAAAATTAAGTCTTTTAGCTCGTGGACTTAAAAAACAAGGTTCAAAAATGTCCGCTCATTTAGAACCACTCGTTCTTTCAAGGGTCATGATAATAAAAGGTAAGAACTTCGATTATTTAAGTGCGGCTATTATTGAAAAAGCTTATTTAAATATTAGAAATGATTTATCTAAAATTTTTTGTGCTTCTGAAATTCTATCTCTCTTTTCTGAATTAGTAAAAGAGAATGAGAAGGATGAAAATCTTTTTAATTTATTATTTAATTTTTTAAATTTAATAGAAAGCGATAAAGATTTCAGTGAAGAGAAAAAAATAATTTTTCAACTTCGTTTTAATCTAAGTTTTTTAAAAGAAATAGGTTATAAGCCGGAAATGTATAATTGTTTAGCTTGTGGTAGTCGTTTAGAAAAAGGTGGTAATTTTTTTGACATAAAAAATGGCGGCGTTATTTGTCCTACATGTGCTTTAGAGATAAAAAATAACAAGCTCTTAGAAAAAGGTTTTAGATCCAATGACCTATTGACTATTTCTGATAATTGTGCTATAATAATTCGATATTTAATTGATGGATCAGAGGAAAGAAGCCTTAGATTGTCTAAAAAAGTTGTTAAAGAAGCGAATAATTTAGTCAAAAAATTTATCATTTTTATAAAGAATTAGCTAAAATTAAATAAAAAAAAGGGGCGCGGAGGGCCTTTAAACATGTACATTATAAAAGCGGTTGGACTTAGTTTGCCAGCAGAAGGTTCCTTGGGGGAAGCAGCAGTCCTGGCAAGAGCGGCAAATCTAAAATCGGATTTTGCCGACATCATGGTTTGGAAAGAAGTGGGATTTAATGAGTTTGTGCCCGTTTCCGAGAGATATCGGGCCGAACCTAAGGCGAAGAGTCGCCTATCTAGTCACGTTAACTGGTAAGTTTGTAAATTTAAAACCAAAAAGATTGAGACAAAAAGGAGCTAAAAAAGCTCCTTTTCTTTTTGGCTCCCGCATAATAGGTTTTAATGCATTTATTAAATTAGCGACTCTTTTCAGCTATTAAAACTCAGCTCTAAGCTAAATTTTTAGCTTGATAAAATTAAACAATTAAGCTATATTTAATAAGTAAATCAAGGTTATTAAAAGATTTAAATATATTAAATTATATGCCTAGAATTCTTATTAAAGAAGCAAAAAAGCAAGAAAGTCAGGAAGTTTTAATTTCCGGCTTTGTTAGAAATTTAAGACTCCACAAGGGTTTAGCTTTCGTTGATTTAGTTGATATTTCCGATTTAATGCAAGTCGTTTTTGTGGAGGCGGACGCTCCGGATGCTTTTAAAATAGCCGAAAGATTAACCTTAGAGAGCGTTATTGAAGTTAAAGGATCTTTACAGGAAAAACCAGCGAAAAAAAATGACCCGAATCCGATTAAAGATTTTGAATTATTAGTAAGAGAGGCAAAACTTATATCTTTGGCTGATGAAAATTTGCCAATTCCTGTTTTAACTAAGGCTGACAATGAAGCAAATATTGAAAATCGTTTTGATTATCGCTGGCTTGATTTACGCCAAGCTGAGCACCAACTTATCTTTAAAGTTTGGACTAAATTAGAGCAAGGTTTTCGTGACTATTGTTCTAAAAATAACTTTATCCAAATTTACACGCCTAACTTAATGAGCACTTCTTCTGAAACTGGCTCTGAAGTTTTTGAGGTAAAATATTTTGAAAAGAAAGCTTATCTTTCCCAGTCACCTCAATTTTTTAAACAAATGGCTATGGCCTCTGGTCTTGAGAAAGTTTTTATTTGCGGTCCGGTTTTCCGTGCCGAAGCTTCTTTTACTAGTCGCCACGTAACTGAGTTTACTGGTTGGGATATGGAGATTTCTTATGCTTCCTATGAAGATGTAATGAGTGCTGAAGAAGATGCTTTAATTTCTGGATTTCAAAAAGTTAAAGAAGACTTAGGTTTAGAAATAGAAGTTCCGACTAAGCCTTTTCCTCGCTTAACTTTAAAAGAAGCTAAAGAAAAATTAGCTCTATTAGGAATTGCTAGTGAAAAAGATTTTGATTTTTCAACTGAAGAGGAAAAAGTTTTAGGCGAAATAGTTAGAAAAGAATTTAATCACGATTTTGTTTTTGTAACTGATTATCCAATTGCCGCTCGCCCTTTCTATCACATGCGTCATGAGGGAAATCCAGAATTAACTAAGAGCTTTGACTTAATTTATAAAGGCTTAGAAATTACCACCGGAGCGGAGAGAGAACATCGCGTTGATATTTTAGAAAAACAAGCTCTTGAAAAAGGCATGAATTTAGAAGAACTAAAAGACTACATTAGCTTCTTTAAATATGGCTGTCCGGGGCATAGCGGTCTAGGTATGGGTCCAGCTCGTGTAGTTATGAAAATGCTTGATCTAAATAGCGTTAAAGAAGCCTGTTTCTTGCCACGTGACGTTAAAAGGCTTACTCCATAATTTAAAGCCTAGTCCCTCGAAATAAAATTAAAGTCACAAAAAAACATCTAACAAGACTAAAAAATTATTATAGAAACTAGTCATCGTGGAAATTAGTCATTATCAAAAAGTTTATCAATAAAAATATGGAAATTACTAGCATAAAAAAAATTCATAAAAGTAGTAGTGAATTTTTAAATAAAGAAATAAAAGTGGCTGGCTGGGTTAGAACTTCTAGAAGTTCTAAAGATTTTGGCTTTATTGAACTTAACGATGGATCCTTCTTTAAAGGTCTGCAAATTGTTTTTGATAAAAGTTTAAATAATTTTTCTGACTTAGAAAATATTTCCGTTGGCTCTTCTTTAGAAATTATTGGCGACTTAATTGAATCTCCGGCGAGCGGTCAAGCTTTTGAACTTAAAGCAAAAGAAATAATAATTTTAAATCAGGCGGGTGAAGATTTTCCTCTACAAAAAAAACGTCATAGTTTTGAGTTTTTAAGAGAAATTGCTCATCTTCGCGGACGAAGCAATACTTTTTCTGCCGTTTTTCGTTTGCGCTCTGTTTTAAGTTTTGCGATTCATAAATTTTTTAATGAAGAAGATTTTGCTTATATTCATACCCCGATTATTTCTACTAGCGATTGCGAAGGAGCCGGCGAAATGTTTCAAGTGACAACTCTTGATTTAAAAAATGTGGCCAAAAATGATAAAGGCGAACCAGATTTTAAACAAGATTTCTTTGGTAAATCTGCTGGCTTAACTGTTAGCGGACAATTAAACGCCGAAGCTTTAGTTATGGGTCTAAATAAGGTTTATACTTTCGGTCCAACTTTTAGAGCCGAGAATTCTAATACAACTCGTCACGCTTCGGAGTTCTGGATGATGGAGCCGGAGATGGCTTTTGCTGACTTAGAAGATGATATGAATTTAGCCGAGAAGATGATTAAATATTTAATCGCTTATGTGTTAAAAGAGCTTCCTGAGGAGATGGAGTTTTTTAATAAGTTTATTGACGAGGGAATAAAAGACAGACTTGATAATGTTTTAAACTCAGAATTTGCAAGAATTACTTATACTGAAGCGATTGAGATTTTAGAAAAATCGGGTGAGAAATTTATTTATCCGGTAAAGTGGGGAATAGATTTACAAACCGAACATGAGAGATATTTAACTGATAAGGTTTATCAAAAACCAGTTTTCGTTACTAATTATCCGAAAGATATCAAAGCTTTTTATATGCGTCTTAATGAAGACGGAAAAACAGTGGCCGCCATGGATTTACTTGTTCCGGGAATTGGCGAGATTATTGGCGGAAGTCAAAGAGAAGAGCGTTATGAACTATTAAAAGCGAGGATGAAGGAAATGAATTTAAGTGAAAAGGAATATTCTTGGTATCTTGATTTAAGAAAATTTGGCTCCGTTAAGCATGCCGGCTTTGGTTTAGGTTTTGAGAGGCTAATTATGTACTTAAGTGGCATGGCTAATATCCGCGACGTTATTCCTTTTCCAAGAACCCCTAAAAACGCGGAGTTTTAATTTTATTTTTATTATAGTCTTTAACATAATTTTTAATATATGAACAACAAACACAACGCTAAATACGCTTTTTATTATCTTCTGTCTCTAGTTTCGTTGATATTTATTTCTATATCTGTTGGTCTTATTGCCTTTGGAATAATAGATATAACTATTCCTGATACTTTAAAATATTATTACAACAGCTCTTTTACTAATAATAGTTTTAGATTCGCAATCTCTGCTTTACTTATTGCTACGCCGATTTTTTATTACCTATCTTTTTTAATTAATAAAGGACTGCGTAACAAAGAGCTCGATAAAGAATCAGGTATTCGTCGCTGGTTAACTTATTTTATTATTTTTGTTTCATCAGTTACTATTTTGGGTGTTTTTATAAGTTTAATAAATAATTTTTTATCAGGCGAGCTTACTAGTCGTTTTTTATTTAAAGCACTATCTGTTTTAATTATTTCTGGCTCAGTTTTTTCTTTTTATTTTTATGACATTAAACGGGATAATCCAGAAGAAAAAAATAAAGTCATCAAAATATTTTTTTATTCTAGTTTAGCTATTATTTTAACAGCTTTTATTAGCGTTTGGTTTTTTGTAGATTCTCCAAAGGAAGCGAGAATGCGTCGTCTTGATCAAAACTTATTAACTAATATTAATATTTTAGAAAACACTCTTAATTCTTTTTATGCTGATAAAGGCTTTTTGCCAGACGATATTTCCGAGATAAAAAATTCTAATTATTATTATGAACTTAATTCTTTTGTTGATCCGGAAACTGGAACACCAATTGAATATAATAAATTATCAGATCGTGATTTTGAATTATGCGCGACTTTCAGATTAGATAGTGAAGGGATAGACAGAGGTGGAAGAAATGTTGTTAATCCTATTTATGGACCAAGTGACAAAAACTCTTATAAAGCCGGCTATAGTTGTTTAAAGGGAAATTTATGGATGGAAAAAGAAGCTAAACCAGTGGAAACAAAAAACTTAGAAAATAAGGTAATAGAAACAGAAGAAGCAAGTTTATAAAAAATATGGAAATAAATAGTGAAAAATTTTCCGGTCCTTTAGGTTTGCTCTTGTCACTTATTGAAAGTGAGGAGATGGATATAACCGAAATATCACTAGCTAAAATTGCTGATGATTATGTTTCTTATATTAGAGAATCAGATGATATTGGAGCCGAAGAAATGGCTGACTTTTTAGTTATTGCTGCGAAGTTATTATATATAAAATCAAAAGCATTACTACCCTATCTTTACCACGAAGAAGAGGAGGATGAGTCTGACAACCTAGAAAGACAACTAAAGATGTATAAGGAGTTTATTAACGCCAGTTTAAAAGTTAAAGAATTAATCAGTCTAAATCGTCGTCTTTATTTACCACCACTTGGAAAAAATAAAAGATTTCAATCTAATTTACCATCTTTTCGTCCACCTAAAAAATTAAACAAAGAAATACTCCGCAATTGCTACGGAATTTTATTAGATATTTTGTCAGCTGAACTTAAAAAAAGAGAAGAAGATCGTTTGCCGTCTGAAAGCTTAGAACCAAAAATAAGTATTGAAGAAAAAATATCCATTATTAGAAACATGTTGGGGGAGAAAATAAAATTAAGCTTCTCAGCCATGCTTAGAAGTGCCGCTAATAAGACGGAGGTCATTGTTAGTTTTTTAGCTGTTTTAGAGTTGGCCAAGCAAAAAGAGTTACGCTTTGAGCAATCAGAATTATTTAGCGAGATTATGATAAAAGATTTTACAGAGGAATTAGAATCCGATAATTATAATAGTGATGAAGAGTTTGTAAATGAAGATTCTTTAGATAATAATGAGTAAAATATAAAATAAAAATATAAATCATATTTGTATGGAGTTAAAATCAAAAATAGAATCATTGCTTTTTGTTTCTTTAAAACCTTTGTCTTTAAAAGAGATGGCTGGCGTCCTTGGATCACCTGAAAAAGATGTTAGCGATTCTTTAATTAGTTTAATAAATGATTATAAAGAGAGAAAATCAGGACTTGCTATCATTGAAAACGCCAAACGTTATCAACTTGTCACATCTTCAGAAAATTCAGAAACAATTAAAGAGTTCTTAAAAGATGAAACTAGCGGGGAATTATCTCAACCAAGCTTAGAAGCATTAACTATTATTGCCTATAAAGGTCCAATCGCTAAAATGGAGCTTGAAAAAATAAGAGGTGTTAATTGTAGTTTAATTATTAGAAACTTGTTAATTCGTGGTTTAATTGAAGAAAATTTTGATAAGAAGAAAAATGAGAATTATTATTCGGTAACTCACGATTTCATTAGATTTTTAGGAATAAACTCTATTAATGAATTACCTGATTATGAAAAGTTAAATAAACTAGATACTTTTAATCAAATTATTGCCACCGATAATGAATAATAAAACATGTTAACTATTCTTTTGAAAATATTTTTTATTGCTTATTCTTTTAATTTTTCAATCCCTCTTCAAGGGGATTTTTTAGCTGAGACCAGTTCAGATATTTTTTCAAATAATAGTTCTAAAACTTTTGTAAAAAAAGATTTATCTGGTTTGCCTGACTTTAGTGCTGATAAATTAGTTGTTTTATCAGATAGAAATAGTCCTCTTTTTTCTAAGTCAGCTGACGAAGTTCAGCCGATTGCTAGTATCACAAAATTAATGTCCGCTTTAGTTTTTTTAGACGAGGCCCAAGATCTTAATAAGATATATAAAATTACCGAAGAAGACATGGTTGAAGGAGGAAAAAGAAATTTATTTTTAGGAGATGAGATTAGCTTTCGTAACCTGCTCTATACCGCTTTAATTGCTTCTGATAACGGAGCTGCTTTAGCTTTAGGACATGCCCTTAATTTAAGTTCGTCTGAATTTGTTTTGAAGATGAATGAAAAAGCCAAAGAGCTTTCTTTATTTAACACCTCTTTCGCCGATCCTATTGGTTTAGATGAAAAAAATATTTCCACTGCTAGAGAAGTTGCCCTTCTTCTTAAAATAGCCTGGGAGAAAGAGGAGATTGCTCGAGCCCTTTCTTTGCCGGAATATAGATTTGAAACTATACAAGGAAGGGAAAAATATATTGTTTCGACAGACGCTCCGTTATTATTAGAAGATAATATTTTTTCTGAGTCAAATGAATATCCGATAGATTTTAAAAAATTAAAAGCTTTGGGTGGAAAAACTGGTTATATTCCAGAATCAGGTTATTGTTTTGTTGGCAGGTTTTTGAGTCCAGAGGGAGAAATTTTTACAGTAGCTGCTTTAAATAGTGCTAATAAAAATAGTAGATTTTCTGACACTTTAAGGTTGTCTGAATGGGTTTATAATACTTATGAAATTTTTAGATAAAACTTATTTTAAATTTAGAAATCGTTTTTCCTGTCTTCTGCCAATTACTTATAATTTTTGCGAAAGGCGGAAGGCTTTTTTTAAATTTTTTATCGCTGGCGGACTATCTTCTTTGGTGGATATATTTTTACTTTTTTTCTTCCACGGTTTTTTGTATATTAATTTGGTTGTTGCCACAACACTTGCTTATATATTGTCTTTTCTGCTAAGCTTCTTTTTACAAAAAATCTGGACCTTTAGAGATTTTAACCGCGAGCGTGTTTTTAGGCAGTTTATGTTATATATTCCTAGTGTTTTTATTGCTTTAAATCTTAACGCTCTATTTATGCATATTTTGGTCAATAAATTCAATATTTTATATTTATTGGCTCAGCTTTTAGTAAATACTGTGATTGGTTTAATGAATTTTTTTGTGTATAAATTCGTAATATTTAAGAAGGAAATAAAAATATGAAAATAGAAGTTTATAAAGATGAATTAGGAGAAGGACCAGAAACCTGGCTTCGTCGAGCCGGCTACGCTCTTTTACCGGAAAGGGAAAATGGCGAAATTAGTTTTGCTAAGCGTTTTGGTCGTGATTTTTATCCTCGTTTTCATATCTATTTCCAGGTTTTAAAAGACAGGGAGGGAAGAGAAAAAATCGTTTTTAATCTCCATTTAGACCAAAAAAGACCAGGCTATACTGGTTTTAGTCGCCATAACGCTGAATACGACGGAGAGGTTGTGGAGGCGGAGATTGAAAGATTAAAATCCTTAATTTTACCAGCTTTCTTCGCTTAAAAAATCGTTTAACTGAAAAATTGCTTTTTAGTCAAAAGAGCTATATAATAAAAGAAAAATGTCTCAAGCTGATGAAGTAAAAAAGAAGTTGGATATAGTCGAGCTTATCAGAGAATATATCCCTATTAAGGCCGTAGGAGCCAATTTTCAGGCACTTTGTCCATTTCACAATGAGAAGTCGCCGTCTTTTGTTATTTCTCCAGATAAGCAAATTTGGCATTGTTTCGGCTGCGGTAAAGGGGGTGACGTTTTTTCTTTCGTCATGGAAAGAGATGGTTTGGAATTTCCCGAAGCTTTAAGATTTTTAGCAGATAAAGCCGGGGTTGTTTTAAATTATGAAAATAAAGAAACATATAGTAAAAGAAATCGTTTACTTGATATTTTAGAAATATCCACAAAATATTACGAACATTGTTTAAAATCCGAATCAGCTAAAAGTATAAGAGAATATCTTTATCGCCGGGGTTTAAATGATGAATTAATTGCAAAGTGGCGGATTGGTTATAGCCCTGATTCCTGGGACGCTTTATATAATTTTTTAAAAGCCAGACCTTTAAAAGGGGAGAAATATAAAGATGAGGAAATTTTTGCGGCCGGTTTAATTATTAAAAAAGAAACATTTTCTAATTCTGGGCGAAATTATTATGATCGTTTTAGGGATAGAATAATGTTTCCTATTGCTGATTTGAACTCTAATATTGTCGCTTTCACAGCTCGTGTAAATCCTGAAAAAGAAGCGGATTCTAAAATGGGAAAATATATCAATAGTCCTCAAACAGAACTTTTCGATAAAAGCCGTTTACTCTTTGCTCTTGATAAAGCTAAGCAGGAAATAAAAAAATTAGATTCGGCCATTGTTGTTGAGGGTCAGATGGATGCAATTTCATGTCATAATCATGGTTTAAAAAATGTTGTTGCTTCATCTGGAACAGCTTTAACTAAAGAGCAGATAGCCCTTTTAAAGCGTTATAGTCGTCGAGTGGCCTTAGTTTTTGACATGGACGCAGCTGGTCAATTAGCCGCTGATAGAGGAATAAGGGAATGTTTAGCTGAGGAAATGGATGTTAAGATAATTACTTTGCCTTCTGGTAAAGATCCAGATGAGTCTTTACGCAATAATCCTGACGAGCTAGGAAAAAGCGCTTCTTTAGCGGCCGAGAAAAATAAACATGATTTTGATAATTTTTATAAAAAGCCAATTGAGAACGCAAAATCTGTTTTAGAGTATAATTTTGAAAAACTATCAGAAGGTCTAAATCTCGATTTACTAGAAAATAAGAAAAAAGTTAGAGATGGTATGTTGGAAATGATTTCTTTAATACGAGATAAAACTGAACAGGGCTTCTGGTTAAAAAAAGTTAGCGATGATTTAGGATTTTTAGAAAGTGATATGCGCGAAGAATTTTTAAAGCGCTATTCTAAAGGAAATTCTTATAATAGCAGCTTAAATTCTCAAAATTATCAAAACAAAAAAATAAGTTCACCAGAAAATAAAAATTTAGAAAATAAGGTAAAGTCACGAGAAGAGAGATTATCAGAATTATTTCTATCAATTTTAATCAAAGCTCCAGAATTTATTTCTTACGCTATAAACAATATTGAGGCTGGTAGCTTGCTAGGCGAAAATTTGCCCTTATTTTACAATAAACTAATTATTTATTATAATAAAAACGGTGCTTTTGACTACCAAGAGTTTAAAAATTTTTTAGATGAATCGCTGTTTCCTGAAGAAATGATGCTAAGACATTTAACTCTTTTATCAGAAACAGAATTTTATGACTCAGACACTGAAAGTATTAAAAGTCAGTTAAGCGAAATTATAGTTGATTTAAAAAAATATCACCGTCAACGTCGTTTGTCGGAAATCCAAAAAGATATATCTTTAGCTGAAAAATCAGGAGACAAAAATAAATCCGATGAATTAATGGCTGAGTTAAAAAAAATAATGGATAAAAATTGATATGAAAAAAAAATCAAAAGAAGTAAAAAAGTCAGTCAAAGTTATTAATAAAAAAGTCTTAAAAAAGACGCCTGTTAAAATTGCTAAAAATAAAATGAAAAAAGATAATTCTAAAAAACCAGTTGTTTCTAAGGAGAAAAAAGTTTTAAAAACTATAAACTCGAAAGCAGGCTCTAAGACTGTTTCAAAAAGTTCAACTAAAAAGAGCTCTTCTAAAGAAGGGTCTAAAGTTGTTACTAAAAAGGTTTCAAAAAAGGATTTAAAAATAATAAAAAATCCAAGCAGAAAAGAAACGACTCGCGAAATAATCAGACCTAATCCAGAAAAATTAATTAATATTATAGAGAAAGGACGTTTACGCGGTTTTGTAACTGAAACAGAGCTTCTTTATCTTTTTCCAGAAATTGAAGAATATGTTGATGATTACGATTATTTTTTAGGTGATTTAATAAAAAACGGCATTAAAGTAATGGAAGATTCTGGTCGCATTTTAGATACTATGGAAAAGAAAGCGGCTGATGAGGGAACAGGGAAAACAAAAGCTACTGTTAGTGTTGATTTATCTAAATTAAGCGCTGATTCAGTCCAGATGTATCTTAAAGAAATAGGAAAAGTCCCTCTTTTATCAGGTGCCGAAGAAGTTGAATTAGCTAAAAGAAAAGAAAAAGGCGACAAAGAGGCTGAACGAAGAATTATTGAAGCTAATTTAAGATTAGTTGTTTCAATTGCTAAAAAATTTGCCGGTGCTAAAGGTATGAGTCTTTTGGATTTAATTCAAGAAGGTAATATTGGTTTATTTAGAGCAGTAGAAAAATTTGAATATAGAAAAGGTTATAAGTTTTCAACTTATGCGACCTGGTGGATTAGACAAGCTATTACTAGAGCTTTAGCTGATCAATCAAGAACTATTCGTATCCCTGTTCATATGGTTGAAACGATTAATAAATTTCAACAAATTCAACGTAACCTAATTCAAGAGTTGGGTCGAGAGCCTTTAGCCGAAGAAATAGCCGCTGAAATGGGAGAAGAAGTTGAGAAGGTTAGATATATAATGAAAATTTCTCAAGATACAATATCTCTTGAAACAACTATTGGTGATGATGGCGAGGACTCCACTTTAGAAGATTTTATTGAGGACGTTAAAAATGTTACGCCAGACAGAGCCGCCGCCTTACAGCTTTTAAGAGACTATGTTAAAGGTATAATTGCCCAGCTCTCACCTCGCGAACAGAAGATTTTAGAAATGCGCTTTGGCTTAACTGACGGCGTGGCCCATACTTTAGAGGAAGTTGGTCGTGAATTTGAAGTGACCCGTGAACGTATTCGTCAAATCGAATCTAAAGCTTTGGAAAAAATCCGAAAACTAAAAGGTTTAGAAAAGTTAAGAGATTTTAATGGATAATTAATATAATTTTTTATTAGAGAATTTATAGCCGCGACCACTGAAAGTATGAATCAGTTCGCGGCTTTTCTTTTTATCCAAACCAAGCGGTTTTAGTTTTCGTCTTAAACTAGTAATATGAGTTTCGATTGAGTTTGAAAAAGGATCGGCATTATAATCCCAGACATTTTCTAGTATTTGACTACGAGAAAGAATTTTATCAGGATTATCCATAAAATATTCCAATAAAGAAAATTCTTTTTTAGTTAAATAAATCTCTACACCACCTCTTTTTATTCGCCCACTTGTTTTATCAAGACTTAAATTATCCATTCTTTTAATATTTGTTTGATTTAAAGGTGGACGTTTTAAAAGAGCTCTAACTCTTAAAAGAAGCTCATCAAATAGAAAGGGTTTAGTTAAATAATCATCAGCTCCTAAATTAAAAGATTCTTTTTTATCATTTAAAGAATTTTTTACACTTAACATTAAAATCGGAGTTTTTATTTTTTCTTTTCTTAACTCTTTAATTATTTCCGGCCCACTCATTTTCGGTAGGGCCGAGTCCAGGATAATAAGATTATAGAAACCAGTTCGAGCCAAAAAAGCCCCTCTTTCGCCATCAGAAGCTATCTCAACGCTAAACAACTCAGCTTCTAAGCCCTTTTTTAGAAAAGAGCTGATTTCTAATTCGTCTTCAATGATAAGAATTTTCATTTTTTTAAAAATTAGTAAATTAATGCCTTTATTATAGGAAAATAAGGCTTAAAAACATTTAAAGAAAAAATAAAAACTTTATTTAGACTAAATTAAGAAGGCTTTAAATTTGAGTATTTCTAGCTTTTTTTAAAGCTTGAAAAATTGGCTTAAAAATGTTAATATTTAAATAGTTTATAGGAAATGTTTTAGATTATTTTGATATTTTATGAAGAAAGTTTTATCAAATCAGGAATTAAAAGGAACTTCGGACTGGTTGCCGGAGGAGTTTTTAAAAAGAAAATATATTTTTGATACTTGGCGTAAAGTTTGTTTGCGCTATGGATTTGAAGAATACTTAACCCCGATTTTTGAATCAGCCGATATTTATCGGGCTAAGTCTGGCGAAGATATTGGCGGTAAAGAACTTTTAGTTTTTCGTGATTTAGGTGATAGGGAATTAGCAATTCGACCAGAGATGACACCTTCTGTTGTTCGCATGGTTTCTAAAATTTATAAATCAAGTCCGAAACCAATAAAACTTTTTTCAATTGCTAATTTTTTTCGCAATGAAAAACCACAGCGAGGACGTAATCGAGAATTTTGGCAATTAAATTGTGATATTTTTGGTGCTGATAATATTAGTGCGGATATTGAAATCATGAAACTAGCTCTTGATATTGTTTTAGAATTTGATCCGCCGGAAAACTCCTTTGTTTTAAAAATTAATAATCGAAAATTATTAGATGCCTTTTTAGATTATTTATCTCTATCGTCTGAGATAAAAAATAAATGTCTGCGCTTGTTAGATAAAAAAGATAAAATTTCAAAAGATGATTTTTCTAAAGCTCTGGCCGATTTAGGTTTAGATGAGGAGAAAATTTCTAAGATAGAATTATTTATGAAAGGGGAGGGATCAGAAAATTGGTCCACTCTTATAGATGGTAATAAAAATTTAGAGGAAGCTTATTTTGAGATAAAACTTGTTTTGGATAAATTAGCTCAGGCCGGCTATGCTGATTTTATTGAATTTGATCCGGCTATTATTCGCGGCTTCGATTATTATAATGGTTTAGTGTTTGAGGTTTTTGATAAGCACCCGGAAAATAATCGGGCGATTTTTGGTGGCGGACGTTATAATGGTTTGGGGGAAATTTTTGGTGAAAATAATTTTTCAGCTCTTGGCTTTGCTCCGGGCGATGAGACTACAAAATTATTTTTAGAAAGCTGGGGACTTTTAAAAAATATAGAAACTAATAATAATCTTTATTATTTACCGCTTCTATCTGAAAAATTAAATACTTTAAATGATCAAATAGCTAAAAAACTTCGCTTATCAGGAAAAGATGTTTTAACCGGACTTGAAGAGCAGAAATTGGGCAAGGCTTTAGAGTTTGCTAATAAAAAAAATATTAGTAAAGTAGTTATTATTGGCGAGGAAGAAGAGGCCAAAGGAATTTATAAAATAAAAGATATGAATAGCGGTCAGGAAGAAGAATTTTCTTTTTAATCTTCTGAAAAATTTGTAGTTTAATGTAATATTATTTTCTGTTTATAAATTTAAACTTTATTTATATTAAAAAAACTATCCTGAAAAGGATAGTTTTTTAATTACATTTTAGGTTTCGCTTTTTTTTAAATATTTTTAATAACAACTTTAGCTTTTTAAATATTTTTAGAGAAGATCTTTAACTGGTCTAAAACTTTTTCTGTGAATAGGGCAGGGACCAAATTCTTTTAACTTTTCTAAATGAAGTTTTGTGCCGTAGCCTTTATGTTTAGAAAATTCGTATTCTGGATATAATTTATCCATTTCCATCATTAAAAAATCTCGACTCACTTTAGCGATTATTGAAGCCGCTGCAATAACCCAAACTTTAGCATCGCCGCCTATAATAGCTTTTTGAGGTGTGTCTATATTTGGTATTTTAAAATTTCCGTCTACTAAAACATAGTCGGCTTTTATTTTACTTTTCTCTAGAGACTTTTTCATAGCCGCCAAGCTCGCTTTTAAAATATTTACCTTATCTATTACCTCGTTATTTATAACACTTATTTCTACGCTCAGCGCCCGGTCTTTAATAAAATGAAATAATTCTTCTCGTTTTTTAGCACTTAATTTTTTTGAATCAGCCACTAAAGATATTTCCTCTCCTTCCTGAATTTTAAAATTAGCATCAATAATAACACAAGCAGCTACAACTGGACCAGCTAAGGGACCACGACCAGCCTCATCTGTTCCAGCTAAATAGCTTATCCCAGATTTAAATATTTCTTTTTCTGTTTCTAAATTTAACATAGTTTAATTATAGCACTTTTAAAAATAAATAAAAAAAACCCGGAACTTTTTGTTCCGGGCGGGCCTTGGAGAATTAAGGCCATAATTGTTTTAGTTGAATGCCCTAAATTTATTCTTGCGTTTCTAAAATGAAATTTTTGGTGGCTAGAAATCGGCAACCATTTATCCTTTTTAGGTAGCTGATAGTTTTCCAGTCAATGCTTTCCGCTGTTTTTTTGCTCAGGCATACTTCAAAAATTTCACCACTCGGATCTTTGTCGAGAGCTGCAACAGCTACAGCTGAAATTTTTCCCAGATTTTTGAAAAATGTTTTTCGGTCAACCAAGTCGTCACTCGGCTTTATGACTTTCATTTTTCCCAAAATCGGATGATCAAGTTTTTGTCTTTCGGAGCCTTTGTGATTGTCTCTAATGGTTTCATATTCCATAACCATATTAATTATGGTTGTGGAAATTTCACCTAAACATTCTTTAAAGAGTTCTATCAAGACACGTTTTGTAATAGGCTTTTTTTCGTCTTTTCCTGAAAACAATCTGTCATAAAGATTTGACGCGTAAAGTGCTTTTCGAAACTTTTCAGAAAGAGGTGTTTTTAAGCCTCTTTTGTTTTTTTTCTGCAAAGCTTCTCTGGCTCCTAGGAAATGATTGAAATCAAGGAGCTTGGCACCTTCTTTTTCAAGATAGCTTTCTGGAGACTGGCCGGTGAAAAATTTTCCCGGAATAATTTCTTTCAAAATTACTTCCACTTCCCAGTCTAGAGCTTTTTCCGTAAACCAAAATTTCAATTTTCCATGATTGTTGATTATGAATTTCCTCAAAATATGCTTGTTAGCATTTTGCTGATGAAAACCAATTACATAGATTTCATCATAGGAACTTAAATCAGTTTCCATGAGCAATTGTGAATCCGTAACGAATAGATTGTCGCTTGAAAAAGATAGAGTGTTTAATAAACCCTCTTTTTTAGCAACAATGGCAGCATCAAGGATTGAAAGAGCATTAGGGTCAGCAATAATTGCAACTGAAACATCCTTTTTGTCTGGTTTTTTCTCCATTTTTTAAAAAATTTTGTTTGATTTGTTTAAAAAGTACTTTTGTTAACTGCTTAATTATATAACATTTACAGGAAAATGTCAATATTTTTAAGATTTTAAATGCTATAGCGTTTTTAAACAAGAGACCTTTTCGTGGTAATAAGAGGCAATTTTATGGAAATAAAAAAGACTATAACCAATTTTTATAGCCTTTTTTAAGTTTTTTTATTTAATTTTAGCAAAAATACCAACGTAATTATGTCCGTAGATTTTTGCACATTTAGGGCAAGTTGTGTAAAAAGATAGAAATCTTTCCGCTTTTTGACCCTTTTTATCTAAAATATTTTTAAGTTCTTTTATCCATTTAGGCACCATTTGATAAGAACCTTCAAATATTTTCACAAAATATTTTCCCTCTAGTTTTTCATTAATAGCTTCTTTTATTTCCCCTTTAGTTTCCAAATAAAGATAAGCTTTAAAAGGATTTTTTTCATCGCATAGCCATAAAGCATTTTCAGCTAACATGTTATTTTTTTCTGCTAAGGCACAGGTTTTTTTCATAACCGAGCCGATGTTTAAAGGAATGTGAAAAAAACAATTATAAGCTTCTTTTATAAAAGTTTTCTCACTTAAATCTAACTCTTTCCCATCTAAGCTGTCCGGATTAAATTTTGGACAACAAGTTGTTTTGTTTTCTGTCATATTTTTATTATTTATTATATTCATTATATCATAAAAATAAAATTTTTGTTATAATATTTTAATAATAAATTTAAAAAATAATCATATGTTTAGCTTAGCACAATTACCCTATGATTATAAAGCCTTAGAGCCTTATATATCAGGAAAAACAATGGAATTACATCATGATAAGCACCACCAAACTTATCTCGATAATCTAAATAAGTTAATTACTGGCACCGAATTAGAAAATGAAAGTCTTGAGAATATTATTATAAAAAGTGCAGGCCAAGCTGATAAAATAGCTATTTTTAATAATGCCGCTCAGGTTTTTAATCATGATTTCTTTTGGAAGGCTTTACGTCCAGCCGGAGACGATCCTTTTTTTGGTTTGTCTGAAGAATTAAAAAACTCAATTGAAAAGAATTTCTCATCTTTAGAAAATTTTTTACTTGAATTTAAAACTGCTGGACTAGCTCAGTTTGGTAGTGGTTGGGTTTGGCTTGTAAAAGACGGAGATGATTTAAAAATTGTTAAAACAACGAATGCCGATAATCCTTTAACTTCTAATTTAAAACCTCTTTTATCCATTGATGTTTGGGAGCATTCCTATTATCTAGATTATCAGAACAAAAGAGCCGATTATTTAGAAGCTGTTTTAAAAAATCTTTTAAACTGGAGCGAGGCTTCAAAATTATTTTCTAAATAAATATTTAAGTATAAAAAAATGTATAAGAGTCCATACGCTAAATTACAGACTAAAACCAAAGCTCCTTATACGGAGATTTATTTGATAAGACACTGTAATCCTAATTATAAACTAGAAAAAAAACTGGGCGATAGGCACATGCCTTTATCAAAACATGGTTTAGCGCAAAGAAAGCTTTTAACCAAGCGTTTATTAAAGTTGCATATCGATAAAGTATATACCAGTACTATCGTAAGAGCTCAGGAAAGTGCCCTTGAATATTTAAAAAAGACAAAAAAAGAAGCTTGCGTTGAAGCTGGCTTAGATGAAATAGATTGGAAGCATTGGATGAGAATAAAATATTTTAACATGTCGGAGGAGACGAGGCGAAAGAGGTTTAAAGATCATAAAAAATTAGACAGAGATCTTGATAAAATGCAGACCGACGTTAGACGAGTTTTAGCTTCAATTTATAAGAATAATAAAGGTAAAAAAATAGCCATATTTTCACATGGTAATTTAATTAAATCTTTGTTAACAGGAATTTTAAATGCTGATATTCTCGGATTTTTATCAATGGAAATATTTCAATCCTCAATTAGCAAGTTAATAATTGATAAAGAAGGGTATATAAAAATTGTTTTTGTAAACGACGTTAACCATTTACCTAAGCCACCAGAAAAAGATATATTCGTTACTTTATCAGAATAAATAATTATGAATAAAATTAAGAAAAACAAATTAATATCGGCTTTATTTTTAGCAATTAGTTTTTTCTTGGTTTTTTCTTTATTTTCTCTAAATGCTCAGGCCAATTCTTTAAACGGACGAATACTCTTGCAGGTTCAAGAAAATGGCGAAGCTTGGTATGTTAATCCTTTAAATAGTCGACGCTATTATCTTGGTAGGCCGGCCGACGCTTTTTCTCTAATGCGTTCTTTGGGTTTGGGGGTAAAAAACTCCGATATTAATTCTTTTTTAAAAGCTAAAGCCCCAGACAGATTATCAGGTAGAATACTTTTACAAGTAGAAGACAAGGGGCAAGCCTTTTACGTTAACCCACTTGATTTAAAATTATATTATCTTGGTCGTCCAGATGATGCTTTTTCTCTAATGCGAAGAATGGGTTTGGGAATTAGTAATAGCGATTTAAGTAAAATAGCGATAGCTGAAAATACCAACATTCCAGTCTATGGATTATTGGAGCAGAAATTTTCTTTTCGTTATAAAAATAATAACTACGAATTAAAACAAAATCTTTATAAGAATTTGTATTCCGATTATAAAAATTTACCTAAAACATATTCTTATTTAAGCTCTGAAAAACCAGATAATTTACGAGATTCTTTTTACTCTTTATTTTTTAAAGTTTTAAATGGTGATAATTCCTTAAACGAGCTTATAGATAAAAGTAGAAATTTAGCTAAGCCGCTTAATTTAAGCGAGGATGAATTTATTAATTTCATAGTTTCATTGCTACAGCATATTCCTTATGACTCAGAAAAAGTCGCTGCTTCTGGCTTAAATAATAATCCCTATTATCCTTATGAGACTTTATATTTAAATCGCGGTGTTTGTTCGGATAAAACATTTTTAACAGTCGCTGTTTTAAGACATTTAGGTTACGGAGCGGCAATTTTAGATTTTCCCGAATCCAACCATTCAGCGGCTGGGATAAAATGCCCTTTGGAATATTCAGTTAATTCTTCCGGGTATTGTTTTATTGAAACTACAAACTACTTTCCAATTAGCGTAGTGCCAAAAAACATTAATAACGGACGAGCCGGAGAGGGAAGTTCCAAATTAGATAATTTATCAGCTGCTAGTCATTTAGGAAAAATGGAAATATATCAGAAAAGTAGTGGTAAAACTTATTACGGTGCTTTTGATGTTTTTAAAATGGCTCAAGATATAAATGATTTGGATTATTTAATTAAGGATATATATAAAGAAGTTGAAATTATTTTAGCTGATATTGATAGGCTTGAGATAGAAGTTGCTAATTTAAAGACTGAGATGGACTCATATTTAAATGCTGGTTTAACTAGTAAATATAATGCTTTGGTTCCAACTTATAATAACTCCGTTGAAAATTATAACAACCTTTTAGCTAATTACAGAGAAAAAATAGGCGAATATAATCAAAAAATCGAGCTTTATAACTCCTTAATAAAGGATTTTTATCAAAATTAAGAGGGTATTTTTAAGACCTTAAATTCCTTAATATTTTGTTGACATATTTAAAAAAATGCTTTAATATTAAAGCATAATTAAAAAAACATACTTCCTGTCGATAGAAAAGCTTATATCGGCTTATTTTCTGTCGTCAATTTTTCTTCCCGGAACAAAACATTTCGGGCCGGAAGTAGAGGTAATTAAGTGAACCGTGGCGCTAATTAAAGCTGCTCGGATCCAAAAAAGAAAACTTATGAACAATCTTCCAAAGATTGAAGACATGCTACAAGCTGGCATGCACTTTGGCCATCGTACTAATCGTTGGCACCCGAAAATGAAACCATACATTTTCACTTCTAAAAATGGTATCTATATCATTGATTTAAGAAAATCAAGAGAAAAATTAGCTGAAGCTTTAGAATTTATTTCTAAATTAGTATCTGAGAACAAAAATATTCTTTTTGTTGGTACAAAAAGCCAAGTATCTGAGCCTTTAAAGAAGATGACTATTGAAGCTGGTCAATCCTATGTAGTAGGAAAATGGTTAGGTGGTTATTTAACTAACTTTTCTGTTATTAAAAAATCAGTTAAAAAATATCTTGATTTAACAGAGAAAAAAGCCGCTGGTAAGTTAGAAAAATACACCAAAAAAGAAAGATTAGATTTTGATCGTGAAATAAATAAATTAGAAATGAGAGTAGCTGGTTTGGTTAATTTAAATAAATTACCAGACGCTCTTTTCGTTTGGGACATTAAAGAAGAAGAGACTGCTGTCCGTGAAGCTATCCAAAAAAATATTCCTATCATCGCTATTTGCGATACTAATGTTAATCCGGAATTGGTAAATTACCCTATTCCTGCTAATGACGACTCAACTAAAACTATTGACTTAGTTTTAGAAGCAGTTAAGAAAACTATTCTTGAAGCCAAAAAGGCAAAAAATTCTTAAGAATAAAACATTAAAATTAACAAAAAATATATGGAACTTATAAAAAAACTGCGTGAAAGAACCGGCGCTGGCATGGTTGATTGTCAAAAAGCTTTAAAAGAGGCTAATGACGACTTAGATTTAGCAGTAGAAATTCTAAGAAAAAAGGGAATCGCTAAAGCCGCTAAACGTGGTGATAGAGAAACTAATGAGGGTGTTATTAAATTAGCTGTTTCAGATAATAACGATGAAGCTTATATCTTAGAATTAAATTCTGAAACAGATTTCGTTTCAAGAAATGAAAAGTTTCAAGAAATGGCAGAAGCTATTTTAGAGATTGTTAAAAGAGATAAACCAGCTGACGTTGAAGCGCTTTTAAATTCCGATATGAATGGAGTAAGTGTTAAAGACGCGCTTGATACTTTAAGCGGAACTATTGGAGAAAAAATGATTATAAATAACATGGCGATTATTCAAGGTGCTAGCGTATCTGCTTATTCTCACCTTGGTGGAAAAATTGGCGTTTTAGTTGCTCTTGATCAACCAGGAAAGAAAGATGTTGCTGCTGATATCGCTATGCAAGTAGCAGCTGCTAACCCTAAATACTTAGTTCCAGCTGAGGTAAGTTCTGATGACTTAGAAAAAGAAAAATCTATTTATAAAGAACAGCTTTTAAAAGAAGGCAAACCAGAAGCAATGATTGAAAAAATTGTTGAAGGAAAAATGTCAAAATATTATTCTGAAGTTTGTTTAACTGAACAAGAATTTATTAAGGATGATAAGAAAAAAATCAAAGATATTTTAGGAGGAGCAAATATTTTAAAGTTTGTTCGCTTTACGCTTTCTAACTAAAAAATAAAAACCGCCTTGTTAAAAGATGGTGGTTTTTGTATTTCCTCTTAATAATTAGCATTTTTTTAATGAAAATTGCCAAAATACAATTTGCTCCTTGGGATAAGATTTATGATTTCTCTCTGAACTTGCCAGACATAAAGACCGGAGATTACGTCATTGTTGAAACTGAACTTGGCTTAGAGCTGGGAAAAGTTACTTCTTTAACAGAAAAAAGTAAAACAGAATTAAAACTAAAACCGGTTTTACGACTAGCTAACTATGATGATGTTGTCGAAGTTTTAGACGAGAAGAGAAAGGCAGAGACTATGGATTTTTGTCGAGAGATGATACTTAAACATGATTTAAAGATGAAGCTGGTTGATGTTCATTTTTCTTTTTCTGGTAATCGTTTAAACTTTGCTTTTATAGCTGATGGTCGAATTGACTTCAGATTGCTAGTAAAAGATTTAGCTGCTCGTTTTAATGCCAATATTCGCTTAACCCAAATAGGAACACGTGACGAGGCTCGTTTAAGTGGGGATTGTGGTCCTTGTGGACGCGGTCTTTGTTGCCGAGAGTTCTTAGATGACTTTTCTTCTATAACATCTGAAATGGCCGAAGTTCAACAGGTCGTCCATCGTGGCAGTGAAAGAATTTCTGGTATGTGCGGTCGCTTAATGTGTTGCTTGGCTTATGAGTACGAGGGTTATAAAGATTTAGTTGGAAAACTTCCACCAGTTGGCACTAGAGTTAATCTAGAAAATGCCAAAGGAACAGTTATTTCTCATAATATTTTAAAGCAAACGATTAAAGTAAAACTTGATCCCACAAGAGATGACGAGAGACCAGTAATCATTGAAATAGATGTTAACCGCAAAGAGCACAAAAAAGAAGATAAAAATAACAATAATAAAGATAATAACAATAAAAAAAAGAAAAGACGGCGCTAAAAATAATACAGCGCCCCTTGTCGAGATAAGAAAGAAGCCTGATTTTTTCAGGCTTTTTTCTTTTTATAAAATTTGATGATATTTTTTATTTCTTTATTCGGTCTTGAACTTAAATATTTTTGAGCCACTTCTAATAAATATTTCGTTTTGACCACTTATCGCAAAGTCATTGACCTCATCTAATCCGTCAAATATATATTGAGCTAAAAGAAAACCATCTTCTTTTTTAATGACCGCTAATCGTTTTTCACTTGAATTAAATAGATATAAATTTCCATTTGCTTCAATAATCTTTTCAAAGCCAGTGCTTAATGGTTCAAGGGCGATTGAGGAATAAGTTTCTTTAGTGCCGGTATAATATTTTTCTACTAGACCATTATTATGTAAAACAAAGACACTGCCATCAATTATCATATCAACCCCACTTTGAAGATTAGTCGCCTCTTTAAGCCAAGAAGCTTCGGCATTATAACTTGCCCCCGCTTTATTGCTAAACGCAATATCATTTTTATTTGCATTCAATAAGTATAATCTATCGGTGCTTAAAAATGTTTTAAAACTCTTTATCTCATCTTTTTCTAGGGGGAAAGTAATGCTTGAGACTGTTTCAGTTTTTGTTTTTAAATCAACTTTGGCTAACTTTTCGCCGTTAAATAAAAACAGGGAATTTTTATCTCCAACATACTGAGGATTAAACATTGAAAAGTCAGCGCTTAATTCTTTTAAAGACAAACTAGATATGTCTTTAGAAGATGAATCTAAAAAGTCTTTATTTAAGTCGTAGAAACCTTTATCGCTTAAGACTATTAAAGAATCACTTGCCCAGACAATTTTTACAGGATTTAATTCTGATAAATCAGCCACTAACTCGCCATTATTTAAACGACTTATCTTATAAATTTTTTCCTGAGTTTCTTCGAGTTGTTTACTTAGACGACTATAGAATTCCTGTTGTTCCTTAGTTTTCTGCGGCAAGCTTTCTAAGGATGCTTTCATTGATTTTAATATTTCTCCAGCCCCTTCAAAATTATTATAAAGTAAACGTGATTCTATGCTGCTTTGTTGATTTTCTATTTCCGCACTTAATCTCTCAAATTCAGCTCTAATTTCCTGGTTTTTATTATTTTTATTTGTTAGATAAATACTGGTAAATAAAATAGCGATGACAAGTAAAAGAGAAAGGCTAAAAATAGGCACAGCCTTTTTTCCTAATTTACGAGATAACATTAGGCCTAAATTACTAAAAAATTCTTTACCGGGAACAGAAAACTTTGGTAGATTATTTGATATTTTAGAAGTGATTGCTAAGCCGCCTTTTTTAAAAGAAAATCTTTCTTTAAGTAGTTGTTTGTCTTTTTTAACAGAAGAAAGACTTCTGACTAAACCAATTTCTGGATCAGGTAAAACAGAGATAATTGGACCATTTTCTTCTTCTTGGCTTTGGCGAACGATTTTTGATGTTTTTTCAAATTTGCCAAATTTTTCTTTTTTAATTTCTTGAAAACGATTTTTTATTTTACTCCAATTAACAAAACCATGTGATGATAACATTTCTTCGGTTTTTTTCTCAGTTCTATTTAAAGAGGAAATTGATTCGTGGGCATTTTTAGCTTCTATATTTTCAATTTGCATCTCCCTGACATCTAATTCACTAGCACTTTTTATTATTAAACCGAAAAAGGGAACAAAATTATTTATTTTTTCCAGCATGTTTCTAATCTGAGAGGCGGCGCTTGAAGGAGGGAGTTTAGTAATTATATTTATCATTTCTTTCTCCGAAACATATTCCGGTAAAGATTCACTGGTAAATAAAAAATAAGCGTTTTTAGGAACTTCACCGCTTATAACAGAGGAAAATATTTTTGGATTTTTGGGTAATTTTTTGTTTTCAGATTCTTCGTTATAGTCAATTTTTGGACTTTCTTTTTCAAAAGCATTGGTTTCAACGTTTATTATTTCGTAAAAATCTTTATGGCGATAGACTAATAAGGCTCGGTTTTTTCCGAAATTAGCAAAATGTAATTTATTTTCAAAAACAACCCCAATAGTTAAATTATCTTTTCCGGAATTAAGACGAATTTTTTTTTCTTCCAAAAAGTCATTAAAGGCTAAATTTGTTTTTGTTAGAGCGGCTTCAAAAATATTTTCTACTTTTAAATCTTCTAGCTTTTCTCTTAATAGTATTTTTTCATCTTCGTAGTAATTTTCTTCTAAAGAAGAGACTAAAAAGTCAAAAATTTCCCGACCCTCATTTTTTCGGCCAGAAAATTCAGTTAAGAGAAATATTTTTCCCGCTAATCTTTCTTTTTGAGCGTCCGGTTGGGCGACAAAAACCTCGCTCAAGCCATTTGACTTGTTCGAGTTTAAAACAAAGGAAGAGAGTTTATTAAACATAGACTATTTACAGATAAAAAAAGCCTTTTTTGTTTGACTGTTTATGTTCTTTATTATACTATAAAGCTATAAAATAATAAAGTCGTCTTTATGTTAAACAAGCTTTTTGCTTCAGAATTAAGGATGAAAATCATGTCCTTTTTCTTTACCTCTTTAGAAAAAGGCTTTTTTGAGAGCGAAATTAAAGATTTTTTAAAACAAAAAGGACAAATTTGGCGAAAAGAATTGGAATTTTTAAAAGAACTTGGATTTTTAAAAGTAGAAGAATTGGACTCTGAAGTGGAAATTAAAGAAGATTTAAATAAATCTAAAGATTTATCAAAAAACACATCAAAAACTTCTAAAAAAGGTAAAAACAATTTAAAAACTAAAAATGTTCAAAAAATAGAAAAGTTTTATTTAAATAAAGATTTTTTTCTTTTTCCTGAGCTTAAGTCGCTATTTTCTAAGGCCAGATTTTTTAGCAATAGAGAAATATTTGATAGGATGATAAAAGATTGTAGTCCAAAATTACTTATTTTAACTGGCAAGTTTATTAATAAGCCAGAGTCTTTAATAGATATTTTAATTGTGGGTAATTTTTCTAAACGTCATTTTCTATCAAGCCTTAAAGAGTTGGAAAATGTTCTAAATGAAGAAATAAATTACACTGTTTTTAGTGAAGAAGAATATAATTATCGTCGCTCGGTGGCTGATATTTTTTTATACAATATTTTAGGAGATGAGAAAATAGTTTTAGCTGGAGATATTGAAGGAGTAAAGGATGATGGTCATAAAGAAAAATTTCTTAATACCTTAGAAAGTGATAATTTAGTAAGTGGTGTTTAAGAAAAGTCTTAATTAATTTCTTTTTAATTTATGAAATATTTAAAATATATTTTCTTGGCTATTTTCGCTTTTTTAATTATTTTTTTATTACTCCTTATTCCTGTTTACGGAAATTTTAAAAACGGTGCTAGTTTAGCCTTAAAAGCTAAGGCGGAAATTTCTGATTCCTTAAATTACTTAAAAGCGGGAAAACTTCAAGAAGCAGAAGGTCCAGCTCTTTTGGCTGAAAAATTATTTAGCGATTCTAGGATAGAGATAAACGGCGCCAGTGATAAATTTATCTTTAAATATCTGCCTTTTATGGAAAGACAGCTTAAAGATTTAAATTATCTTTTAAGCGCCGGAGAGATAAGTAGTAGATCGCTGGCGAGAATTATTCCTTTAGCTATTACTTTAGAAGAATCTACAAAGGTAGAAAAATTTGTTTCTTTAGATGCTGCGGCAAAAAATAATGTTTTAAAATTAATTTATGAATCTGAGCCAGAGTTAAAAGCTTTAAAGGCCAATTTAGAATTAGCTTATTATAATTTAGATAAAATAAAACGCATTGGTGTTTTATATCCAGTTTACGGTCAAATTAGTGACTTAAAAGAACAGTTAGAAGTTGGCTTAGAGCTTATTTCCAAGCTGCCCGCCTTGAGTCAAGTTTTACCCGCCTTGGCTGGTTATCCTCAAGACAGTCGTTATTTAGTCATTATGCACAATACCGATGAGCTACGCCCTAGTGGTGGCTTTATCGGTGTTTTCGGTTTACTCGAAGTATCAAGCGGAGAAATAAAAAATCTAAGCACTCATGATAGTTATCATTTAGATATGCCGGCCTCTATTAGCGATAACTGGAATCAGACTCCACCAGAACCGCTTAGTAAATATTTGAAAGTTGAAAAGTGGTATTTAAGAGATGCTAATTGGTCGCCAGATTGGCCAACTAGTGCAACTAATATTTTAAATATTTATCATGGTGAGAAGAAAGCGATCGGTGAAGAGTCGGGCGATTTTAGTGGGGTTGTGGGAATTTCTCCGGACTTTGTAGCTGATCTTATTGAACTTGTCGGAGACATAGAAGCACGTGGTGATGTTTATAATAAAGATAATTTTCAAGAACTTCTACAGTATAGCGTCGAGGTTTCTTATAAGGAGCAGGAAATATCTTCTTGGGACAGAAAGGATGTTATAAATGACATAGTAGCGGAGTTAAAAGATCGTCTCTTTAATTTACCGAAAGAAAGAATGACAGATTTTTTAGCAATACTTGATAAGCATGTTGCCAGTAAAAATATTCAACTTTATTTTACTAAAGATTATTTAAATAATTTAGCTATTGATTTTGGTGCTGGCGGGGAAGTTAAAAATCAGCCCGGAGATTATTTTTTGGCTGTTGATGCTAATTTAGCCGCTTTTAAAAGTGATGCTGTAGTTGAGAAAAAAATCTCTTACGAGCTTGATTTAGGAACGAATCAAGTCGAAGCTAATTTATCTTATAATCATCAGGGTGGATTTGACTGGCGAACAACCAGGTATCGTAGTTATACTAGAGTTTATGCTCCTTTTGGGAGTAGCTTAGAATCGATAACTTCTTCTGGTCAAGTTAAGATAGATAATGATTCTATAAAAATTTATCAAGACGAAGATTTAAATAAAACTGTTTTTGCTGCTTTTTTCTCCCTTGAACCAGGAACGAGCGGGTCTTTAAATTTTAAATATAATTTGCCGTCAGAATTAAAATCATATTTTAAAGATAATCCTTATCGACTTTTAGTGCAAAAACAATCCGGTCGTCGTAATCAAAGTTTTGAATTTAAATTAAAATATGCGGGTGAAATAAAAAGGGAAGAAATAAATTATACAGACGGAGATTTTGTGATTGAATAGGGTTTTAAGATGTATCCTAAAAAGTAGACATAAGGCAAAAAACTATACTAAAACTAAAAGATGACTTCACTCTTATATTGGAGTCATTTTTTAAATAGTTTAAGACTTATAATGATGTTTTATATTTATTAAGCTATTTATATCAAAGTATTGTACTTACTTGTTGAACTTAGGGTGCCAGTGTTTGACTTTTCTCTAAATTTATGCTATAATATACAGTTAGTATATAAAAATTAATAAAAAAGAACCTTAAAAATAAATAAAAATTCTTAAAAATAAATAAAAAAAAAGGGGTTAAGAGCCTTAAAAAAATGGAAAGAAAAAAAATTTTTGGGTTTACTTGGAATGAGATTCTGGGTCGCCTAGTGGTAGTTTTCGCGTTTTTTATCTTCTCGGCCAACTCTTGCGAGCAGGTTAACAACCCGCCGGCAAAAACGAGTGCCTACTGGACGTCCCCGACTATGGGGATAGAACAAGCTAAAGCTTTGGCGCGCCATGACTTAGTTATCGTGGATATGGAAAATATGATTAACAATCCCGCTGCTTTAAAGCTTATGAAAAGCTTAAACAGGGATTTGAAGCTCATATGCTACAGTAATCCGATGGAATTTTTTTATCCCATGACGGCTAATCGGCCAATTCAGAAAAGATGGCTTCAAGAAGTTTTAAGTCATTATCCGAAGTGGTTTCTGAAAAATGGTAATGGTGAAAATACTGTTTTCTGGCCTGGCATGGTGATGATGAATTTAAGTTCAGCCTGTCCGACCTATAACGGTATTCAATACAAGGATTGGATGGCTGACAAACTTCTTAAAGAGGTTTTAAATAATTCAGTCTGGGATGGTTATTTTATGGATAATGGTGGTGCTAATATCTCTTGGGTGCAAAACAATAAAAGCAGCCAATTTGATATTAACGGTAATGGATTAGCTAACACTCCTTATGAAATTGATAATTATTGGGCGGAAGGTATTTATAGCTTCTTTTCAAGAATTAGACAGGTCCGGGGTAAAAACTTCATTCTTATGGCTAATAAAGGAAGCTTGGAATTTTTAGATCTTTTAGATGGCCGAATGTTTGAAGCTTTTCCTAATGATTATTTAGGAGACACAGAAGCTTTTGGCTGGTATCAGTCTATGTATAATGCAGAGGAGATGCAAAAAGCTGGTTTAAAATACATTATTTTCCAGGTTCCGCCTTATCATTTAGAGTTTGGATTCGCTAGCGCTATGTTGCTTGATAATGCATATATAGCTATTTCGCAAGACAACCCTGTTTTTCCACCCTTGCTTGAGATTGATTTAGGTAAACCAATCGAAAAGGCAACTGTAGGAATGTACACCATTTTCAGGCATTTTGAAAATGGCAGCGTTGAAGTAATGCCAGGTAGTCGCTTCGGAAAAATTTCTCCGCTGGGACCAACCTTAAGCCTCAATTAAGAAATCAATTTAAAAAGACCGTGTGTTTTAAACCGCGGTCTTCTTTTTTTATCTTTTTTATTATATAATTTAAAATATGATGGAAATATTTTTAGCCCTTGCGGCCTTAATTTTATTAGGACTTTTTATTTATAGGCCGAAAGTCGGCTTATATTTAATGGCGCTTACTTTACCAGTCATTGGTTTTGATTTAAAATTTTTTGGCTTAGAGATTCCGCCTATTGATTTTATTGCTCTATTGCTATTTTTTGCTTTTGCTTTTAAAACTTTATATTCATTACTCTTTAAACCAAACGAAAAGCTTAAAATAAAATGGCCTTTATTTTTGCCTTTTATTTTATTTTTAGGCATTTCTTTTTTATCCTCTATTTTTTCTGGTAATCCATATTACTCTTTATGGTATTTTTGTCGCTGGCCTTTATTTTTATATTTAGCTTATGTTTTCTTGCCTTATAATTTAATAAGGGATCAGAAAACTTTAAAAAAAGTTATTATTGCCGCGACCGCTTCGTCTTTAGTGGTTTTATTCTTTGGCTTTCTTTCTCTTTACGGCCAAGATTGGCGAGATAGTTTTTTTCGAATTAGATCTTTAAGTTTAGGCGGTATATTTCCTTTTGGAGAAAATCATAATTTAATTGCCGAGTTTTTAAATTTTGGAGTTTTCTTTATTTTAAGTTTAAGAATTTTAGCTAAAGACAAACGCTTTAAAAGATTTTTAGACATTGCTTTTTTTCTTTCAGTTCTAGGAATTATTATGACTTTTTCTCGCTCTGGTTGGATTATTTTAGCTGCTCAGAGTTTGGTTTATATAGGCCTTTATTTTAGGGATAAAAAAGTTAAAGCCAGGGAGCTAATAGTAGCAGGACTGCTTTTAATTATTTTAGTCTCGCCTTTGTTTATAAAAATGACCAGGCTTCAGGCCGAAAATGTTTCTTCAACGGAAAATCGCTGGCTACTCACAGAAATATCTTTAGAAGCTTTTTCAGAAAAACCAATTTTAGGATATGGTAGTGGATATTTTATTCGCTTAGTTGAAAGTAATGTTCGCTTTAGAGCAAAATACGGCGCCCCAATTGACTCACACGGAGTCTTGCAGAAAGTTTTAGCCGAGAATGGTTTATTAGGACTTTTAGCTTACATATTTTTACTGCTAGTTTTACTTAAAACTTTTTACTTGGCTTTAAAAAAATATCACCATAAATTCCCTTGGCTAGCGCCGCTTATTATCGGTGCGACCGGTTCTTTATTTTTCCAATTTTTAAATACCTCTTATTATAAAGGTAAAGTTTGGCTACCAATCGTTTTAGTTCTTTTATCGATAAAACTTTTAGAAACAAATGAAAAAAATGAAACAGGAAAAAAATAAAGGCAAAATTAGAATAACATATATTATCCCGACTCTTGACTACGGTGGAGCGGAGCGTTTTTTTGTTGATTTAATAAAAAATATTGATAGAGAGAAATTTGAACCATCTTTAATTTTATATAAAAGAGGTGGTGATTGGTTAAAAGAACTTGAAGACTTAGGGATAGAGATAATTATTTTACATAAAAATTCTTTAATTGATTGTAAAAACTTTTTTTCTCTTATAAAATCTTTAAAAAAAATAAAGCCAGATATTGTTCATACTCAGCTGGGCGGAGATGTTTATGGGATTTTAGCGGCTAAGTTAGCTGGCGTGTCTAAAGTTTTAAGCACAGAAGTAAATACTAATTTACATGAGAGTAAAACATATAATTTAGTTAAAAGATTTTCTTTGCTTTTTTCTGATAAGGTAGTGGCGGTTTCTCGGGCTGTTTTAAGTGATGCTCGAAAAAGATATGCTTTAGGTCAGAAAAAATTAGAGCTTATCTATAATGGTATAAGGCTTGAGCGTTTTAAAATAAAAGAAAATCACTTTAATAGTCGACCGAAAAGATTTTTTGTGTTTGGCACCATTGGTCGCTTAAACGAGCAGAAAGGGCATAAGATTTTAATTGAAGCTTTTTCTAAATTAAAAAATAAAAAAACGAAATTGCTTATTGCCGGCACTGGAGAATTAGAGAAAGACTTATTAAAACAGATAGAAGATTTAGGTTTAGAAAAAAGAGTAAAATTAGTCGGTCAAGTTGATAGTCCAAAATTTTTAAACTCCTTAGATATTTTTGTTCTCCCGTCTTTATGGGAGGGTATGGGCATAGTTTTAGTTGAAGCAGCTTTATCAGGTCTGCCGATTATCGCTAGCTCAGTTGGCGGCGTCAAAGAGGTTTTAAGCGATAAAGAAGCTTTTTTAGTAGAAGCGGGACGAGTAGATATTTTAAGCCAGGAAATGGATAATTTGGTGGATAATTTTACGACTATTGAAACGGCGGCGAAAATAGAAAGAGCGGGAAAAAAAATGAGAGACATGTTTGATATTTTAAAAATAACTCGGGATTACGAAAACCTATATAAAAGTCTATGAAAATATTACAAGTAAATAAATATCATTATTCGCGGGGCGGAGCTGATAAATATTATTTAGATTTAAGCGAAGGCTTGAAAGCTCTTGGCCATGAGGTGGCTAATTTTTCCATGCAGCATCCAGACAACATCCCTAACGACTTTAGTAAATATTGGCCAAGTCGACTCAGCTTTAATGCTAAACTTGGTTTTAAAAATACTTTAAAAATTCCCGGTCGAGTTATTTATAGTTTTTCAGTTAGACGTCGATTTAAAAAATTATTAAAAGATTTCAAGCCAGAGATAATTCATATTCATAATATTTATCATCATTTATCACCCTCAATCCTTAAAGCAGCTACGAAAGCTAAGATTCCTGTTGTCATGCATTTACATGATTACAAATTAATTTGCCCAAATCACATGCTTTTTAACAAAGGCGAGATTTGTGAACGTTGCTTGGGACATAAATATTTTAATTGTTTTAAATATAAGTGTGTTAAAAATTCTCAGTCAGCTAGTTTTTTAGCATCTTTAGAAATGTTTATTCATCATAAAGTCTGGAAAATTTACGAAAAAAATATTCGTCTTTTTATAGCACCCAGTATTTTTATGAAAGATATTTGTATTCGTTTTGGGCAAGAGGCTTCTAAAATAAAAGTAATTTATAATCCTTTTAGTTCGGATTTAAAAAGTTTAAAAGAAGAACTTAGTTTAGAAAATAAAGATGATAATTATTTATTATATTTTGGTCGTTTAAGTCGAGAAAAGGGCTTGTCTTTGTTAATTAATTCTTTAGCGGCGACAAATGAGAAATTAAAAATTGTTGGTCGCGGGGAGGAATTAGAAGATTTAAAAATAAGAGCGGAAAAATTAAAAGCGCCAGTGGAATTTTTAGATTTTAAAAGCGGGGAAGAGTTAAAAAATATTATCTTGGGAGCTAAGGCTATTGTTATGCCTTCTATTTGGTATGAGAATATGCCTTTATCCCTTTTAGAGGCTATGAGTTTGGGGAAACCCGTTATTGCTTCAAGAGTCGGTGGTTTTCCGGAAATTATTGAAGACGGGGTAAATGGATTTTTGTTTGACATGGGAGATTTTAGAGATTTGGCTTCAAAAATAAACGCTCTTAATAATTACGATTTAAAAGTTGTTGGTGAAGCGGCCAGAAATTCGGTTGCTAATTTATCACCAGAAAATAATCTACAAGAAATAATTTCTTTGTACAAAAAAGTTTTAAATTATTAATTAGCTAAAATGTTTTTGATAAAAACCCTAAATAATGATAAAATAAAGCAAAATAATCCTTTAACTTCAAATTAAATTTTTTAAATAAAATGATAAAAACTAAAAACATCTTTAAGTTAGTATTTCTGGGAGCAATAGTTATTCTTTCTTTTTTAACTATCTCTAATTTTTCCTCTGCCGCCACCACTCTCTCTTCTCGTCTTTCAGGCTACATCCTTCTTCAAGTAGAAG
>CAZDYJ010000006.1:0-11742 GCA_964509735.1 uncultured Gammaproteobacteria bacterium
CTAACATCATCAGCACTTCCAGCTTCTACCATAGCCTTGTAAACTAATTCATTAGATCCGCCAACAACTGTAGCGTTTGTTAAGACAACTTCATTTAATGATAAAGAAGCAGATTTAACAGTGATTAAAGAACCAGTAACTTCAGCTGGAGTAATGCTAGTAATTTTAGCACCAGAAACATCACCCTCGATGTCTAAAGCAGTACCATTTAAAATAGTTCTGAAAGTAGCTCCTTCTGGGGCATCAGCTTTTACATCAGCTCTTAACTCATAAGATCTAGTTACACCCTTAGCAAAAAAAATCTCTTCATTTAAAGATAAAGTGATTTTATTTCCTGAGATTGAAGATGTAAGATCATAAGTACCCCCACCAACTTCTGTTAATCTGATATTTTCTAAATAATCGACATTACCTTCAATGAAAAAACCATTCTCATTTTCAATATGCTTAATTTGAGTCAAAGTAGCGTTTTCGCCATTAGATTTCAAAGAAATCTTAGCTAAAACAACATTCTTTGTATCTGGTTTAACATCTGTAGCAGGAACAGCTGTTTTATCCATCTCAATTGAGAAGTCACTTGCTTTTAAGTTAATTATAATTCCATTACTATTTGTGTAAGTTGTGGCTATATTCAAATCATTTCCATAAATATAGTCCACAGAAAAAAAATCTGACACCTCTCTTAAATAAAAATTAATATTGTCATTAACACTAGCAACACCGACACTACCCCTCACCTCAACTAATAATACACTGCCTTCCTCGGTCTCATAATTAAAGTCAAATCTTCCATAACCATCAGCATAAATACCATTAGTTATTTTGTTACCATTGATAAATAGTTCTAAGTTAGAAACAATATCATTTAAAACACTTCCGTTGTTGTATAAATTAAATCCTTTAACCAAAATTTTTCTATTTAGATTATTTGTAATCGAAAAATTTGCCAGCAAAACATTATTTTCACCAAATCCCACCGAAACACTACTTGTAGAAATTATAGGGTCAATATTTATAAAATCATTAGATACGTCTACTATTGGATCATTATTCTGAAAACCAATATAAGTGCTTGGTAGCGTATTAAAAACTACATAAGCTTTTGTTTCTCTAAAATCATCTAAATCGTTTGCATCTTCATAGGTGGTACTAAGCCAATTATTGCTAACTTTTACAGAGGATTTTGAGGCCTGATTAGCGGTTAAATCATAAATTGATTGTGTATTTAAACCTATACTGCTAATAATATTTTTTACATTATCAAAATTAGCGTTATTTGCAGTATTTTGCTTTAAAGCATAGCTCGGATTTGCCACACCAATTACATTCCAACCAGTAGATAAATTACGAGAGAAAAACCTTTCATTTGGAGAAACGTCATTTCTATAATTAAAAGTTAACGTGGTTGTATTTTCGGTCTTATTATTAATAAAATAACCAAATAATGGTTCAAATTCTGTTTGACCAATTTCTGCCATCGTTGACCATTTAGAAATACTATTAGGATTCATTACATAAATATCGTAATTTGAAGATGTACTAGAAGCTGAAAATTCATGAGATTCAAGCAATCTAGGTGTGGAAATCAAATTCCAGCCTGGCTCTAAGTAAATAACATGTTTAAATTGGGATTCTGCTTTAGTATTTTGAGAAATTAACAAAAGAAAGCTAAAACAAAACAAAAAATATAACAATTTTTTCATAATTATAATATTTATAAATGAAGCTAATTAAAAAAATAATACCAGAAAAAATTAAAAAAGTCAAATAAAAAAACCCCCTACCCCCTAATCCGCAAATAAGCCGACATAAAAGGCTCTAAATCGCCGTCTAAAACGCCGTCAACGTCACTTGTCTCATAATCACTACGATGGTCTTTTACTAAACGATTGCCGTATAAAAAATATGAACGAATTTGTTTGCCCCATTCCGCTTTCTGAGTTTCGCCTTTTAATTTCCGCTCCTCTTCCTCCCTTTCTTCCATTAGCTTCTTAAATAATTTATTTCTTAAAATTTTAAAAGCGTTTTCTTTGTTTTGATGTTGTGATCTTTCTGTTTGACAAGCGGCGACTAATCCACTTGGAATATGGGTAATTCTAACGGCCGAATCAGTTGTGTTAACGCTCTGTCCGCCTGGCCCACTTGAGCGATAAACATCAATTCTTAAATCTTCCTCCTTTATATCTGGTGCTTCATCGCTATTTATTTCCGGAATAACTTCTACTAAAGCAAAGGAGGTCTGACGCAAGCCGTCAGCGTTAAAAGGAGAATTGCGAAGTAAGCGGTGAACGCCATTTTCACTTTTTAAATAACCGTAAGCCAGTGGTCCGGAAATTTTTATTTCAGCGCTTTTTATCCCCGCCTCGTTTCCATAAACAATATCTAAAACCTCAGCTTTAAAATTTTTCTTTTCCGCAAAACGAAAATACATGCGTTCTAAAATCTCTGCCCAGTCCTGAGCGTCAACTCCGCCAACTCCGGCATGAATTGATAAAAAGGCATTATTATTATCATATTTACCACCAAAAAGGGCATAAAATTCTAAATCACCCAAGCGCTTAAAAAGTTCCTCGTATTTTTTCTCAATATCTTCCCCTAGTTCGTCCAATTCGCCGTCGTCGCTTTCTTCTCTATCAGCTAAAGCACAGATTTCTGTTAAATCTCTTAACTCCTCGCCAAAATCATGCCATATTTTTGTTTCAGAAAATAAATTTTCCGCTTCTTGGCTAATTTTTATCGCCCTTTCCTGATCATCCCAAAAGTCCTCCGCTGACATAGACAAGCGAAGTTCTCTAGCCCGAACTTCTTTGCCATCAATATCTAAAAGTTCGCGAAGCTCTAAAAACCTTTGTCTTAATTCTTCAATTTTTCGTAAAGCTCCGTCCATATTAAATCTTAATTTTTAACCAAATTCTTTTGCCAACATTTAAAATCATGCCCTCTTGATTAAGATTTATAATTTCTTTTTCATCATTTTTAAGTTCCCCGTCTAAGCGAATAGCGTTTTGCGGAATAAGTCGTCTAATTTCACTACCACTCATATCAACTAAAGCTTTCTTTAAAATGTTAAATAAAGTCTCAGACTCAAAGCCTAAAGAAATTTCTTTTATATCCTCCGGTGCTTCTTTCTTTTGAATTTTAGAAACAAAAGTTTCCTCGGCTTTATTAGCTAATTCTGCGCCATGAAAAATTTCTGTAATCATTTTCGCAGTTTTCATCTTCGCGTCTCGCGGGTTATCTTCCTCTAGTAATTTTTCAATCTCAGCTAAAGGCATTCTGGTATTATTTACTAAAAAAACCTTAATCATCTCGTCCGGTTGAGCCATAATTCCGCCGTACATATCTTCCGGAGAAAAATCTAAGAATATTCCCGTCCCTCGACTTTTTGACATCAGTTCTCCAGTCGCCGGATTTTCCATTAAATTAACAGCAACCACAAATTTATCTTTATTCTTTAATTTCTTAAGTAAAGTTCGCCCAGCTAAAGCATTAAAAATCTGGTCTGTGCCACAAAGTTCAATATCAACATCTAAAGCCACACTATCATAGCCTTGCATCAGCGGGTATAAAAATTCATGTAAAAAAATCGGTTTATTTTCCCCCATTCTTTTTTCAAACATATCGCGCTCAAGCATCTGCTGGACGGTAAAATTAGAAGCTAAATTAACAACTTCTTCCATTGTTAATTTAGCCAGCCAGTCGTGATTATAAACAACTTTCGGCGGATTAACTTTAGCCTCAAAATCCATTAAAGGCTTAATTTGTCTTAACCAATTTTCTACATTAACATTTACATCCTCGCGACTTAATTGTTTTCTGGCGCTAGTTTTTTCAGTCGGATCACCAATACGAGCGGTAAAATCACCAATTAAAACATAAACTTCGTGACCTAGTTGGCGAAATTCTTCTAAAATCATGTAATTTTTCGCGTGGCTTAAATGAAGCGCTCCGGAAGTTGGATCAGCCCCGATGTAAATTTTTAATTTCTCATCGGAATTTAATTTTTTCTCAAGCTCTTCGCGAGTCGGTAAAATATTAACGATTACTCCGCGATTTAATAAACTATCAATTATTTCTTGTTTGCTTTTCATATATTTTTTTCTATTTTACATTAAAGGTTTGTATCTTATCTAAAAAAGTGATTGCCTCATTAATTCTATCACGCATATACTCTCCATTATAAGCTTGTCCATGTAAATTCTTTGGTCTTAAAATCATGTAATTTGAATTTTCTCCAATAAGCATTAGCTCATCAAATAAATTCATATCCGGATCATCTTTTAAGTCTTTTAAAAAATGAAAAAAATAATCTCCTCTATCAAATATATAAAGAGAGAAAACGTCCTCAAAACAAGCGGGGCAATCTTCTACTTTAAATTCATCATCGGAAAAACTAATTTTAATAGGTAAATGAAAATTTATTTTTGTAAGGTCATAGGACTTAGAATTATACTCATAGGCAGTATTGTTTCTAGTAATTTTATAACCCTTCCAGGTCTCGGGGATAAAAACGGAAAATCCCAACTGATTATGCATATAATACTCACCTATTTCCTGATTAATTTTTAGTTTTGCTAAGTTACTGTTACTTATTCCGAGTCCTAAGTTTCTCATCAAAGCAAAAGCCTCAACCCCGCCGCCAAGATAATATCTCTTAAAATTATCAGGATTTATATACCAAGCCTCGCCGGTTTTTTCAACTTGAAGCAGTATCCTGCCGCTTTGCTTTTTAGCAAAATTATAATCAAAAACTTTCTTTGCTCCATCCGCTTTTAAAGGGTCAAAACCATGCAAAATTTCCTCATAATCACTATAACCATCACTATCTGTATCAAGTTTATAAGGATCAGTTCCAATCGCAATTTCAAAATTATCAGGCAAACCGTCGCCGTCAGAGTCCTCTCCAAATAAATAATCTAAGGAAACAGGAATCTTGTCTAAATCTTTACTTGTTGCTCCAATTCCTAAAAACCTCATTATATTAAAAGCGCTTAAAGGGTCTCGCAAATAAATTATTTTATTTTCTTGATCAGGATTTACATACCAGGCCTCACCATTTTCCTCGACCTGAAGCAATATTTTTCCTGATAATTTTTGCTCTATTTTATCAGCTAAAATTGTATTTGTGCCGGCAAGGATAAAAACAAAAGAAAAAACAGGAATCAAAAAAAACTTATAATTTTTTAAATTTTTATTAAACATTTTTATAAAATTATTGTGTTTCATAACTCCATTTTATCGTATTTTTCGAGTTATATCAAATAATTGTATTAATTTATCTCATATTAAACTATGGATAGTATATTAATAAACAATTTTTCTACTAAATCGCTATTTTAAACCTAAAATACAAAAAACTCTCTAAATTTAGAGAGTTTTTTATTATATAATCTAAGATTATTTCTTTAACGTTTGCTCCATTGTGGGGCTTTTCTGGCTTTTCTAAGACCCGGTTTCTTTCTTTCAACACGACGAGGGTCACGAGTTAAGAATCCATTAGCCTTTAGAGCTTCTTTTGTTTCTACGTCATAAGCTAATAAAGCACGAGCAATACCAAGACGAACAGCAATCATTTGACCTTTTTTTCCGCCGCCCTTGCTTAAAACTGAGAAATTAAAATCACGACCATGGCCAGTAACTTTTAAAGGTTGAGTGATAACAGTCATATCTTCACCAGAAAAATACTCAATTGCTCTTTGACCATTTACCATAATAACACCCTTTCCGCCTTCATAAAGACGAACTTGAGCAACTGCGGTTTTACGGCGTCCAATAGCTTTAGTAAATTTTCCAGAGAAATCGGCTGTTTCATTTCTAGCCCAATCTTTTTCCTCTTCAATTTCTGTAATTTTAACTTCCTTAACTTCGTTGTCGATGGAAGCTTTGGCTTTATTTTTATCCATATTAATTATTTGATGATTAATCTTTTCAACATTCCGTTGCGGAGTTTTGTGTTTGGTAACATTTCTCTAACCGCTCTAAATAAAATATCACCAGGATTTTTTATAAAAATTTCACTCATCTTGCGAGTTTTTAAACCACCAAGATAACCTGAATAGTGGTGATACTGTTTTTGATCAAGTTTCTTGCCAGTAAATTTAACTTTTGACATGTTTGAAACTTCAACAATATCTCCTAAGTCTAGGTGAGGTTGATATTCTGCTTTATTTTTTCCACGTAAAATAGTAGCAATTTTTGTAGCTAAGCGACCAACACTTTGATCAGCAGCGTCTATTTTATGTAATTTTCTTTCAATATTTTTCATATTTTTATACTAATTCAATCAAAACCATTTCAGCGCCGTCACCAGCTCTTTGACCTAATTTTGTTATTCTTAAATATCCGCCTGGTCTTTCCTTATAACGAACACCTAAAACATCCATGGCTTTTAAAACTGCCTTTTTTTGTAATAAAACCTTAATTAAACCACGGCGAGCTGCTAATGTTCCTTCTTTAGAAGAAGTAATCATTTTTTCAACTATTGGTCTAATTGCTTGGGCTTTAGCTTTGGTAGTTTTTACTTTTTCGTAAATTAAAATACTTGAAGCTAGGTTACGCAACATAAGTTCACGTGGACCCTTTTCTCTACCTAAAATTTTATTTTTGTTTCTGTGACGCATATCAATTCTGTTTTCCGATTAAACGGCTATATGATTATTTTTTAACTTTTTTAGTTTTAGCTTTTTTCTCAACCGGAGCTTCTTCATCTTCAACATCTTCCGCTTTCTGAACTACTTCAGCTTCCTCACTTACTTCAGCAACTTCTTCTACGGTCTCAGCTTCTTTTCCTGAAAGAGCACTAAATTGAGCTACTAAAATTTCTACTGCCTTATAAAAAGCTTCCTCAGGATTAATAGTTCCATCAGTTTTAATGTTTAAAATAAGCTCATCCCAGTTAGTCATTTTACCAACACGAGTATTTTCAACCTCAATACTAACTAAAGTAACTGGAGAAAAAATAGAGTCAACTTCGATAAAACCAATTTCTCTATTATCCTTTTTTGTTCCTTCAGCCATTTTATAACCAAGACCTGCTTTTACAAAAATTTCAATATCAAGTGAACCACTAGCTTCAGTAATTTCAGCAATATGAAGTTCAGGATTCATAATTTGAACATTGGCGTTCTTTTCAATATCAGCGGCTGTAACATTTTTCTTTCCTTTAGCTTTAATTTCTAAACGCACTTCTTCTTCAGTAAACATTTTAATGCGTAATTGTTTTAAATTTAAAACCATTTCTAAAACATCCTCTTTAATTTTTGGAAGAGACATGAATTCATGGCTAGCTCCCTTTATTTTTACGCCAACTACAGCTGCTCCTGATAAAGAAGAAAGTAGAACGCGACGTAAAGAATTACCCAAAGTCATTCCGTAACCAGGAAATAAAGGTTCAACTGTTACAGTTCCTTCGTTCTCAGAAATTCCCTTGTAACTAATTTTTTTTGCTAAAGCGATGTTTTGCATAGTATTGAAAATAAAGACGGATTTTAACCGCACTTATTTAATTATTATTTTGAGTAATACTCAATGATTACCTGGACATTAATGTTTTGAGGTAAATCAGCATCTTTAGGTTCATGTAAAACCTTGGCACTTAGCTCTTTAGCATCAAAGCTTAACCAACTTGGTAAATCAGCTTTTTTCAATTTTTCTGCCAAATTATTTCGGAAATATGGGGAATTTTGACTTGTTTTTCTAATTTTAATAACTTGTCCTTCTTTTACAATCATTGAAGGGATGCTTGCTTTTCTGCTATTTATTGTAAAATGTCCGTGATTTACAAGTTGTCTAGCTTGAGCTCTTGAAGAAGCAAAACCGAGACGGAAAACAACGTTATCAAGACGAGTTTCTAAGGCACGTAAGAAATTTTTACCAGCATCACCAGTTTTCTTAGAAGCTTTTTCAAAAGTTAAGCGGAATTGTTTTTCCATTAAACCGTAAATTTTCTTAGCCTTTTGTTTTTCGGCTAATTGTAAACCGTAATCGCTTAAACGTTTTTTGTTTTTAGGACCATGAAAACCAGGAACATAATTCCTTTTTACCATAGCACATTTAGGGCCAGAACAACGATCTCCTTTTAGAAAAAGTTTTTCTCCCAAACGACGGCATTGTTTACATTTATTGTCTATATTTCTTCCCATATTATTTCTTTTGGATAATTATTTATTAAACGCGACGAGGTTTCTTAGGACGACAACCATTATGAGGAACAGCTGTTTTATCTTTAATTGAAACAACATTTAAGCCGTTAGCATTTAGAGCGCGAATAGCTGACTCTCTTCCAGTTCCTACGCCTGATACAAAAACACTAACCTCTTCCAAACCGTATTCTTCTTTAGCTTTTTGAGTAGCAATTTTAGTGATAATTTGAGCAGCGTAAGGAGTGGCTTTCTTTGCCCCTTTAAATCCAGCTAAACCAGCTGATGCCCAAGAAATAACATCACCATTTAAATCTGTTAGGGTTATAATGGTATTATTATAAGTAGCTTGAATGTGAGCACAACCTGAGCGAACGATTTTAGCTGTTTTCTTTTTCTTTTTCTTAACTAATTTCTTTTTAGCACGAGCAGCTTTATTCTTTTCAAGCTTAGCTTTAATTTCTTCAGGCAACTCTTCGTCGCTGTTTGAATCAAAAGAGAAGGAATCGACATCTTTGTCTTCCTTTTCACTTTTTTCTTCTTTTGGCTCCTTAACCGGTTCAACCGGTAAAACTTCAGCCTTTTTTTCCTCTTTTACTTCTTCGGACATATTTTGATAATTTTTAAAATTTTAGATTAGGTCTTTTGTAAACCAGCTTTTGATTTACCACTTCCCATTGTCAAACGTTTATTACCTCTAATTGTACGGCTATTAGTTTTTGTTCTTTGACCTCTTGCTGGTAAACGTTTAGCGTGGCGAGTGCCGCGATAACAATTTATCTCTTTTAATCTTTTGATATTGCTTTGAATGTCACGACGTAAGTCACCTTCTACCAAATTCTTCTTTTCGATAATTTCACGCAAAATATTAGCTTCGGATTCCTCCAAATCTTTTACGCGTTTATCCTTATCAACGTTTGCCTCAGCTAAAATCTTTTTTGATTTTGTCTGACCAATTCCGTAGATATAAGTTAAAGCAACTTCTACTCTTTTGTCATTCGGGATATTTACCCCCGCGATTCTTACTGCCATAGATATTATAAAAATTTAGGGTTTATTAACCTTGTCTTTGTTTATGTTTAGGGTTTTTGCAAATAACGTGGACACGACCCTTTCGTCTGACCACTTTACAATCTTTACAGATTTTTTTAGCACTAGATCTTACTTTCATACAGAAATATTATCTTTAAACTATCTTAAATTAATAAAAAATTAAACAAAAAATTAGAGCCGGTAAGTGATTCTCCCTTTAGTAAGATCATAAGGGCTAATCTGCATTTTAACTCTGTCACCAGGCAAAAGACGGATTTTATTCATCCTCATCTTACCTGACAAATGAGCCAGTATTTCATGGCCGTTTTCCAGGGCGACTTTAAAACTAGCCGCTGGCATTAGCTCAACCACTTCGCCTTGCATTTCAATAAAATCTTTGGCGTTTAGGGTCTCAGCTGCACTATTATTTTTCATTTTTTCTTTTGACATTAACACAAAAAAATTTGATAAAAGCACTTATGCTTTATCAAAATTTCTTTTAAACTTTCTTTAATTATTTGTAATAATCTTGATGTAATCTATTATAAATATAAGATTAATCTTTGTCAATAGCTAAAAGCTTAAAAAATCAAAGCAAAACACCTTTTACTATAAAAAATCATTTATTTCTCCAAAACCGCCTTAATTCTTCTTATTCCAGAGCTCGATGATTCTTCTTTAGATATTTTAAACTTACCTAAAACGCCTGTATTTTCAACATGGGGTCCACCACAAATTTCACAAGAAAATACATTACTAGGAAAATCGTCAAAACCATCCTTCGCGTGGCAAACTGTATAGACTTTTACTCTTTCTTCATACTTTGAATCAAAAACTCCCATGGCACCTCTTTCGCGTGCTTCGTCTATTGATAATTCCTGGCAAATAATTTTATAGTCCTGGGCAATGGCTCCGTTTACTAAATCTTCAACTTCTTTTATTTGTTCCGGCGTCATTTTCTCAGGATGAGAAAAATCAAAACGCAAACGCTCGGCAGTGATATTGCTTCCCTTTTGCACAACGTGGTCACCTAAAACTTTTCTAAGTGAAGCGAGCAATAAATGAGCAGCAGTATGAAGTTTAACTGTTTCCTCGCCAGCATCAGCTAAGCCCCCTTTAAATTTTCCAGCCGAAGCAGTTCGAGAAAGTTCTTGATGTTTTTTTAATTCTTCTAAAAATCCTTCTTTATCAATTTTAATATTTTTCTCTTTTGCCAATTCCTCAGTTATCTCTAAAGGAAAGCCGTAACTTTGATATAAATTAAAAACAGCCTTAGCATCTAAATCTTTATCTGAAATTTTATTAAATTCTAATAAACCTTTTTCTAGAGTCCTTTCAAATTTAATTTGCTCCTTATCTAAATTTTCCAATAAAAATTCTTTATTATCTTTTAACTCCGGATAAACTTCCTGATAAAGACTTATAACTATTTTAGCTAAATCTTTTAACCATAATTCACTTTTAATATCCAATTGACGACCGTAGCGAATAGCCCTTCTAATAAGTCTTCTAACAACATAGCCTTGATCTGTGTTTGATGGTAAAACGCCTCGTTTATCACCAATAATCATAACACTGGCCTTAACGTGGTCAGAAATTATTCGCATCGCTTTTTTTGTCTCCTCGCTTTCATTGTATTTTTTAGCACTTAAATTTTCTATTTCGGAAATTAGCGGTAAAAATAAATCTCCCTGATAATTATCATCAAGCCCATTTAAAATACTAGAAACTCGCTCCAAGCCTAAGCCGGTATCAACGTTTTTTTGAATTAAAGCTTCAAAACTTCCATCCGCCTTCTTATTATATTCCATGAAAACATTATTCCAAATCTCAACCCAAAAATCATTATCATCATTGAAACTATTTGGGATATCAGTTGAGTCAACCCAATAGAAAATTTCCGTGTCTGGCCCACAAGGCCCAGTTAAACCAGCCGGCCCCCACCAATTATTTTTTTTCGGTAGCTTTGCGATTCTCTCAAGTGGTAGATTTTCTGTTTGAAAAATTTCCGCCCAAATATTATAAGCCTCCTCGTCAAAAGGAGCGTCGTTATCACCCTCAAAAACAGAAACCGCTAAACGATTCTTATCAAGTCCGAGCCATTTAGGTGAAGTTAAAAACTCCCAGCTATAATTAATTGATTCTTTCTTAAAATAATCTCCCAATGACCAGTTTCCCATCATTTCAAAAAAAGTATGATGGGTTCTGTCGCCAACTTCTTCAATATCACCTGTTCTAATACATTTTTGTGCATTAGTTAAGCGATTTCCAGCAGGATGTTTTTCGCCAAGTAAATAAGGGACAAGCGGGTGCATGCCGGCGGTGGTAAATAAAACAGTCGGATCGTTTTCAGGAATTAAAGAAGCTCCGGAAATAACAGCGTGAGTCTTCTCCTTGAAAAAGTCTAAATATAATTGTCTTAATTTATTTGAGTTCATAATATTTTAATTGAAACTGTCTTTCTATGATAAATCGGTATTATTTTTTGGCCTTTATTGATATTTTGCCACAGAAAATCATTTTAGCTAAAATAAAGTTGGTATCTGCTTCAATGTTTTAGTAATTATAATTT